>CAKTXN010000065.1 GCA_934630905.1 uncultured Eggerthellaceae bacterium
GGCGCGCACTATAAATCGAAAAGCTCATTTGCGCCGGCCCGCAAGCGCTCTACGATGGGACGCCAGAAAAGAACATACTCTTAATGAGTTGCTTTTCCACAGCGACCCGCCGTGGATTCGAAATCTATGAGCCCCAAAACAACCCGCGCGCGTTGGAAAACCAGGGGTAAATTCAGGCAAATGCACGATAATCGGTGGTTCAGAATTCGACATCATGGGGTGGTATCGAGCAGGCGTGAAGCTGACCTGGGTTTTTACCAAGGAATCCCTCCAAGACGCAACGCATACACCAAAAACATCCCTGATATGCGGGCCTCGACCACCGAATATCGTTGATTTGCCCGAATTCAAGAGCCGTTTAACAACAAGCACTCGATATCACGACTGCCGCAGAGGAGGAAAGCGGATAAGCCGACGGAAGAAGCATTTGAGAGAACCGCGCTGAACAACAAGGGGGTGGCAACACCCCCCGAGCCCTCGAGGGGGCAGGGGCAGACGGCCATCCGGAGACGCCCGATCGGCGACCCCTCGGAGCTTGGCAAAACTGTAGGCCATGCGCCGAATGATCGCCACCGAAGTTCATCGGTGGCTTATCTCAGACGGTAATGGGTCACGCAGATCAAGGAGCAGCGGAGAGACCGCTGGGGAAACACTTGAGAAGATCCCCAGAGCAGCAATACCCCTACACCACGGTTTGGGTTAAAAACAGCACAGACGTTCAATGCCGCAGCAAACAATGATGCCCGCATCGATCCGCAAAAGGAACGGTGTTGGCAGCAGCTCACACCGCCCAATCACAAGCGCCCATCGTCTGATACACGGCATCAAAGTTCTGGAATCTCAAACCCAACCGTGAGAGAAGCCAGCAAAGAACAGAGAAAACCTCGCTTTATTCGAGCGCTCATGCTATTCTCATTTGCATATCAATCTAGAACAAGAATATTTCAAGAGAAAGGAAAACATCATGGGCTGTGCCGAGGGAGATTGCTGCGCTAATAAATCGGAAAACAAAATTATCAGCTTGCCGAAAACGCTCGATCACAACACCCCCTGGAAAATGTACAATCACCTGATCGGCGGCATTCCAGAAGACATCATCGTAACGGATTACTGCCTGGGAACCCAATGGACCTACGTGGACACCACCTGGGGCATGGGCGTTTCGTTCACCTGTAAGGGCGGCGCGCCACGCCAGTTCACCATGGATTTGCGCGGGCTGCCGCTACGCACCGTCGCTGAGCTGGCAAAAAGCTGGAACTTTGCGGAGGCGTCGTTGGGCGTTGCGGCCATCAACGCGTACTACTCCCAAAAGAAGCTGCTTGATCCTTTGGGCTGCATCTACGACGATCCCGTTGAACTGCCCGATGGAAGCATCCGTAAAATGGACGCGTTCGAGCTATTCCGCGAAGAATCCACTGGCAAGAAAATCACCATCGTGGGCCATTTCCCTCATGTCGAGCGCATCGAGGAATACGCCAGCGAGCTAACGGTGCTCGAGCGCGACTGCCACTCCGTCATCGACACGCCTGACCCCGCTTGCGAATACGTGCTGCCGAGCCAGGATTTTGCGTTCATCACCGGCGTCACATTCATCAACAAGACCGCACCGCGCTTGATTGACCTGGCAAAAGACGCGAAAACTATCTTCGTGGGCCCCAGCGTCATCATGAGCCCATTTCTGTTCAAGTGGGGCGTAGACATGTTGGCGGGCAGCGTGGTGAACGACCCCGAGCACGTGGCGTTCAATGTGAAGAACGGCGCGGGTCGATTCTTCGGCAACGCTCTGCAGATGGCGGCTTTATCCCCACAAGCTTAGAGCTAGCCGACCTTCACGCAACCACCGCGTAGCTTCTGGTTGGAGCCAGAAAACAAGAAGCAAGATAAGGTGTTGACGTGGGTTCGGTGCGCATCCTGCAAGCAACCACATGGCACTCAAGGGGCTTTCGATTCGAGAGTCCCTTCTTTTTTAGAGCAAAAAACGCACATTTGTTTGCTTTTTTATCGATAACGCAGTATCATGAATGCCGCAAAAAAAGAAAGGCCGCCCATGAATACCGCCAACCATTTCTCACTGCCCTATTTGCTGCCTTACTGCTGGGACCGCATGCTGTCGTTTCTTGCCATGCGCGCCATACCTGGCGTTGAAACGGTGCAGCAAGGCGCTTATTGGCGCACCGTGCGCGCCTACGATGGCAGCGGAAATGTTCTATGCGGATGGATTCACGCGGAAAATAGCTTGGCAAAATCCCAGATAGAAATCGAATTTGCAGACAATCTTGCTCCCGCCACAGATTACCTAGAGAAGCGTTTGAAACACCTGTTTGATACTGAGCGTAACCCTACCGCCATCGGAAGCAAGCTGGAGAGCATGAACGAATATCACGAAGGCTCATTCGTTACCGGAACACGTATTCCCGGGTGTTACGACGGCTTCGAGATGGCGTGCCGCGCCGTGCTGGGTCAACAGATTTCCGTGAAAGGAGCAAGTACCCTGGCAGGACGCATAGCATCGCATTTTGGGACACCCCTAGATACAGACATTCCCGGGCTGGAATACCTCTTCCCCACTCCTGCAGACATACGTGCGCTGGCAAAAAATGCGCCCATCGAGGAATCACTTGGGTCGCTTGGCATTATCGGCACGCGCTGTCGGACCATGCTCGCGCTGGCGGAGTTACTTGAACGCAACCCCGTAGCAATTGAACCGTGCGCGAAAGGAGGGGCAACACCTGAAGAAAAGATTGCAGAGCTTGTAAAGCTGCCCGGCATTGGCGAATGGACCGCCCATTACATTGCGATGCGCTCCATGGGTTGGAGCGATGCCTTCCCCGCTACTGACCTGGGGATAATCAAATTTCTGGGCACCAAAAAGAAAAAAGAGCTTGTCGCAGCAGCAGAAAAATGGCGGCCCTGGAGATCATATGCGGTGATGAACATGTGGACAACCGAACAAGCAGAATTGCAAGAAACGCAGAGTAAGCAGATCGCGAAGAGCGAACACGCAAAAGCAAAAGTCAATAGAGGAGCAAAAGCGGAAAAATCGAGAGAAGCGGGAAGAGAAGCTGGTGCAGCATCGCCGGGAGCTTCAGCGAAGAAGCCCAAGGCGGTCGCGAAGCATCAAAACATGCCAGCGATCGCAACGGCATGGTACGAAACGCCTTTTATGGGACGCGTCATGGTAGCAGCAACCAATCAGGCTATTGTGGGATTATGGATGGAAGGCCAAAAGTATTTCGGAGCCAGCATGCCCCGCGGCATCGTTACGGAAAACTCGGACCATCCCCTTATCCGGAAAGCGTTTTCATGGCTTGACCGCTACTATGCAGGAGAAAAACCTGCGACTTCCGAATTGCCGTTTGAACCACAAGGCAGCGAGTTTCGCCAAGTCATTTGGAAGCTCCTCTGCGAAATTCCTTATGGACAGACCTCTACCTATGGCGAGCTTGCCGAAAAAGCTGCGGAGCTTATGGGAAAAGAACATATGGCATCGCTTGCTGTGGGCGGAGCCGTGGGACACAACCCCATCTCTGTCATTATCCCTTGTCATCGCGTAGTAGGCGCAAACGGAAGCCTTACCGGCTATGCGGGCGGCTTAGATAAGAAGATCGCACTCTTGAAGCACGAAGGCGTGGATACCGACAAGCTTTTCCGTCCCGTGAGGGGAACGGCACTCTAAGGCAAACGGAACAGCGGCGGCGATCGACCAGCGCGCACTGAAAATGGACGCCTCAGCAGACCACGCGACATGGCGGGTCATATGACACGGCGCGAAGCGTATCGCAGCGGCGCATCCCCCACGCCGCACGCGCTGCAGCCGCATACAACGACAGCAATAATCGACAACAATGAAAGGTTTTCGCGGAACGGAGACCTCGAAAGAAAGAGAAAAGCATGGGTGATTTTTCGCAGCGAGTATATCGCGTTGTTGCAAGCATTCCCGCTGGTAAAGTGGCTAGTTATGGAACCATCGCGCGCCTGATGGGCAGCCCGCGCAGCGCCCGTTACGTAGGATTCGCACTGCGCAACAACCCCTCACCCGGCTCGGGGCTTGAAAACATCCCCTGTCATCGCGTACTCTTCAAGGACGGCAGCCTGTGCGAAGGGTTTATTTTTGGCGGCCCCGGCGTTCAACGCGAGCTGCTTGAAGCAGAAGGCGTGACCTTTGCCGACAACAGCCATGTGGACATGGCTGCCTGCGAATGGGACGGCAGCGGATTCGTGGAGAACACAAGCTCAAGCGAAACCGAAGGCGGCGCAGCAGGCAAGGACACCAGCGCCCCTACTACTCCGCCCGCCGACTTCGATTGGCAAGCTGAACTGGGAGAATAATGCTCCAAATTACCAGTTCGCGCGAATGAAATCCAAAAGCTCCTGATAAGTTTCCAGCGCAGGAATCTCTGGATACTGCTCTTTGAGCGTATCAGTGGTGCGGAAAAGTGCACCTGCCTTGGAATTTTGAATCATACGCACATCGTTGTAGCTGTCACCAGAAGCAATGGTATCAAAGCCCAAAGACTGGAACGCACGAACCGCCTTGTACTTCTGATCATCGGTGCGCAGTTTATAGCCAGTGATTTCGCCATTTTTAGCGACCACGAGCTGATGACAGAAAATAGTGGGGTAACCCAACTTTTCCATAAGAGGACGAGCAAATTCCTCAAACGTGTCGCTCAAGATGATGACCTGGGCAAACGAACGTAGCTCATCCATAAACTCACGAGCGCCCGGCAAAAGGTCAATGCCTGCGATGGTCTGCTGAATTTCCTTAAGCCCCAGACCGTGCTCTTTCAAAATGGCAAGACGATACTGCATAAGCTTGTCGTAATCGGGTTCATCGCGCGTGGTTTTTCGCAACTCGGGGATTCCCGTTGCTTCCGCAAATTCAATCCAAATCTCCGGCGCGGTAACGCCCTCCAAATCCAAGCAAACAATATTCATGCCTGTATACCCCTATCCTTATCTGCTTTGCGCAGCGCGCGTGCTCGTATGTCAAAGCGCGCCCAAGATATCGCTCAAAATACCAGCATCCATTGTGAAACTCATCGCGCAACCCGCACCGCCCATACCCGCAAACGGACGAATAAACTGGTCATCAGCACGGATATGCTGACACAAATGCAAAGAAGATATGCGACGAGTCTGCAATGCTCAACAAAAATACGCGAAAACGCAATCGGCAGTGGCGGTTACCGTAAAACACAAACACTATAGCCACCCACAAACTAGCGCAGGGACAATCGCCTCCACAAGCAACGAACGAGCACGAAAACAATCACTATCGCCGCATGCTAGCGGACACGAAAGACAAGATACTCGTTCAAATCGCCCGTGCGCCCATCGGCGTGGAAGCAATCGGCAAGCTGTGCAACATTGCTCACCGATGCCGCAAGCGCCATTACTTCCTCATCGGCGAAATGATGACAATAACGGAAAACACCCTGAGCCTGCTGCCAACCTAAAAGGTAGTCATTCGCATCAAGATTCAAACATAATCCCTGTTCAGCGAAGTGTCTTAAGGCAGCTTCATGAGACTCATGTGCTTTTTTCGCCAGGCCAGGCTCGTCCATAAACCGCCACAGAGACACGGCAACAAGTCCACCCGGAACCGTTGCTGCGCAAAGCGCGCGCAGCAAACGCTCCCGCGCCGCGCATCCTGGAACGTGATGAAAAAAACCAAAGCACACGGTCAGATCCGCGTTCGCGCCTTCGGAGCCGGCACTCTTGCGCACTGCGTCTTCGCGCGGCGCGTCTTCGCGTGCATCGCCCGCGGATCCGGCGGGAACAAATGCAACGCCCGTGGGCTCACCAGAAGCGGGCGCAGTACCCGCGCCTTCAGAACCGCTGGGCGCGAACGGCAAAGCACGACCTTCGATAAGCGTCGCAACAATATCGCACGGCATGAAAGCAACGCCCGCAGGCGCACCGACTAACTGCTCGCAAGCATCAACAGCACGATAATCCCAGGTAGCGTTCGGCAACGCGCCTTCCAGAAAACTCTTGAACCGAACGTTTCCGCACGCAACGTCCAGAATGCGATGCACGAGCGGTGCGGATGCGTCTGCATCTTCCGGTTCACCGCATCGCAACGCGCCCTCGCGTTGCAAGCCCGCGCCTGCGCCATCGCCCGCAGCATCCACGGTGGACGAGCGAACCCCAAACTCCGAAGTCCGAAACGCAGACGTGCCCGTGCCATCGTCCAAAACACCAGCGGGATGGCGCCGGGTTTCCTCTGCGTCCGCGTCCGTGCCATCGTCCGTAACACCTGCAGCGTCCAATGCACCAGCGCGCACCACGCCGTCCGCGCCATCCGCGCCATCGCCGCTTGCCAGCCCATCACCGACAACCACACCTTCGCCCGGCCGCATCGCCTTATTCCCGAACACCGTAGCGACATGCCCCTCACTTTCGCCTTCCCAGCCCGTATCAGCCAAAACACGCTGCCAGCCTGCCCATGCACTCTGCCGCGTTGCCGAAAACGACTCCGCCTGCGCCGCGTAGAACGCCTGCGTGGTGCGATTCAGTATGTTTGCCGTTGAAACGTCCATGCTCTCCCACGAATCCTGCAAAAGAATCCTGTAAAATATACGGTTATGGAAAAAATCATTTTAGACATAGCCGCCGCCCTGCGCCGCGCCGCTGCCACGGGCGAAACGTTTGACGCCGCCCAGCTTGTGCGCTTGCTGCACGCTTACAACAAGCCGCTGGGGCAAAGCGAGCAGTTCTACACAAAAAAGAAGCTGCTGCCATATTACCTGAAAACGAAGGCGAACGACCCCGCGCGCTGGGAAAGCTGGAACATTGACCCCGCAACCGAGCGCGCTTTGGTGCAGCTGCTGCAAATCAAGCCGCGCCGCACCAGCTCGGGCGTGGCCACCATCACGGTCATCACGAAACCGTGGGGCTGCTCGAGCAACTGCATCTACTGCCCCAACGATATTCGCATGCCGAAAAGCTACCTGTCGAACGAACCCGCCTGCCAGCGCGCCGAGCGTAATTTCTTTGACCCATACCTCCAGGTCACGGCACGTTTGCATGCTCTGCGTGAGATGGGCCACACCACCGACAAAGTGGAGCTTATTGTGCTGGGCGGTACCTGGACCGACTACCCCGAAGATTACCAATACTGGTACATGACGCAGCTGTTCCGCGCACTCAACGACGGCGAAAGCGTCCCTGAATACGCAGCTGAACTGCGTGAACGCTACAAACAAACGGGCATTCCCGAAACCGAAGAGGCCCTGAGCGCCTTCGCCGCACCCGCTCAGGCGGCAATTGACGCAGGCACAGCAACATTCAACGAGGCGCACCGTGCGCTCTACGGGCAAAACAGCCCTTGGCAGTGCCTGGCAGCGTGGCAAATCGCCGACGCGAACGAGCTTGAACAGCAACAACGCATAAACGAAACCGCCGAGCACCGTTGCGTGGGCCTGGTCATCGAAACGCGTCCCGACACCATCACACCGCAAACGCTCACGCGTGCGCGCCGCTTCGGCTGCACGAAAATCCAGATGGGCATTCAAAGCCTTGACCCTGCCGTGCTTGCCGCGAATCATCGAGCCACCAGCACCCAGGAAATCCAGCGCGCCTTTGCGCTGTTGCGCCTGTTCGGCTTCAAACTGCACACGCATTTCATGGTGAACCTTTACGGCTCAACGCCGGCACGCGATAAAGAGGACTTCCGACAATTCGTGACCGACGAGCACTTCCTTCCCGATGAAATCAAGGTATACCCGTGCGTACTCACCAAGGGAACACAGCTCGAACACCTTTATGAACAGGGAAAATGGCATGCTTACTCCGAAGAAGATCTGCTGGATATCTTGGTGCACGACATTTGCGCCACGCCCGCATACTGCCGCATATCGCGCATGATCCGCGACATTTCAAGCGACGACATTATTGCTGGCAACAAAAAAACGAACTTGCGCCAGCTAGCCGAGCTTTCCGCCGCAAAAACCGGCGAACGCATCCAGGAAATGCGCTACCGCGAGATCAAGGGGAAGGCCACCGACCTCTCTGAGCTGCATCTTGACGTGGTGCCTTATGAAACGTCGGTTTCGCGCGAGTTCTTCTTGCAGTGGGTCACGCCGCAAAACGAACTGGCAGGTTTTTTGCGTCTGTCGCTTCCCCTGCGCAACGCTTTGGCAACGCTTGGCGTCGAAGCGCCCATTTTGCCTGGACAAGCCATGATTCGCGAGGTACATGTGTATGGACGTGCGGCGCACATTGATGGCGAATCCCAAAACGCACAGCATCTGGGTCTAGGCAAAAAGCTCATCGCGCGGGCATGCGAAATTGCTGCCAACGCCGGCTATAACGAAATGAACGTGATCAGCGCCGTGGGCACACGCGCCTATTATCGCTCGCTCGGATTCGCGACAAGCGAAAACGGCCTTTATCAAACGAAAAGGATTGCACATGAGTAGCATCTTCGACTTGCTTGCGCCCGACCGCGGCGCGCAAGAGCGCGAAAACCAGATTGTGGCCTGCAACAAGGATACCGCGGAGTTCGGGCTCTCACTCACGCATGAGCAAGCCCACGAGCTGGACGTTGCACACTGCCAGCTGCTGAATGCGCACGACCGCGTGGAGTTTGGCACCTCGGGAACCATCCAGGTCATCGAAGGGTTTGCTTCTTCGCCTTACCTGGAGCAATTCAATTACGCCGACACGCTGAGTGCGCTGCAAGAGAAGTTCTATGAGCTGCGCGCGCAGGCAGGCGTTGAGATTTTCGACGACGAGATCATCGACGGCATGCGCCTTCTGTTCGACGGCGATGCAGGCGGCACCCTCGATCTTTTGGCCACGTGCACGCTGGACATGGTCATGGAGGCATACGATACGCAGACCGGCACGCTTGAGGAACGCCAGCGCGAAGTTATTCCCGACATGACGCAGACCACGGAGGTTCCGCAATTCGAGGAAAACGTGAGCGAAGTGTTCGCGCAGGCAATGGAAGAGGGCCAGCAAGCGCTTGACAATGCAGCTGCGGCGGCCATAACAAGCCCCTGGGACCCCAGCGAGTGGGTCGATGACATTACTGCGCCGGGCTTTGAGGGAGAGAAGTGGGACGATGACTTTGAATAGCGAAAACACGAGAGGCACGCAAGGCGTTGCAATGCACGATGCGGCGGCAGCAGCCCCGACGTCAACCTCAAAACCAACGAACACGGTTTCTACCAGGGAAAACGCTTGCAACGCAGCAGATGCGATTGCGAACGTCACCCTTCTGCGAACCGCCGACCAGACAATCGATAAGCAAGACCTTGCCGAGCTTTCCGCCAAAGTGCAAGACGGCCTTATGCGCCTGTTCGTGAAGCAGTGCCGCCTGTACACGTGCGGCGGCAGCTCCTCCATTACGTCGCTTGAAGCGCATGACTTGCTTGACTCCATTCGCTTCGTGCTGCGCGCGCACGATTTGGAAGACCCCGCAACGCTGGCGCGCTTGGCAAGCGACGACATGGACACCTTGTTTCATCAGGGGCTTCAGGATATCAATCGGCGCGTTGACGACGCCATGGAGCTATGGAACCAGGTTTGCCTGACCATGCTGCCCATCAAGAACATCGCGCTGCGCGATACGCTGGCAAGCATCGGGCAGTTCCGCAAGGTCTACGATACGTACTTTGCCGCCTTCGCCGTGCCGGTAAGCATCGACTACCCGCTGCACGACCCCGTTCCCGAAACGCT
>CAKTXN010000066.1 GCA_934630905.1 uncultured Eggerthellaceae bacterium
GTCAATTCCTTTGAGTTTTAGCCTTGCGGCCGTACTCCCCAGGCGGGACGCTTAATGCGTTGGCTTCGGCACGGAGGAATGGTTCCCCCACACCTAGCGTCCATCGTTTACGGCGCGGACTACCAGGGTATCTAATCCTGTTCGCTCCCCGCGCTTTCGCACCTCAGCGTCAGTGTCGGCCCAGCAGGCTGCCTTCGCCGTCGGTGTTCTTCCATATATCTGCGCATTCCACCGCTACACATGGAATTCCACCTGCCCCTACCGCACTCGAGACGCCCAGTTCGGGACCCGGCCGGGGGTTGAGCCCCCGGGTTAGAGGTCCCGCTTAGGCATCCGCCTACGCGCGCTTTACGCCCAATGAATCCGGATAACGCTCGCTCCCTACGTATTACCGCGGCTGCTGGCACGTAGTTAGCCGGAGCTTCTTCTGCGGGTACCTTCATAATCGTCCCCGCTGAAAGCGGTTTACAACCCGAAGGCCGTCGTCCCGCACGCGGCGTTGCTGCGTCAGGGTTTCCCCCATTGCGCAAAATTCCCCACTGCTGCCTCCCGTAGGAGTCTGGGCCGTATCTCAGTCCCAATGTGGCCGATCGGCCTCTCAGCCCGGCTACCCATCGCGGGCACGGTGGGCCGTCACCCCGCCGTCTACCTAATGGGCCGCGACCCCATCCCCCGCCGCCAGGGCTTTCCCGGGAACCCCATGCGGGGAACCCGGGGCATCCGGTATTAGCCGCCGTTTCCAGCGGTTGTCCCGGAGCGGGGGGCAGGTTGGTCACGTGTTACTCACCCGTTCGCCACTCTATGTCCGGCCGAAGCCGGTTTAATCGTTCGACTTGCATGTGTTAGGCACGCCGCCAGCGTTCATCCTGAGCCAGGATCAAACTCTCCGTTCGATCTTGGTTGCCGGTTTCCCGTGAGAGGGAACCGACGGGTTTCTTGAAAATTCGAAAAATAAAAGTGAATTCAAAGAAGTATCATGTAAATGTACTCTCTGGCATGTATCAATCTGTCTTCCGAGGCGCATCGAAAGATGCCCTCGGTTCGTCACAGTATCCGGTTCTCAAGGTGCCGAAGGGCCCGTGCCCAACGCTCGCGCCTCGTTGCGGCGCAAGAAAGAACTATACCAGCATCCCGCATCCCGTGTCAAGGAAAATTTTCAAGAAATTTTCCGACCCGTTTGCGGCGCGCCCTGCGAGCAGGGCCTCCGCGGCTGGAGTTAGTCATTATACCAGCCCCCGCCGTTTTGTGAAGGGGGTAATTTGAAAAAAGAGGGAGACCCCGAAGGATTTCCCTCTTTAGCTACTATAGGTGGTTGCGATCTTACGCAGCGACTGCTTTCAGCTGAGCACCGCACCAGGAAATATCAGCGGCAAGCGTGGTTAGCGCGGCTTCCTCGGGCGTAAGCTCGGCGAGCTTAGCCTCAAGTCCAGCCAACGTTTCGCGCACTTGATTCGCGTCAACGTCTTCAGCAGGAATTGCGCGGTCTGCCAAAATGATAACCTTCTGGCCCGTGACCTGCACATATCCGCCCTGAAGCGCAAAACGTTTCATTTCTCCGCCATTTTCTGCCTGAATGCGAACCACACCGTCGGCAAGAACGGATACCAGCGGCACGTGTCCGTGCAAGAAGCCCATTTCACCTTCGACGCCCGGCACAACAACCATATAAGCGTCGTCAGAGAGCAACTTTGCTGCAGGCGTTACGATGTCGCATACAAGCCCAGCCATTATTCAGCCTTCTGCATCTCGGCATATGCGGCGTAAACGTCCTCGATGGCTCCCTTATAAACGAAGCACTGCTCGGGAATGTGGTCGCACTTGCCATCAAGGATCTCGGCGAAGGAACGCACGGTATCCTCGACTTTAACGTACTTACCGGGGTTGCCGGTGAAGACCTCTGCCACGTGGAACGGCTGACCCAAGAACTTCTGGATCTTACGCGCACGGTTAACGGTAAGCTTCTGCTCTTCGGAAAGCTCGTCCATACCCAAAATCGCAATGATATCCTGCAGGTCCTTGTAGCTCTGCAGAATCTGCTGAACGCCTACCGCAACGCGATAGTGCTCTTCGCCAACGATCTCGGGATCGAGTGCGCGAGAAGAAGAGTCCAGCGGGTCAACAGCCGGGTAAATACCCAGTTCAGCAATGGAACGCGAGAGAACGGTCTTTGCGTCTAAGTGGGTAAACGTCGTTGCAGGAGCCGGGTCGGTCAAGTCGTCGGCAGGAACGTATACAGCCTGAACGGACGTAATGGAGCCCGTCGTGGTAGACGTAATGCGTTCCTGCAGGTCGCCCATTTCCGTAGCCAGCGTGGGCTGGTAGCCTACAGCAGAGGGCATACGACCCAACAGAGCGGATACTTCGGAACCAGCCTGGGTGAAGCGGAAAATGTTGTCCATGAACAACAGAACGTCCTGACCCTGGTCACGGAAGTATTCAGCCTGGGTAAGGCCTGCCAAGCCAACGCGAAGACGTGCTCCGGGAGGCTCGTTCATCTGACCGTAAACCAGGCAGGTCTTGTTTACAACGCCGGACTCGCTCATTTCGATGAACAGGTCGGTACCCTCACGAGTACGCTCGCCAACGCCGGTAAACACCGATGTGCCGCCGTGCTCTTGAGCCAGGTTGTTGATGAGTTCCTGAATGCAAACGGTCTTGCCTACGCCAGCACCGCCGAACAGACCGGTCTTACCACCCTTAACGTAGGGCTCGATCAGGTCGATAACCTTAATACCGGTTTCGAAGATCTCGGTAGAAGTGGTCAACGTTTCGTATGCAGGAGCAGGGTGATGGATGGGCATCCACTTGTCAATCTCGGGCATCGGTTTGCCGTCAACAGGCTGTCCCATAACGTTCCAAATGCGACCCAAAGTGTTGGGGCCAACAGGCATCATGATAGGAGAACCAGTGTCAGTTACTTCGATACCGCGAGTCAGACCATCGGTGGACGACATGGCCACGCAGCGGACCAAGTCACCCGGGAGGTGCATTTGCACCTCAAGGATGGTGTCAATAACACCAGCCTTGGTAGTTGCATGGACCGTCAGGGCGTTATAAATTGCCGGCATGTTCTCCGGCGAAAACTCAACGTCGACAACAGCGCCGACGATGCGAACAATGCGTCCGATGCCCTTAGTGGCCGATGCATTTTCAATAGTCTCAGCCATTTATTCCTCCAATGCCGCAGCGCCACCCACGATTTCGGTGATTTCCGTGGTAATAGCACCTTGGCGTACGCGGTTATATACTCGGGTCAAAGTTTGAACCATTTCATTGGCGTTGTCGGTCGCCGATTTCATGGCCGTACGACGAGCCCCTTGCTCGGCAGCAGCCGAATCAATAAGGCCGTGGTACAACGTGGTGCGCACGTAAGCAGGCAAAAGGCCGTTCAAAACGCTTTCGGCATCGGGCTCGAACTCAACGCCCGTAGAAGCGCTTTGCTCTTCGCCTTCCGCATTCTTCGCATTGCCCAAAAGTGATTCGGTATCAACCGGAAGTACCAGTTCAGTGCGAAGAATCTGCTCGGCGGCATTCTTGGCGTGGTTGTAAATCAAATACACCTCGTCAAGATTGCCCGCCTCGTATCCACCAATTGCATAAGCGGCAATGCTCGAGGCCTCTTCCACCGTAGGATCGGCGGACATGTCCTTGAACTCAAGCGCGGGAGCCACATTACGATACGTAAAGTAGCCCAGCGCTTTCTTGCCACATGCTACAACCTGCACGGCAGCGCCGGCAGCTTGCTTTTCTTTCATAAGACGCTCTGCGGCGCGCAACACGTTTGTGTTGAAACCGCCCGCAAGGCCTCTATCCGACACGACAACAACCAGCAGCACGTTTTTGATTTCATCGTGCTTGCTCAGTAGGGCGCTGCCGCTGCCACCCGCCTGCTGCGCGACATGTGCCAGCATTTCCATCATGGAGTTGGAATACGGCGTTGAGGCTTCGACGCGCTCGGTTGCGCGGCGAATCTTGGCGGCCGCAACCATTTCCATGGTGCGAGTGACCTGCTTCGTCGAAGTGACGGAGCCGATGCGCCTTTCTATGTCGTGAAGGTTAGGCATACATTACCTTCCTATTCCGAGACAGCGAACTGTGCCTTGAACGCCGTGATGGCATCCACTGCTGCAGCCTCGATTTCGGGGGTGTACTTCTGTTCCTTCACGAGCATTGCGAGAACTTCCGGCTTTGCGCTGCGGATGTAGTCCAGCATTTCCGTACGGAAACGAACAACATCGGAAACAGGCAGGTCGTCCAAGAAGCCCTTGTTGCCTGCGAAGATAGCAAGGGACTGCTCTTCGGCGGGCATCGGCAGGTAACGACCCTGCTTCAGCAGCTCGGTCATACGAGCACCACGCGTCAGCTGATCCTGCGTAGCCTTGTCCAAATCGGAGCCGAACTGCGTAAATGCCTGCAGTTCGCGATATGAAGCCAAGTCCAAACGCAAGGAGCCTGCCTGCTGCTTCATAGCCTTGATCTGCGCGGCGCCACCAACGCGGGAAACGGAGATACCTACGTCAACAGCGGGGCGCTGACCCTGGAAGAACAAGTCGGTCTGCAAGTAAATCTGACCATCGGTAATGGAAATAACGTTGGTCGGAATGTATGCAGAAACGTCGCCAGCCTGGGTTTCGATGATAGGCAGAGCGGTCATAGAACCGGCACCGTTCTCATCGGACATCTTAACGGCGCGTTCCAGCAAGCGTGAATGCAGGTAGAAAACGTCGCCAGGATATGCTTCGCGTCCCGGGGGGCGCTTCAGGGTCAACGACATCTGGCGGTAAGCAACGGCCTGCTTGGACAGGTCATCGTATACGACGAGCACGTGACGGCCCGGATTCGTAGCGGAAGCCGGCTGGCCATCTTCGCCGTTGTACAGGAAGTATTCGCCAATTGCAGCGCCCGCCATAGGAGCGATGTACTGCAAAGGTGCGGAATCAGAAGCCGTAGCGGAAACAACGATGGTGTACTCCATGGCGCCGTAACGCTCGAAGGTCTGGCAGATATTTGCAACCGTGGATGCCTTCTGGCCGATTGCAACATAAATGCAGATCATGTTCTGACCCTTTTGGTTGATGATGGCATCTACCGCAACCGAAGTCTTACCGGTCTGACGGTCACCAATGATAAGTTCACGCTGACCACGTCCGATAGGAATCATGGAGTCAATAGCCAAGATACCCGTCTGCATGGGCTCGTGAACCGGCTTACGGGAGATAACACCCGGAGCCTTGAATTCAACGGGGCGATAGCCTTCGGCCTTAATGGGGCCCTTGCCATCGATAGGCATACCGAGGGGGTTCACTACGCGGCCGAGCATTTCCTTGCCCGACGGAACCTCAACGATACGACCCGTTGTTTTAACTTGATCGTTTTCCTTGATTGCGGTGACATCGCCCAGCAAAACGGCGCCCACTTCGTCTTCTTCAAGGTTCTGAGCCAAGCCGAATACGGATTGGCCATTCGCCCCGACGAATTCCAGAAGTTCGCCTGCCATGGCGTCTTTCAATCCATCGATACGCGCAATACCGTCGCCGATCGAGATAACGGTACCCACTTCGCGCGTCTCAACGCTGGTATCCAGCTTGTCGAGCTGCTGACGCAAAGCATCGTTGATGGACTGTGCGGTGATTTCAGTCACTAGCATTCACCTCCGTCCGTAGTTTGTTTAAGTGCGGTGCGCGCAACTTCGAGCTTGCTAGCTACCGAAGCATCAATGCGCTTACCGCCTGCTGTTATAAGAATGCCGCCAAGAAGGGACCTATCAAGGCGTTCGCGAAGAACGATCTTGGATCCCAAATCGGCCTCAACCTTATTGATAATTACCTCACGCAGATGATCGTCCAGGGGCACTACCGTGGTAACGTCCACAATGGCAACGTTCAACTTGCGTTCAAGCTGCTCCACAAAGCTCGCGTAAATGCGGTTCACCAGGTCAACATCGCCGCGCTCTGCCATGACGGCCAGCGTTTCAGCCAAAGCCTGGTTGCACGCCGCAAACGTGCCGCGCGCAACATCCGCACGACGCGCGGGCTCAGCAGAGGTGTCGCTCAATGCGCCTGCAAGGTCCATGTTCGAACGAATCACCTTGACGATGGTTTCGAACTGGTCGCGCACCTCGAGAACGGCGTCTTGGCCACCAGCCTCGTATGCGCTGTCAAGCAGGACAGATGCATACGTAAGAACTTTTCCTTGTTCAAGGTGGCGGTTATTCGGCATTGAAGCTACCTGCCTCGTTCACGTAGCGTTCGATGATTGCGCGATGCTCATCGTCGCTTAAATCTTCACCCACGATGCGAGCCGTAACAGAAACCGTCAAGTCGGCAACGGAGCTTTGCAGCTCATGCACTGCCTGCTTCTTTTCGGCTTCAATGGCAACTTTCGCCTTTTCGATCATGTTAGCGGCTTCCACCTGGGCTTTGCCCTCGATGTCGGCCTTAACAGATTCGCCGGCCTTCTTTGCGTCAGCAACGATTTGAGACGCCTGCGCTTTTGCTTCGGCGAGCTGCTGTTTGTACTCTTCCAGCAACTTCTCGCTTTCGATGCGAGCAGCCTCGGATTTCTCCAGGCTTTCCTTGATGGCAGTCTCGCGACGAACCATGATGCCTTCAAACATGGGCCAGCCGAATTTGGCCAGCACAACAACAATGATGATGAAGGCGATGAGCATAGGAACAAACTCATTCATGTCCGGCAGGATTGCTGAAATGCCACCCTCTTCTGCCGCAAACGCGAAGGTTGGAAGCGCGCAAACGAGGGCAGACGCCAAGCCTGTTGCGGCCAGCAGTTTCTTTCCTGTTTTCACCATTCCACCTTCCTTCTTAATTCGATGTGTTTGCTTAGCAAGAACTAGAAGATGAAGGTGGTAACAAAGCCGATCAAGGCCAAAGCTTCAGCCAAAGCGCCGAAGATCAGGGCGTTGGTGAACAGCTTGCCGGCAAGCTCGGGCTGACGTGCGGAACCGATGCACATACCATAAGCTGCAAGACCCAGACCAATACCAGGGCCCAGGGTGCCCAGGCCGTAGCCTACGACCTTCAGAGCGGCGAGAACAATCGTTGTCTCCATTGTTTGTTTCCTCCTTGTTGGATGTTCCAGGGCCTTTCCCTGAAACTAGTTACCTATATATGTACCAGCCTGGGCTTTTTCCAGGCAGAGTAACCAAGATATTAGTGATTGCTGGTTGCCAGACCAACGTAAACGGCAGAAAGAATGGTGAACACGTACGCCTGCAGGAACGCAACCAAACACTCCAGCGCGTACATGACAACCAGGAACAGGAACCAGGCAATAGCCGGCAGTGCGGCAATAAAGCTTGCACCCGCAACAGCGACCTCGGCGATAAACACCTGAGTCAAAATGGCGAAGATGCCCAGAATCATGTGACCAGCGAACATGTTGCCGTAAAGACGAACGGCCAACGTGAGCGCACGAAGAATCAAAGAGATGAGTTCGAAGAACCAGATGATGGGGACCATCACTTTAGGAAGACCCGAAGGAGCGATGGACTTCAGATAGCCCAGGCCGCCCTTAGCCTTGATGCCCCAGTAATTGAAGTACACAAACGAAGCAATTGCCAATGCCCAGGTAATGCTTAAAGAACCTGTGGGAGTCTTAGCGCCGGGAATCAGGCCAACAACGTTTGCGATCAGGATAAAGAAGAACAGCGAAGCCAAAAACGGCATGTGCTTTTCAAAGCCGTGGCCGATAGCACCTTCGCCCATGTTGCGTCGAACGGCATCGTAACCATATTCGACCATGCCCACAAAACGGCCCTCGGGCTTGAGCTTTACGCGCTTTGCAGCGGCAAGAACCACGATAAGCACCAGCGCCATAATGATGATGAGCCAAAACGTATACTGCGTAATGCTGAAGAATCCGAAATCAATAACAGGAACGGAAGCGAACGAGCCGCTTAGTTCCTCGATCGGTTCAGCAATATCAGCTAACGCATCGCCGGTAAGTTCCATAAAGAACCCTTCCTCTTACTGCTTTTTTCTATTCGAGTTGACACCATATATGATTGCCGTTGCGCTCAAACCCACCACCAGGGCCAAAACGAAAGGCAATAACACATCCCGTGCAAAATTGGCGCACACAGCAATAGCTGCCAGCATGACAAGAGTAGAAATCAGAAGGCTCAGAACAAGCAGACCCAGCGAACCCGCGCTGTTCGTTGCCAGCATTTTGCGCGCACGCGTTGCCATCTTGAACACGGGGATAAAACCCGCGGCACCCACAACGGCACCGATGATGACAGCAAGCACGATTGACACGCCCTGGCTCCCTTCCTTTTCCTTTTGCCGTTTTCTACCACAGACGCGCTTCGTTTTGAAGCGCAATTTGTGTTGCCAACTTAGCCTTGTGTATGATAACGAAAAAATCTCGTTACGTCTGAAGGCAATTGGTAAACGTTTAATAATTGCCGAGAGCGGTGTTTCCTGCTCGGCGAATAGCAGTATTGTGCCCTTGGCGGCGTGCCGATCTTGCTCCCACCCAGTGCGATACGTACTCACTTTCGCTCTTTTCGTTTACGTATGGTGTTCGTATCTTGCCCTTCGTATTTGCGTTTTTACAGGCAGTTTTAACTTCCACAGGCGCGTTCGCAAACGCCTTTCGCGGGCTCTTTTGCTTCTTTGAAAAAGAGCGCGCTTGCTGAGCCGCCGCGAAAAACCGCACGTGATTGCATTTTTTCGCCTGTTTTCATCACTTAGAAACACTTACCAAACCAGGCTGCCTATAATGCATAATTGATTTAGAGTGCCCTAAGCGAAATGAAGGGAGCATCAATGACAGCATTTGCGAATATGACGCGTGGCGAACTCAAAACCGCGCTGGACGCTTTACGCAGCGAATATTACAACTACAAAGCGCAGGGCCTTAAGCTGAACATGGCACGCGGCAAACCCGAAGCGGCACAGTTTGACTTGAGCACCCCCATGCTCACCAACATTGCAACCGTAGAAGACTGCTTTAGCGAAGACGGTACCGACTGCCGCAACTACGGTATTCTTGATGGTCTGCCGGAAGCAAAACGCCTGATGGCAGTCATGCTTGATACTGAGCCGGAAAACGTATTCGTATATGGCAACTCAAGCTTGCTGGCAATGTACGACACGCTTTCCCGCATCATGCGTTTCGGCGTGGGCGACGGCAAGCCTTGGAGCAGCTATCGCCACGGCATTAAGTGGATTTGCCCTGTTCCTGGTTACGATCGCCATTTCGCTATTTGCGAGGAGTTCGGAATTGACATGATTCCCGTTCCCCTGTTGGAAGATGGCCCCGACATGGACAAAGTGGAGGCGCTCGTTGCAAGCGACGCCACCATTAAAGGCATGTGGTGCGTGCCCAAGTACTCAAACCCCAGCGGCATAACGTACTCCGATGAAGTAGTGCGCCGTTTGGCTCGCATGTCAACTGCTGCCGATGACTTCC
>CAKTXN010000067.1 GCA_934630905.1 uncultured Eggerthellaceae bacterium
TTTATTTTATACGGATACTTCTCTTGCGCGATTTCAAGTGCTTCGCGAAACGATATTGTCATAAATCACACCTTCTGTCTCGCGAACACAGGATCGCCCCATGCGTGTGGGGAACGCTTTGCCCGCCTTGGCCGACCGAGTGACGGCCCGCATCCAATCCGGGCTATTTCATGCAATCGAAAATCGCTTTGATCACCGAATACAGGAACACAAAAGGCGCAAGTATGAATGTTGGCGGATGCATGGTTGTTTCTCCTTTCCCTCCGAGCGGCTCAATGTGCGCGCAGCATCAATCACAACAAGCGCGAGAAACGCAGCTACGTCGCCCACCTCAACCCAACCCTAACCGAACCACTTTACTTTACTCATTATAGTTGTTTCACCATTATTCACCTGTCCATATCATCGCACACCCTACCACAAGAAGGGCATTCTCCCCGATCCAGGTCGGAGGATGCGTTCCGCCCGCAGCATTACCGGGTAGGCAGAAGCCGTATCCGCATCGAGTACGCAGCCGCGGCGGCAACGTGAAATCCACGCATCGGCTAGCCGCAATACCATGTTGTTGGATTTTGGGCCTGAACCCCAACTACTCAAAACCCTTTGGGTCGAGACCTTCTTCCCTTAATTCCCGCTCGTAGGCTTCTCGACCCCTACGCCTATCATTTTCGTGGATTCGCAGAGCCTGCTCATCGCCGATCCTTTCCAAGACATCGCACTCGATATCAAACATGAAATCGAAGAAATCACCATCAGCAACAACGAAATCGTCTTCAAGATCCATGCCATGAACTCCTTAATGGCCGCATTCGCGCGCGATCCTGTCGCGCATTAACGTCCATGCCCGAACATCGTTTGCGGCATATACCGCATCGACAAAAGTCCGCCGCACCGCCTGGTGCAACACCTGTCGCCCTTCACATCCCGCTATTTGTCTAAGAATTACAGGCAGCACTTCGCTTGGATGAATGACGCCAAGCTCCCCATGCGTGCGGAGAATGCTAGAAAAGGCAGGCTTCTATCATCGCCTTGCCCCGCAGGGACGCAATCCATTCCTGCGGAATTCCCTCGTACCCATATACGATTCCTGCAAGCCCTCCCGCAACGGCGGCCGTTGTGTCCGTGTCATCTCCAAGGCTTACCGCGGCAAGCGTGCATTCCGCGAAACTCGATGTGTTCGCAAGGCACCATAACGCCGACTCGTACGTGTGAAGGACGTATCCCCCTGAACGAATATTGTCTCGGGACTTGTCGGGATCAACGCCATAAGCAAAAGCCGTTTCGCGAGCATCTGCACCCGCAATAAGGGAACGCGCGGCACCGACCATCGCTACGCACGCATCGGTCGATATTGAGTGGGCGTGCGTAATCGCAGATACCTCCCGAATCTCATCGTCAGTTGCATCGGTGAAGGCGAGCGGCAGAGTACGCATGAGCGAGCCGTTGCCATTATCCCATTCCCCCGCAAGCCCGTGTCCGATGCGGAGGGCTTCCGCAGTTGCGTTACCGATATCGAAGAGCCCATCGCAGGTATACGCACCATCATGGAACCATGAGATGAACTTCTCTCGAATATCGTTTATGTCGATACGCCCAAGCTCTCGGTAGCTGTCGCAAATAGCAAGAGCCATCGACGTGTCATCGCTCCAAGTGCCAGCGGGTTGGCTATGGGTTCCGAATCCGTCCATGCCCACACACTCGAACGAGTTCCGGGGCATAAACTCATAAGGAACGCCCAGCGCATCGCCCACAGCTTGGCCGTAGATGCAACCGCAAAGCGTCATCTTTGTGCAAACCGACTTCAAAAGTTTACTTTCCCTTCTTGGTCGATGGCGCTGGGGAAATCATGCGGCAGCCTTCGGAGTCGCTCTTCCTGCGTGCGGCGATATCCTCGGCTGATCGAGTGAGCTTCACCTTGGTTTTCTTTGCTTCTGCCACTATTATCGTCTCCTTACCCCGAAATCATTCCTGCATTTTTTTTACCATTGTAGTCGTTTCGCGATGTTCGCATATACCAAACATCGGATATGCAGAAAAGAGCTCCGCGCAATAATTGATTTAAGCCGCAGCAACTGCTTTCGACCCATCGCACCAAAACCATTTGCACGTGTGCAAGCAATCGCTCGCATCGATTGCCTCAAGCGCATTGCAGCATGTGTATTCGACCTATGTTGTTGGATTTTGGGTTTGAAATTCGAAGTTGTGATGGGTTGGAAGTAGGTCGAATTGCCGGATTGGCTCGATGTTGCGATATACATCAACTAAACATAGTTCTGAACTGGTGTCTTATTGAAGCGAATTATCCAGCAACGACGCTTAGCGCGGAAAAGGCTCAATCCGCCTCCCCGACCTACTTCCAACCTGCATCAACTTCGAATTCGGAAGCGTTTTTTCAACAACATGAATCGAATGCCCCTCTAAACGGCGTTTCCCCGACTTGTTAGCGGCTTTATCGCTGCGTATAGGGAATCCTCGCGTGTGCGGATAGCATCTTCCCATGAGCTACGCCTGCCTTCCGCCGCTCCCCCTGCTCCCGGGTAGCGTCTTCCATGCTTCCCTCCTTCTCTCACCGTGCGGGACACGTCACTGCATGAAAAAGCCACCCGTGCGGATGGCTTGAATCAACGAAGGCCCCGAGATGGGGCCTTTCCGGATTGTCTTTTGCATTATGTTTGCTTGCTGCAGCGCCCACGCGTCAGGTGCGCGACGCGGCGATGTATACCTTCTTTCCGCCCTTCATGCACCGGTACAGGCACGATAGGATCTTGAAGGCCACCACCTCGAAATCATCCGATGCCATGCGAGCCTCCTGAGAAATCGCTCTTCATTCGTAGGCCTCCTCGGGAAGCTCGCCGTCGATGACCGCATGCGGGAAGCCGCCTCGGTCTTCCCATTTCGCACAGACGTAGCAGTTATAGCTTTCGAGTTCCTCGTCTTCGCTGGCAAGCCAGGTCGGCTCGAAATCGGGGACCAAATCGTTTGGAACGACCCATCCGAACATATCCCAGCAGTGCTTGCCGCCGATGATCTGCTGTCGGACGTCTATCGTGTCGAAAAAGAAGCTCATCCCATGCGCTGCGAGCTGCGAGTTAAGGAGGTCGACGGAATCGATGACGTACTCACTGTATTCACCGGTCATGTCGTCTGTGTATCTTATCCCAAAGTGCTCCATAATACGTGCTCCTTCCTCGTATTCGAATAGAGTAACGCGTGCAGGATCGTCCTCGCGTGCGCGGGGGACACGTTGACATCCTGCTGGAAGCTTGATAGATCGAGAAGCCCTCGATTGGCCACAGGTATGGCAACGATAGCCCACCTTGCTAAAGCCGCCGCCAACGTAAACGAAATCGTTTGCGCTAGCCAGGTTATAGGCGCTCTCAACGGAAAGAAGGATGGAACGCGCAAGGTATAGGCACGCTTCAGTCGAAAGCCTCTTGCAAAACCTCGACGATCTGTCCCTGCTCAACTTCTTTCATCGCAATCGGGTCGTCGGGTAGCTCATATTCTAGAAGAAACCATCCATCCCCGAAGTCCTCGACAAGAATCCCGACGGTTCCATCGGAGATCTTAACTTTATCGTATTGTCTTGCCTTCATGAATTCCTCCAATTCGGGATCATCCCCACGTGTGAGGGGCACTCTTAAAAATCCCAGCTCAAAATACCACAGCATTCAAGAAATAGCCACGTTTTAATGAGCCTACAAAACAAATGAAGCGTTGCTACGTAATAGTCCCGATTCAGGACAAAGGCATGCGTTCCGCCCGCAGCATTACCGGGTAGGCAGAAGCCATATCTGCATCGAGTATGCAGTCGCGGCGGCAGCATGAAATCCACGCATCGGCTAGCCGCAATACCATGTTGTTGGATTTTGGACCTGGAATTCGAAGTTGTAATAGGTTGGAAGTAGGTCGAATTGCGGGATTGACTTGATGTTGCAATATGCCTCAACTGGACATAGTTCTGAGCTGGTGCTTTACCAAAGCATATTTTCCTGCAACGATGCCTACTTCGAAAACAGCCCGATTTGCCTCCCCGACCTACTTCCAACCTGCATCAACTTCGAATTTGAAAGCGTTTTTTCAACAACATGCCCTCGAAACAGCCGAAATGAAGCACCCGGAAACGAAACCAGCAGAAAAACACCACCCAAGCGCCCCAAACAGTAAACAGCAATGCCACCCCGAAGAACGGCCCCCTTGTCAGCGAATGACATCTCCCCTAGTCGCAAAGAAAACGGAGCAAACTTCCGCCCCTTGCTTCATCATAACCGCTCACACACGCGGCAGCACGACCGCGTCGGCGGCACAGGGACCGTAATGCAATAGCCCCTGCTTGCACGCGCGGCGGCCCCAGCAGCAACTTCTAACAACAGCCCCCGCAGCAGCAGCAACCCATCAGCGGCGTAGGGAATGTTGCCACAACCGGGGAACGGTCCGTAATGCACGCTGCGATCGCCCTCAATGCGAAAGGCCTTGCCAGAGCGGGTATCCTGGACCATCGCGCAAGAGTTGCCGCAAACAGCCAACGGTTCGTCCGTAAAGAAACAATGGCAATCATCCAGGTCAAAGAACTGATTCATGTTTGCTAGAATTATTATTCTGCACCCCGATATCGTCAACAGACTAATAGTCGATTGGCACAATTAAATTCCTGACCCACACGCAAAAAGGAGCCCGCGCGCCGCGCAGACTCCTTCCCAAAATCGTTATACGAAAATCACGCTGTAAAGCTATTGCGCAATCACGACATCCCTTTTCGTAAACTTGGCAGCTATCAGCAGCAATGCAACATTCACTAGGCAGTCCACCACCAACAAACCGCCTACGGTCGCCAAGTTCGGACTGGCAGTGTTAATCGCGGAAAACGTAAGAACGGTGAGCACCATGACCACAGCGCCACATGCCGCCGCCGAGCCTACCAAATTCCAACTCGCATGTCCTTCGGCACGCGAAAGACATGCGCAGATAACTTGCGAGGCAGCACCCAAAAGCGTGCCAAGAAACGCCGTGAAGCACACCGCAGCCAGCACGAGCACGGGCGCACCAGGAAGCTTACTGCTCATGGAGCCTACCTGCACGCCCGACAAAATACCACTTGAAACCACCAAAAGACACACCAGCGACACTAAAGCTGCAGCCCAGCCCCACAAAAACGCCGCGGCCGGCATGCCCGCGCCCTTAACGCCCTTCGCGAATAACGCCGCTTGCAGCACTGCGCCCGCCGCGAATAGGAACGCCACAAACGCCGATCCGGTCAAAATGGAGCAAATCACATCGAGCATGGGTACGTTCGATGCCGAAATATAGTCATAGGCCAACCAGTCCGCCGCGTCCATAATGCCAAGACCGATACGGGCGAGCAGCGCCACCACCAGCGAAATGGCGAACAAAATGGCATAAGGACGCACCATAACACGCATTGATTCTTTCATTTTCGTCACGCCCCTTTTCTATTCTACGCCTTGCAATTCGTGCTCTACCGCCGAAGTGCCGCATAGGTAGCCGCCGCAGAACGCCAGTCCAACGTCGCCCATAAGAGATCCCAAAATGGGGTCGCCAATATAGCTGTTCTCGCCGCACGCACCGCCAGCGGTGTGCCAACCGGCATACAAACCAGGAATGACCAGGCCGTTCGTGCCAATTACCTGCATCTGGTCGTTGATAAGCAGACCGGCCTTCGTTCCATACAGGTTACCGCCAATACGGCACCCATAAAAAGGCGGTGTGGTAATGGAGTGCAACCATTCGGGCGGCATGGGATACATAAAATCATCCTCGCCGCGTTCGCAGCACTCGTTCCATTTTGCCACAGCCTTGGTCAGCACACCCGGCGCAAACCCCAGGTCAGCCTCAAGTTCTTCAAGAGCGTCGCGGCGCTTGAGCACATCGGCATCAATGGCATCGTACAGGAAACGCGCCCACTGCCCGCCTTCGGCTTCCCAGTCCACGCCGCCATCGAAACTCGCCGAGCTGTTGAACCCCGAAACATCGGCGCCAACACCCAAGCCCATGCGGAAGCACTCGCCCGTTTCGCCGCCCACCAGGTAGCTTGATGCGCAGCCCATTGCCGCAGTGGGAATGTATTTCTCCAGGAGCGCCTTATTGTTGCAGAAGCCGCCAGCCGTCAGAACAACGGCCGCCTTAGCGTGGATGTACACCTCGTTGTCGAAATCCTCACGCGCCACCAGGCCCACAATGTGTCCAGAATCATCGCGCACCAGTGCCACCGCTGGGCACTGGAACTTATAGCGCACGCCGTTTCGCTGCCCGAACGCGAACATGGCGTCAGTGGCATCCTTCATCTTCAGAACGTGATGATCAAGCGTGGAGTTTTTCGGCGCAACGTATACGGGCACCTCGCCCAAACGCCAACGACTGCCGCGCCGCCATTTCAGCAGGTCTTGTATGGCTTTTGATTCGTTGGCTCGAAAGCGATTTTAAGGGAGAGAATGCGCCCGAAGCCATTGCGAAACGTGCGGCCGACACCATGTATGTTTTATCGGGAGCGCAAGAAGGAGGCTCTTGGAAAGACTCTGACGCAAACTAACCGCAAGCCGACAATAATTCGGCTGCTCACGCAAGGGAAGCCACCGTTGCCGATGGCTTCCCGTTTATTCTGGATTCATACTCTTACTACACGCGCGCCCCGCAAGCGCTACGACCCCGCACGCCGCACGGGACTCCGGAACCCGGACACGTCGATTGCCCCAGCGCTATCCGAACGGTGCAGGACCAATCGATGTGCTGCTGATGCCAGTCGCCCATAAGGCGATACACCAGCGGCCAGTTCAAGCCATACGTTTCTTCGTACGCATAATCGGGCAACATCGGCGTTTTTTTCATGACGTTGCGTAGCGCGAAGAACCTGACGAAGTATAAAGCGAAGCACAAGACACAAAAGCATTGCCGCCGCTTCGTCAACCACGAAGGCTCAGGTAAGGTTAAGCGCAAGCAATTTGAGTCCGGCAATCATTGGACTCCGAATCGCAAATCTCGTTCAATCAGGCTAAACCAAGCGATTTCAGCAATTCGTTGCAGCGCGCTTGAACCTCCTGAGCAACCACCTTCGCCTTGCGTAACGGCAGTCCAACCTCACTGGAAAGCGCAAGGATGTCATCCATGGTCGGCTTGCCTTTTCCGTTCACCGTTGTCGCATGCTCTCCGCCAAACGATGTACTGTACGTCAAATCGTATGCGGGCGAAAAACCCCATTCACCTTCTTCGCAAAGCCATGCGAAGTTGTTCGAATGATCATCCTGATTGTGGGCGAAAACGTTGAAGCACATCAAGCGAAACACCTGCCACGCCTGGCTCAAATCGCGGGTGAGCATCTGCGTTGCCTGGAAGAGATGCTTGTAATCAAGCGCGGGGAACCGACGAGACACCTCCAAAAGCCCCGATGCAGTAATCATATGCACGCCTTCTCCTGCGGAGTTGCGATCGAAGCGCTCGGTTGCGAAGAAGCCCCCGCAGATTTTTGACGGCAGCAACTCCGTTCGCGACATAGCAATGCCGCATTCCTTTGCGGCGTGTGAATATTCATACTCCATGACGCCAATCTCATTGGAGTCCGTGCTCGAAGGAAATTTAACGAGCCATTCGGATTCTTCTCTTTTCACGTAAGCCTTCGGACGTGCGCCGGCGGATGATCCACCAGCGGCAAACGCTTCGTCCAAGTCATTCACGGGCTTGTCGGCAAGAATCTCCTGACAGAGCTTCGAAAACGTGTCAAAATCATCAATCGACGCCGAAACGCCCGTAATAATTTCCGGCTCGTAGCACAACGCGCCGCGACCGCCAGACCCAACAAGGGAAAGCATTGTCATGGGCGTTACCTCAGCGGGGTCAATGCCGTTATTCTTCAGGAGCCGATTCAACAACAAAGCGCCCCATCCATCGGGAAGGCTATCCCGGAAAACACCGAACACTCCATCAAACGGATGCAGGTTGGGAACGAAAACCCCTGAACGCAACGGAAGACTCAATGGGCTAATTGAGAATCCATCGGAGAGCCATTGGGAATCGTACTCGAATGCAGCAAGACCATCGGGTGTTTGCGCAAGCGTTCCAACCCGCCTGCCACGTAACGTCACACCAAGTTGTTTGACCGGGCCGTTTTCGGCAAGCGAAGAGAGCTGATTCGATTGTCTGTTATTGCTGTTCATCGATAACCTCCTGAATGGAGCGATATGCGCGCTTTGCGAAAAGCGCATCCAGATCGGACTCGCAATCAAGGGCACGGCAAACAGATACCAGCGCATTAAACGATATTTGCCCCGTTTGCTCGAAGCGACGAAGCGTGCCCAATGCAACGCCCGAGCGCTCGGAAAACTGCTGCTGAGTAATGCCCAAAGCACGACGACGCGCACGTGCACGAAGCGCTACGTCCTTCGCCGCGGCATCCGGTGATTTCAATGGAGCGAGTTTTGAAATATTACTCATATATGATTAATTTCTTTCATTTTTAGCTTAAATTACTCATATTTTAGCACATTTCATATGATTTAGGGTGCAATTCTTACGCACCGTTTCACACCAGGTCCTTACACCTGATTGCTCTCGTCCTGGGTTCTTTTGCAGCGTGTCTCTACGGCACTTACTTGTTCTTACCTTCTCTGACGCAAAATAATGCTCCTATTTTTGTTCACGCTAGTTTACTCGCATTGAGTTTGTAGTAGAATTCCTCCCGCAAAAACTAAAAACTCGGGAGAGTGGTTGAAAATTCGGACAACTTCGTTCGAATACCAACGAGCATAGGAGCGGCTCAATGAAAAAACCAAGCAAAGCGATGGTTCTTCTTGCAACGCTGGCAATTTGCGCGGGATTAGCACCCGCAGCAGGCTTCGCGGCAGAACCTACCACCATCGAAGTAGGCAGCAGCGCCGAATTCGATAATGCGGTAATCACCGTTAACGCTGCTACGAGCGGCGAATACATCATCAAACTGACCGACAACCTAGAAGGAGCCGGCGCTACCTTCGCCAACGCATGCCCGACTACCATTCTTGGTAACGGCCACACCATGACGCTCGGCCAGTACAGCTCGATTTCCGTGCAATCGGGAGCGCAATTGAACTTGGGCGCGACCGATGGCAGCGACACGCTGAAAATCAGCGGCGGAAGCAAGCAGAACAACGATGTACCTGGCCTGCTGTACATTCAGGGCGCATGCAACATGTACTCTGGCGTCACCGTTGCTGACCGCAAGGGCGAAAACTACTTCGGCGG
>CAKTXN010000068.1 GCA_934630905.1 uncultured Eggerthellaceae bacterium
AAAACTTGACAAAGAAAAAGCCCGTTGACCTGGGCGAGCGATCTGGAATCTATTCAGTTATGCTGCAAAAGTCGGGTTGTAACACAGCAGCGCCCCATAAATGGTTACCCTTCGAAAACACGAATACGCATTCCCGATTCTTCCAGCATACTCATGGCAAGCTCGTCGGGGTATGGATTTTGATACACAACCTCTACAATGCCGGCATTGATGATCATCTTCGCGCACAGCACGCACGGCTGCGTGTTCACATACAGCGTGGCGCCCTCTACGCTTATGCCATAGCGCGCCGCCTGGATCAGGGCATTTTGCTCTGCATGAAGCGCGCGGCACAATTCATGGTTTTGCCCGCTGGGAACATTGAGCTGCTGACGAAGGCATCCCGTTTCAAAACAATGGCGAAGGCCCGTGGGCGCGCCGTTATAGCCCGTTGCCAGAATGCGCTTATCGCGCACCAGCACGCATCCCACGCCGCGTCGAACGCACGTAGTTCGCGTGGCAACCTGATTTGCCAGCGTCATAAAATACTCATCCCACGAGGGACGATGCAGCTGTTCCATGTCTTCCCCTTTCGGAAAGTCGATGTCCATCTTTAACCGAATCCCATCCGCACCAAAACCAGAAAGTGAGCTGGCCTTACGTGCCGCGAATGGAGCTCGCAGCGAGCCCCCAGCTTTTACCGAATCCCCTTCGCACCGAAACCAGCAAGCCCCAGCTCTTACCGAATCCCCTGCGCACCAGAACCAGCGCAGTGAGCTGGCCTTACGCGCCGCGAATGGAGCTCGCAGCGAGCCCCGACTCTTACCAGGTCCCATACGCACTAACGTCAGCGAGAAGCGCATCGGCCCAGCCAGTTGGCCCGTTGCGCGACCGAGCGTACTTCGGTACGCGAAGCGGAGCGCGAAAGGGTCAAATGGCGGGTCTAGGCGCTTCGCAGCGTCGAGCTATTCCGCTGTTCGGCAGAACAGCGGAATTACT
Organism: uncultured Eggerthellaceae bacterium; assembly: GCA_934630905.1. Lineage (GTDB taxonomy): Bacteria > Actinomycetota > Coriobacteriia > Coriobacteriales > Eggerthellaceae > CAKUOV01. The sequence continues at coordinate 979 of CAKTXN010000068.1, forward strand.
TTGTTCCAAAGATGCGGTCGCCGGCATCGCCCAACCCCGGCACAATGTAGGCATCTTCGTTCAGCGTCTGATCGATGGCGCACACGTAAATCTGCACGTCATCATCGGCAGCAAGCAGCGCCTCGACGCCCTGAGGAGCCGCAACCATAAACATGCACTTGATGGTGTCCTTCACGCCTACGCTGCGCAGGTACTGCACAGCGGCAATGGCGGAACCGCCCGTTGCCAGCATGGGATCAACCACGATAACGGTGCGCTCGGCAATATCGGCCGGCATCTTTGCGTAATACGGAACGGGTTCGTGGGTTTCCTCGTTGCGATACATGCCCAAATGACCCACACGTGCGGCGGGAATCAAATCAAGCACGCCATCGACCAAGCCCAGGCCAGCGCGCAAAATGGGCACGACAGCCAGCTTCTTTCCTGCCAGCTCGTAGGCGGTGCAGGGGCAAATAGGCGTTTCAATCTCAACAGGCTTAAGCGGCAAATCACGTGTGGCCTCGTAGCCCTCGAAAAGGGCCAGCTCACGCGTGAGCTCGCGGAATTGCTTACTGGACGTGTCTTTCTGACGCAAAATGGACAGCTTATGCTGCACCATGGGATGATCAACAACAATAACGCGCGAACCGTATTTCGTTTCCAATGCTCATTCCTTTCTCAAGCGCGGTAATGGTACCACCCGCAAGCATAGCAAAAAAGCGCCCAGCACATGCCGGGCGCTTTGAGAAAATCTGACAATTAGATGGTCATGTTGGGATACAGCGGATGGTTCGCCAGAATAACATCGACCTTCTTGCGGATATCGGCAAGCTTGGCGTCGTCGGTAGCGTTGAACACCGTTGCCGCAATGAGCTGACCAATCTCGTGGAACTCGTCCTTGGTAATGCCACGCGTCGTGCCGGCAGCAGTACCCACGCGAATGCCGCTCGTGACAAACGGGGAACGCGGCTCATTGGGGATGCTGTTCTTGTTCACCGTCAGACCCACGCGCTCAAGCAGCTTCTCGGCATCCTTGCCGGTCACATCGGCTGCCGTCAGGTCAACCAAGCACAGATGGTTGTCGGTACCGCCGGACACCAGACGCAGGCCGCCTTCGGTCATGCCTTCGCCCATTGCCTTGCAGTTGTCAATAATGTTCTGAGCGTATTCCTTGAAGGAAGGCTGCAGCGCCTCGCCGAAAGAAACGGCCTTACCAGCAATAACGTGCATCAGCGGGCCACCTTGGCTACCCGGGAACACGGCAGAGTTGATCTTCTTGATAAGCTCTTCACTGTTCGTCAAAATCAGGCCGCCACGAGGACCGCGCAGCGTCTTATGCGTGGTGGTGGTGGTAATATCGGCGTACGGTACGGGGCTGGGATGCAGACCAGCTGCAACCAAACCGGCAATGTGAGCCATATCGACAACCAGGACCGCGCCCACTTCGTCGGCGATTTCCTTCATCTTGGCGAAGTCGATGGTGCGCGGATACGCAGAAGCGCCACCCATAATCAACGCAGGACGGCATTCCTTTGCCTTGCGCAGCATTTCATCGTAGTCCAAAAGCTCGGTTTCGGGGTTCAGGCCATAGGGAACAACGTTGTACAGCTTGCCAGAGAAGTTAGCGGGCGAACCGTGCGTCAGGTGTCCGCCGTGATCAAGGGACATACCCATAATGGTATCGCCCGGCTTGATAGTGGCGAAGTAAGCTGCCAAGTTGGCATTTGCGCCGGAATGCGGCTGAACGTTTGCGTATTTGGCACCGAACAGCTTGCAGGCACGCTCGATGGCGATGTTTTCAATGGTGTCGCAGTTCTCGCAACCGCCGTAGTAGCGCTTTGCCGGATAGCCTTCAGCGTACTTGTTCGTGAACACGCTGCCCATGGCCTCCATTACCGCTTCGGAAACAATGTTCTCGGAAGCAATCAGTTCAACGCAATCGCGCTGACGGGAAAGCTCAGCGTTCAGAGCACCCGCAATGTCCGGATCTTCAGCAGTCAGATGATCGTAGTTCATGGTTTGTTCTTCCCTTTCGTTGAAAAAAACGTACCCGCCTATATTACTCCTATTTCGGAACGAAACAGAGGGCGAAACAGCCTTGCAAAAAAGTCTTTACGGTGAGTAGGAACGCGGAACCCTTGCAAGACGAGAGGGCGCGCGCATGAAGCGGAACGGTCGCAGCGGGCATAAACGACAGGCGCGAACCTGGCGGCGCAAGGGGAAGGGCCACGGCCGAGGCGACAGAAGCAGGCGGCGGCGCGGGACAGTGTGGGATAGCATCAGCAGCATGCTCATGCAAAGAAATCGCCGGAAACACTCCAAGTGCCTACCGGCGATTCAGTCAAACTCCCAATGAGCGAGTCGTTCTGCTTCTACCTACTTCTCAAGCGCCATGATCTTCTCAACGCGGCCGGCATGACGTCCGCCGCCGAAATCCGTGGTCAAGAACGCATCAAGGATTGCCTGGTTTTCTGCTTCCGAAACAAAACGGGCAGAAAGCGTGATGACGTTTGCATCGTTATGCTCGCGGCACAGCTGGGCGAAATTCGTGTTGATGCAGTTCGCAGCACGAATACCATGAACTTTGTTCGCAGCAATGGCCATGCCGATACCCGTTCCGCACACCAACACGCCGCGGTCAACAGTGCCCGACACAACCGGCGCGCAGCCCGCAGCGGCATAATCAGGATAATCGCAACGGTCCGCCGAATCGGGACCGCAATCCATCACGTCGTGACCCTTGCTTACCAAATAATTAATCATGAGCTGCTTCATTTCGAAACCGGCATGATCGCTTGCGATGCTAATTTTCATCAAGGTCTCCCCTCGTCCTGCGCACGGCATGCTCCCAGCCGTGCAACAACTTCATTCTGGTGTCGTGTTCCATATTAGGACGAAACAGCACATCTGCCGACCGCAAAGCGCAAATAGCGTCCAAATCCTTCCAAAATCCCGTTGTCAGGCCCGCCAGGAACGCCGCACCGAGCGCCGTGGTTTCCGTATTGACCGGGCGACGCAGCTCGCGCTCTAAAATATCGCTTTGGAATTGCATAAGGAAGTTGTTGGCCGATGCCCCACCATCAACGGACAAACGCGAAAGCGTCACGCCCGAATCGGCTTCCATGGCAATGACCAGGTCGCTTGTCTGATACGCCAGCGCCTCCAAGGCCGCACGCACAATATGAGCGCGCTTCGCGCCGCGCGTAAGCCCCACGATGGCACCGCGCGCCTGGGCATCCCAGTACGGCGCGCCCAGACCGGTGAAAGCCGGCACCACGTACACGCCGTTCGTGTCTTCCACGGAACGCGCAAGCTCTTCCGTTTCAGCCACATCGCTGATAAGCTCCAGCTCATCGCGCAGCCACTGCATAAGCGCGCCCGCCACGAAAACGCTTCCTTCCAGGGCATATTCCGTGTGCGCCACGCCCGGCGCCGATGCTGCAATGGTCGTGGACAGATTATGCGTGGATTGCGCGGGGGTAGCACCCGTATTCATGAGCAAAAAGCAGCCCGTACCGTACGTATTCTTCGCCTGACCAGGGGAAAAGCAGCATTGACCGAAGAGCGCCGCCTGTTGGTCGCCCGCAACGCCGCAAAGGGGAATGCCATCGGGAATGGCCGGATGCGTGGTTACGCCGTACACGCTGGCCGAGGGGCGCACTTCGGGCAAAAGCGATGCAGGAATGCCGAAGAGCTGCAGAAGCCACGGATCCCAGCAGCCTTCGTGGATGTTGTAGAGCATGGTGCGGCTGGCGTTGGTCACATCGGTCGCATGCACGCGCCCGTGCGTAAGCGTCCAAATAAGCCAGCAGTCGATGGTGCCGAATGCAAGTTTTCCCTGTTCGGCGTCTTCTTGAGCACCAGGAATATTATCCAGGATCCAACGAATCTTGCTGGCAGAGTAATACGCATCGGGCAAAAGGCCCGTGCGCGCCTGCACTTCTTTGCGCACCGACTCTTCCCCGCAAAGGCGCTCCACAATGTCGGCCGTGCGGCGGCACTGCCACACAATGGCATTGCAGACCGGTTTGCCCGTCTCGCGGCTCCACACCACCGTGGTCTCGCGCTGATTCGTGATACCAATGCTATCGATATCATCGACCGTCAAACGATGCGACACCAACAGTTCCGTAAGCGAGCCCAGCTGCGACGCCAAGATCTCCTGCGGGTCGTGCTCGACCCAACCCGGCTTCGGATACAACTGCTCAAACGGGCGCTGCACCACGCCGCATACGTGCGCTTGCTTGTCGATAAGCATAGCACGCGAAGACGTTGTGCCTTGGTCAAGCGTGACGACATAGCGTTTCATGCGACATGCGCCTCCAACCATTTCAGCACGTCAGCGTATACTTTTTCCTTATCGACCTCGTTTAAGATTTCGTGGCGCGCCCCTAAATACAACCGCATATCCACATCCTTGATGCCCGCTTCTTTGTACTCCTTGAACACGCGCGTCACGCCGCAACCGCGATCTCCCACGGGATCTTCCGAACCGGCAATCAAATACAGCGGAAGTTCCTTGGGAATACGGTTGATGTTGCTTTTCTTAGATAGGTCAACAAGCAGGCCCGTAAGCGCAATGTAGGCGCCGGCCGAGAAGCGAAAACCGCAGGCCGGGTCGGCAAGGTAGGCATCCACCACCATAGGGTTCGTCGAAAGCCAGTCAAGCTCGGTACGCGCGCCTTTGATGGCCTTGCCATATGCGCCATCGGCCAGGTTGAACAGCATGTCGCTTACGTAGCGCTCGCCCTTCGCGCGGGCAACCGCTTTCGCGGCAGCAAGGCCCGCCGTGGCAACAGCGGCACTTTGATGACCCGTACCGCAAATGACGGCACCCGCTAAGCCTGCGCCGTAATGCGCCAGGTAATCGCGCAGAATGAAGCTGCCCATGGAGTGGCCGAACATGAAATACGGCAGAAGAGCGGTAGCATCGGGCGCCACGGCAGCGTCGGCATCGGCAGACGCAGCGGCGGCGGCAGGCGAAGGGGCGGTAGCGGCGTCGGACGCCACCGCACGCGCGGAATCATCCACGGCGGCAACGCCTTCTTGCATCACCAGCTTCTCCATAATGCCGCGCAGCACATGCACGTTCTCTATCAGGGCTTTTTTGCCACCATGTGCGGGAATATGCCCCCAATCGTCAGGAGAAGCAACCGATTTCCCGTGCCCAATGTTATCCTGCCCGCACACCGCAAAACCGTGCGCCGCCAAGAAGCGCGCAAAGTGGTCGTAACGTTCAATGTGTTCGCTCATACCGTGCGTTATCTGCACAATCGCACGCACCGGCTGCCCTGCCGGCGGCATCCACAGCACACCATGGCTACCAACCACATTGGGCTCATCCACCGATTGCGCGGTCCCCAGCATCGAAGGAAACGTGAAATGGGTCACCCTGATCTCGTTTGCTGACTGCTCCATAACGCCCCTTTTCGCTCCATCATCGATTCTTGCGAACCGAAATTCATTCCTGCAACGTTTCAAGCAAATCCTGCTCAATGCGCATCATAGCGCATGGTCTGCCCCGCGCGCTATTCTGTTATCGTAATGCTTCCCTGACGCAGCACCACGGGATGCTCGCCCGTGCAATCCACAACTGTGGAAGCAACACCTTCGCCGCCAACGCAATCGATTCCGCGCACTACAGCATCTGCCTGTTTCAGCAGTTCAGCGTCAAGTTGAGCATCACGCGAAGGGGCTGGCGCGCCCGATATGTTCGCCGACGTTGTTGCCAGCGGCGTGCCTACCGCACGGATAAGATCCAGCGCAACATCCGAATTCGGCATGCGCAGGCCAATGGTTCCTTCCGCCGATTGGAACGCCACGGGCACAGCATTGCTTGCACGAACGATGAGCGTCAGCGCGCCCGGCCAATGCTTCTTGGCAGCGGTACGTGCCCATGCAGGGACGTCCTTGCCGTACGCATCCAGGTCATGCACGCCCCCCACCAGCCACGCAACGGGTTTGCCCTCGTCGCGGCGCTTAATGGCAAACAGCTGCTGCGGGCTTGCACACGACCCCACAGCCACGCCCAAACCGTACACGGTATCAGTCGGGAAAACGACAGCGCCCCCGGCACGCAGAACAGCGGCGGCATTCGTTACCGCATCATCCAAGCTCATTGCATCGCCCTTGTTCATCGCATCGCCCTTGTTCATCGCATCGCCCTTGTTCATCGCATCGCCCTTGTTCATCGCATCGCCCTTGTTCGTTGCATCGTTCTTGTTCATCGCATCGCTCAAGACGACCCCTCTTTCGTTATTCCCGCCCGGTACGCGGCACGCTCTGCGCATTGATGAGCGCCGCTTGGTATCCCGCGCCAAAGCCGTTATCGATGTTCACCACCGAAACGCCGCTTGCGCAGCTGTTGAGCATGCCCAAAAGCGCGGCAATACCGCCAAACGATGCGCCATACCCCACCGACGTGGGCACCGCAATAACCGGGCACGACACCATGCCTGCAACCACCGACGGCAGCGCACCTTCCATACCCGCCACCGCCACCAGGGCGTTCGCGTCCGCAAACTGCGACTCGCATGCAATCAGGCGATGCAGCCCCGCAACACCCACGTCGTAGACGCGTTCAACGTTCGCACCCATAAACTGCGCCGTAAGCGCCGCTTCTTCCGCCACGGGAACATCGCTTGTTCCCGCCGCAACAACGGCCACTTTCCCCACGCGGCTTTTCAAGGGCGGCATTTGTCCCGCTAAAAACAAGTGCGCCTGAGGATATGCTTGACAGAGCCCCTGCTCAAACATCAATTCAAGAGCATGCATCTTCTCGTCATCAACGCGCGTGACTAAAACGCGCGGCTGCCCGTTTTGCAAAAGCTCCTGGCAAATCGCGCCAATTTGCTGCGCTGTTTTACCCGCACCATACACAACTTCGCCCACGCCTGTGCGGCGCACGCGATCGGTATCAGGTTTCGCGAATCCCAAATCAATAAAACCTTTATCCGCGTCCATACTACCCCCTTGACGCTCTTTGGCGCTCCTTGGTGCCCAACGCATTGAAGCAGCCGCGCCGCTCATGCCGCAATGTCGCCACCACATTGCCGCCTCTCGGCGCATCCTTGCCACGCTTTGCTGCCTCCCAGCACCTTGCGCCATAAAAAACAAAGAAGGCGCCCGACAACGCAGGCGCCCCCCTAAAACACCGTTACTCAGAAAGTTTCTTCACAAGAAGCTCGTTGAGCAGCTTCGGGTTGCCCTGACCCTTCATCTGCTTCATGCATTGACCCACGAAAAAGCCGATGACCTTCGTGTTGCCGCTCTTGTATTTCTCAACCTGACCAGGGTTTTCAGCGATAACGGCATCAACCACGGCCTCCAGCGCGCCCGTGTCAGAAACCTGCTTCATACCGCGCTCGTCAATAATAGCGCCGGGGTCTTTGTCTTCCTCGATGATGGCAACCAGTACCTCTTTACCCTGCTTCGAGGAAATCTCATCAGCCACTACAGCTTCAACCAAGCTGGTCAGACGCTGCGGCGTAAGCGGGCTTTGCTCAATGTCGAATTCCGCATGAGCGTTCATGTACGCTGCCGCCTCGTTCGTGAGCATGTTCGCAACCGGCTTTGCCAGCGCCTGCGCACGCTCGCCTGCGCACGTCATGGTCTGCTCAAACAGCGCCGCCAGCGCCGCATTCTCCACCATGGTGCGTGCATCGTATGCCGAAAGTCCAAAGCTTTCCTGGAAGCGCACAACCTTCTGATCAGGCAATTCGGGAAGCTTCGCACGCACGGCATCAATCCATTCGTCTGTCAAATCATACGGCGCCAAGTCAGGCTCGGGGAATAGGCGATAGTCATCGGCCGTTTCCTTCACGCGCATGACAATCGTGCGCTTCGCCGACGGATCCCAATGGCGCGTTTCCTGGCGAATGAAGCCGCCCTCTTCAAGCACTTGCGCCTGACGGCAAATCTCGTATGCCAGACCATCGTGCAAGTTCTTGAAGCTGTTCATGTTCTTCAGTTCGGTCTTTGTGCCGAACTCCGTTGCCCCGCGGCGACGCAGCGAAACGTTGCCGTCGCAGCGCATGCTGCCCTCTTCCATGGAGCAGTCGGAAATGCCCAGCGCAAGGTAAATCTGACGCAGCTTCTGCATGAACAGACGCGCCTCTTCCGGCGTGCGCA
>CAKTXN010000069.1 GCA_934630905.1 uncultured Eggerthellaceae bacterium
GACGTTTTTGTCCTAACTTTTATGTGGTGCATTCAAGGGATTCATATCTCGCTTTCGCTTTTTTGCTCGATCGGATTGACAAAATGCGGTCTTCTTTTCTGGAGCTCTTGCCATTTTTCGAAAATCGTGGTCTACTACACATAAAAGTTCGGACGTATTTGTCCTAAGTTTAAGGTGATGAGCATGATTGAACGTGATTCATATCTGAATCGATTGATTCGTGGCATGTGGAATGGTGAAATAAAAGTTATCACGGGTATTCGCAGATGCGGTAAGTCGGTGCTGCTTTTCGACCTGTTCTTTGATTATCTTCTTTCACAGGGCGTTCCAGAAGATCATATCTTGAAAATTGAACTTGACCAGCGTCGTTACTATAAGTTCAGAAATCCTATTATTTTGTGCGAATATGTGGAGGGTATCGTTCGAGATAAAAGGGACGAAAAATTCTACTTGTTCATAGATGAAGTGCAGCTCACTACGAAAGTGGTAGACGAGGAGAATGGCGGCATCGAGGTCACCATTTATGACATGCTCAATGAACTCAAGGCATATAAAAACCTTGATGTTTATGTTACGGGCAGCAATTCAAAAGGACTCTCAAAAGATATCGCCACGGAGTTTCGCGGACGTGCTACGCAAATCCATGTGTTTCCCTTGTCGTTTGCGGAATTTTATTCAGCCGTGGGCGGGGATGAGCGAAAAGCGCTGGATAGCTACATGCTCTATGGTGGTATGCCAAGGTTGTTGGCACTTGAAGACGACAAGGATAAAAAGGATTATCTAATTTCTCTTTACCGCGAACTGTATGTTAAAGATATCGTGGAGCGTAATGGCATTGAGCGTGAGGATATCCTGAATGACATTTTGGACTTCCTTGCGTCGCAGATTAGCTCGCTGACGAATCCGACCAATATAGCAAATGCAATTTCGTCCATGAAGGGCGAAAAAGTCAGCTCCGCATTAGTTTCAAATTATACGCAGTACATTATCGATTCTTTTTTGATCTCCATGGCCAAACGATACGATGTTAAGGGGAAGACGTATTTCAAGTATCCCAACAAGTATTACTATACCGATTTAGGGCTTCGAAATGCTCGCCTCAATTATCGCCAATATGACCCGGGTCATATTATGGAGAACATCATATACAACGAACTTTTGCTTCGAGGATACTCTGTTGATGTTGGTGTCGTTTGCGATCGCTCAAAGGGCACCAAGACTCAAAAAGAAATCGACTTCGTGGTAAACGATGCAGACAGAAAGGTTTATATCCAATCTGCTTTCCGCATGAATACTGAAAAAAAAGAGTCTTCCGAACTGTTGTCGCTGATGCTTGCTAAGGATTTCTTTAAAAAAATTATTGTTCGCATGGATGTACCCCATAGTTTTTACGACGAAAATGGAATCTTTAATTGCAATTTGATCGATTTGTTGCTGGGTCGGGTTGAGCTGTTCTAACGGCGTGCTCTGCGCGGACGATAAAAGGAAAGGGACCTGATCGGGTCCCTTTTTCGTTGAAAGAATGGTGCGGGCGAAAGGACTTGAACCTTCACTCCGAAGAAACGGCACCTAAAACCGTCGCGTCTGCCAATTCCGCCACGCCCGCACTTGAGGAATTCGCTATAATGAAGTACCGTAGCAACGGAAGCTTTATTACAGCGCAAACCATGATAGCAAATAAATTGCTGTTTTGGTACGAGAAAAATGCTTGCATTGCTTAAAAACTATGCTAGAATGCAATGGTTGCAAAAAAAGAGGGTTCGAAACCCCACCTGATTCGGCTAAAGCTGATGGGTCGCATGAATACTTCGATTTATGCCGGCCCGCTTTGCGCGGGTTTTTTAATGCGTTGCAACAGGGTAAACAAAGAGAGGTGAGTTCAATAGCAGCTCAGGAACCAAGGATTAATGAGCAAATCACGGCGCGTGAGTGCCGCCTGATTGGCTACGATGGAGGGCAGATGGGCATCTATATGGTGACCGAGGCTCAGCGCGTTGCCGATAATGCGGGACTTGATTTGGTGGAAATTGCCCCGAATGCCGAACCTCCTGTATGTCGCGTCATGGATTATGGCAAGTACAAGTACGAGCAGGCCATCAAAGCCAAGCAGGCGCGCAAGAACCAGAGCAAGATCGAGATCAAGGAAATGAAATTCCGCCCGAAAATCGATGTGGGCGACTACACCACGAAGAAAAAGCATGTGGTTCGTTTCCTGGAAGATGGTTGCAAAGTGAAAATCACCATCATGTTCCGTGGTCGCGAAATGGCTCACCCCGAAATCGGTCTTTCCATCCTCGAGCGTCTCGCGGATGATTTGAAGGATATTGCGGTCATTGAGCAGCAGCCAAAAATGGAAGGCCGCAACATGCATATGCTGATCGCTCCTTTGCCTGGAACGGCGAAGAAGAAAGAAACTGGTAAGAAGCAAGAAGGGAAGGTAGACAATGCCTAAGATGAAGACCCATCGCGGTACCGCAAAGCGCTTCCGCGTAACTGGTACTGGTAAAGTTGTTCGCGCGAAAGCTTTCAAGAGCCACATCATGACCAAGAAGAGCTCGAAGCGTAAGCGTAATTTCCGCCACGAAACTGAGATTGCTCCGGCAGACGCCAAGGTTATCAAGCGCAATCTGGGTCTTCGCTAATTCATATAAAGGAGTGAATATACATGGCTCGTATTAAACGTTCTATTTCCGCTCGCAAGAAGCGTCGTACCGTTCTTTCTCGCGCTAAGGGTTACTATGGCATGAAGTCGCGTTCTTACAAGAACGCTAAGCAGCAGGTCATGAAGTCCATGCAGTATCAGTACCGTGACCGCCGCAACAAAAAGCGCGCGTTCCGTCGTCTGTGGATCACCCGCATCAATGCTGCAGCTCGCATCAACGGTATGTCTTACAGCACCTTCATGAACGGCCTGAAGAAGGCTGGCGTTGAGCTGGACCGCAAGGTTCTGGCTGACTTGGCAGTAACCGACGCTCCTGCGTTCGCCGCTTTGGTTGAAGTTTCTAAAAAAGCACGGTAAGTTGTTTTAAATTTTATTTAATTTTTCGAAAGAGCCTGGGTTTCCGGGCTCTTTTTGTTGTATCGTAAATCCGTTTGATTCACTATGATTTTTGGAGGAACAAATGGCTAAGGAAGACATCAAAAAGGTTGTCTTGGCGTACTCCGGTGGCTTGGATACGTCGATTATCATTCCGTGGCTGAAGGAAAACTACAACAACCCCGAGATTATTGCCGTTTCCGGTAACGTGGGCCAGGCCGACGAGCTTGAAGGCCTGGAGGAGAAGGCGCTGGCAACGGGTGCTTCGAAGCTTATCGTTGCCGACTTGGTTGACGAAATGTGCGACGAGATTATCGTTCCCGCGCTGAAGATGGATGCCAAGTATGAAACTTACTTGCTAGGTACTGCGTTTGCCCGCCCGGTGATTGGTAAGAAGCTGGCCGAGATTGCGCTTGCAGAAGGCGCCGATGCTGTTGTTCACGGCGCAACGGGCAAGGGCAACGACCAGGTGCGTTTTGAGCTTGCCATCAAGCGTTTTGCTCCCGATTTGAAGATTATCGCCCCGTGGCGCGAGTGGGATATCAAGTCCCGCGACGAGGAGATCGATTACGCCGAAGCGCATAATATTCCTCTGAAGATTTCGCGCGAGACCAGCTATTCCAAGGACAAGAACTTGTGGCATTTGTCCCATGAGGGTCTTGACCTGGAGGATCCTTCCAACGAGCCTCAGTACGAAAAAGAAGGCTTCCTTGAGATGGGCGTGTCTCCTATGCAGGCACCCGATGAGCCTACGTATGTGACCATCGATTTCGAAGCGGGCGTTCCCGTTGCCGTTGATGGCGAGAAGATGAAAGTTTCGAAGATCATCGAGAAGCTCAACGAGCTGGGCGGCAAGAATGGTATTGGCATTATCGATATCGTTGAGAATCGTCTGGTGGGCATGAAGGACCGCGGCGTTTACGAGACACCGGGCGGAACCATTCTGTACTTCGCTCATGAGCATCTGGAAATGATCACGGTTGACAAGGAAGTGCTCCACGAGAAGCAGAAGCTTGCTATTGATTTCGCTGACCTGATTTATAACGGCAAGTGGTATACGCCGCTGCGTGAGGCAATTTCCGCATTTGCCGATGAAGCCGATAAGTACTGTACCGGCTCGGTGAAGCTGAAGCTGTACAAGGGCAATATCATTCCTGCTGGCACAACGTCTCCGTATTCGTTGTATTCCGAGGATTTGGTGACGTTTGGCGAGTCTGATTACGATCAGAATCAGGCAGAGGGCTTCATCAACCTGTGGGGTCTGCCTACGGTCGTTCAGGCGTATCGCGAGCAGGGTCGTCTATAAGATTTGTTTCCTGCGGCGAGTGGCGCTGCAGCTACGTGTGGTGAGCCGAGCTTTGCGCTGTGCTGGCACACAAGCCCAGGTGGGCGATTGCGTGGGCAGAGGTGCTTCTTGCGTTGCAGTGCCGGAAATCATACAATAATAAATTGGGTCGCGATTCGCGGCCCAATTTATTGCCCGGTTTAAGCGCGCGATAGCTACTTAAGCAGGTGTATATCATCTTCGAATCTCTTTAGGGATTGGCAGAAATCAAGCAAACGTTCGCCCCAGGGGCGAGTTGCGCTTCGTTGCGCGCGTGTTTGCTGGAATCGTTCGGTAGGAAAGTGGTACGTGCGGTGCTGCTTACAGGTGGCAGCTGCTTCCGCTGTATGCATAAGCGGGATCTTCTTCATCATCGCCGTGGCACATCTCATCTGCTCCAATGAGCGTTTTCGTGAGATAGCCTTCTACGGCGGTACGAGCGTTACCGGAAACTGCGGCAACAACCTCAATATCGGCAGCGCAGAAAACGCGCGCATGATTGATGTTGATAGTGTTGCAAATGAGTGCTACGACATCCATGCTTTTGAAAAACTCCACTACATCCGTTTGGCTTAATGCCTGAAAAGGAATGCTTTGGCACTCAACGATAATGCCGTTAGTGACCGTGTACAGCGTGAAATTCTCCGAATAATCGAAGCGGTATGCAACATCTAAACCGGTGCAGGCTACTGCAATCCTCATTCTTCGCCTCCCCCCAGAGACATCGACAATAGATTTTCTTTCGTTACAAAATACCTGTTATCGTAAAGATTTTCACGCGCCTTCGATAAACGGGAACATTTCGTGCTTAACGGAAAGAAGGGGCGAAATGTTGTGGAGAAGGCGTTGATAAACAATGCGACGCAGGGGGATATTCCGCTGCGTCGCATGATGCATTTATGGGGTAGGCCAAGAAGCAAATCGTGCCCGAACGCTTGGTCGAAGCGATTCAAAACGGCTTGATTTGGATCGGAAACGTTAGTGTTTGTTCTTTTTAATAGGCTTGCGTCCCTTTTGGGTGAACGGTTTGCTGGTGCGGCTCGAAGGAGCAGAGCTTGGATTTGAGCTGCGGTTTTGTCGTGTAGCACTGGCAAATCTGCCAGGACGGTTCGCTCCGTTCGCGCGAGATGCGCCTTTGCCGCCTTTCTTGCTTTCACTTCTGCTAATCTGTCGATCAATGGATTTCAGACGGCTCTTTGCGGCGGCGCGGTTTTTCGCACCTTTCGCACCTTTGCGTGAGTCGAAGCGCTCGTTTTCAGGGGCTGCAGTGCGGTGCTTATTCTTGCTGTCGCTACGTTCCCCGCCGCGCGTGCCGCCGCTGCGCTCGCTCGTGCGGCTGTCGCGCTCGTTGCTACGTGCGTTGTTGCGACCATTGTCGCGGGAGCCTCCGCGGGCGCCGTTGCGCGCATTACGAGCGCCTTTGCCTTTCGGGGTATTCGCGCTTGATTCGCGGCGCTTGCTCGTGCGTTTTTCGCGCGGCTGTTCGGAATCTTCGTCAGGCGTGCCGTCGAGCTGTTGGCTGAGCTTTTTCGCGAAGTACTGGGAGTTTTCGGCTTCGGCATCAGCCAGCGTAAGCTTTCCGCCGCGCTTCTTTTCGGTCTTTGCCGCTTTTGCGTTCTTCGCTGCCTTTGCGGGCTTTTCCGCTGCTGCGATCATAGGTGCTGCAGCCTCTGTGCCTGCGGCTTTCTCGGCATTGCGTTCTTCGGCAGCTGCTTCGCGTGCGGCGGCTTTCTGCAAATCCTTAACGTACTGGTCAACAGCGGTTTTCTTCTTTTTGCCTTGGCGCGCCGCCTCTTTTTCCTCAGCCTTGCGCACTTTTGCCTTCTCCTTGCGCTTCATGCGTGCTTTGACTTCTTTTTTCGCCGCGATAATTTCGGGATCTGCTGCTTCCGTGGCGCGCATCGCATGCTCGATAGCCTGCTCTTTCGCTTCCTCCAAGTCGAAGTTCTTAACATCGATCTCGGGGATGGATTGCTGCTTTGTCAGGCGCAGGATTTCTTTGAGGATCTTCTTGTTTTCAGGGGAAACGAAGGAAATCGCTTCGCCGCCCTTGCCCGCGCGGCCTGTGCGGCCAATGCGGTGCACGTAATCTTCCGGCGCATCGGGAAGGTCGAAGTTTACCACGTAGGAAACATCGTTCACGTCAATGCCGCGCGCCAACACGTCGGTGCCTACGATGACGTCGATCTTTCCGCTTTCGAAATCGGCCAGAGCGCGCTGGCGTTTTGCCTGCGTGCGATCGGAATGGATGGCAGCGGCGCGAATGCCGGCCCTGTTCAAGCGACGAGCGCACGTGTCGGCGCGTCCGCGTGTGCGAGCGAACACGATAACGCGCGGACTGCCCTTCTCTTTCAGAAGCGCGATCAGCAACGCGGGTTTCAGCGCATGGGGAATGCGAATCAGGCTCTGCTTTACGGTGTCGGCCACTTCGCCGCGGCGCGCGACTTCAACGCGCACGGGGTTGGAAAGCAGCTTGCCAATGCTCTTTTCCACGGCATCGTCGATTGTTGCGGAGAAAAGCATGGTCTGGCGTTTTTCGGGCAGGTAGCCGGCAATGCGGTGAATGTCGGGAGAAAAGCCCATGTCAAGCATGCGGTCTGCTTCGTCAAGTACAAAGAAGCGCACGCACGACAAGTCAACAAAGCCCTGGTTTTTCAAGTCAATCAGGCGGCCTGGCGTGGCAATAAGAATGTCAACTCCTGCTTTCAGCTTCTTGACCTGGGGGTTTTGGGAAACGCCGCCCACAATGGACAGAATGCGATGGTTCGTTAGCTTCGAGATGGATGCGCAAACTTCGGCGATTTGCTGTGCCAGCTCGCGCGTGGGTGTGACAACCAGCATTTGCGGTGCGCAGCCCTTTTCGCCCGGTTGGAAGAGATCCAGGCAGGGAAGGCTGAATGCGGCGGTTTTACCCGTGCCGGTTTTCGCGCCGGCAACAACGTCTTTGCCGGCAAGGATAGCGGGGATAGCTTGCTGCTGTACGGCAGTTGGCTCCTGGTAGCCTAAAAGCTCCACGGCGGACAGCATGGTGGGGGATAATCCCAGTTCATTGAATGAAGACACGATAATATTCCTTGTTTACTCGTTTTCGGGTTAGTACGTCTTGTTGGGTTTTCGAGCATCGAGCGTAAAATGCTCTAGCGCGTATGCGCGGGCTTCTTGCCCCAGTAGAAATGGGCAAAGTAGTGCTTGCGTGTCGCCCGAAGCATAGGCACGCGTCCCAGCGCCAAATCCATGGTGCGTGACGCAATATCGCGTGCGGCATTCGGCTTGCGCAGTGTGTTTGCGTTTATCAGCAACGATTGTGCCCGCGTGGGCTGCTGATGAAACAGACGCAGCACTTCAAGAAGCTCGCGACCAGTGGTCACGTGAAGAGCGGCGCCGCGCGAAGTGAGCATGCGCACGTTGATGAATTCCTGTCCATACGCGCGCCCCAAAAGGATAAGGGGCGTTTTCGTGCACAGCGCTTCGGTGGTCACCAGGCCTCCTGGCTTGCATAAAACGGCATCGCAGCAGCTCATCAGCGCCGCCATTTGATCAGTGAACCCTATAACTGATACGTTTTCCAAGCGAAGGTCTTCTATTTGGCGCGTAAGATGGTTTCGGTAATTTTCATCGTTTCCTGCGCAGAATAGAAGATGCACATTAGGCATGGTGTGCATATACGGAAGAATCTGATCCAAGATACCGCGGAACAGTACATAGGGGGACGCCATAGTGGAGCCCGCCAATGCCAGCACTACTGTCTTATCTTGCGGTAAATCGTGGATTGCACGCGTTTCGGTTCGGTCGTATTCCTGCGAAAAATCAAGACGGGTGGGAATGCCGGTGATGGCAATGCGCTCTTCTTCCACTTTGCGCGGACGCAACGTTTCGGCCATGCTTTCCGTTCCAACGCAGAACAAGTCAGCAGCGCGATGCGGCCACCACCCTTCCGTCTCGTAATCGGTGGGAACACATACCAGGGGAAAATTCTGTCCAGTCGCCATGCGCGCGCCAACCGTGGCATTTGCCGCCGTGATGTGCGTGCAGATAACGGCTAAGGGCTTCTTTTCGCGAATCATCTCCGTGTAACGAGGGAACATGATGCGCGCCCACGACCATCCGCCGCCCCACAGCAGGCGCCCGGTGAAAAGATAACGCCAGACAAAGTCGTACCAGGGGCGGGTGACGCCGGTGAAAAGATGCGCCCAATGATCGCCGTTGAAACGTATGCGTCCGTAATCAAGGATGTCAACAACCTCTACCTGAAGGTTTTCAGGCGCGCCTTCAATGCCTTCCAGGTCTTCGAAAGCCTGAGCAATGGCTTGAGCTGCAAGTTTATGACCCGAACCAACGGAAGCATGAACCACCAAAATGACAGGAGAGCACTCATCGGGGTTTGCCCGAAGCAGGTTCTTCTTCTCGTTTTCTTCTGGGGCTGCTTTGCTTATCGCTGTTGGTGCCGGCGTGTCGCTTACATCGCACGTATGTTGCGGTTGTGTATCCATGCTGCTCATCATACGGCTTCGCGCGCGTGAAAGAGAGTGAAACAAATAAAAACTAAGGGAAACCACAAGCTTTGCAGCGTTCGTGAGTGCTTGCGTGTAGCCTAGGGAAGCGCTGATTAACTGAGGTTTCTATCTCCCCGATGCGCCTTCCCGCCGTTTTTTCGCGATTCCCGGCC
>CAKTXN010000070.1 GCA_934630905.1 uncultured Eggerthellaceae bacterium
GATTTCCTCAATGAGCTGCGGCGTGAAATGCAAGCCCGCGGTGGGGGCTGCGGCCGAACCCTCGCGTTTGGAGAACACCGTTTGATACATTTCCATGTCGCCCGTGTAATCCTTGATATAGGGCGGCAACGGCGTTTTACCCACGGCATGAAGCGCTTCGTCCAGCGAGGGGTGCGTGGTGGTCAGGCGCGCCAGGCGCTGACCCTTGTTGTCTTCGCCTTCATGGTCCACGAAGTCGATGATCTCGGCGGAAAGCGCTACGTTGCCATCCTGGTCGCAAAAGTCTACCACGGCGCCTGCTTTAAGCCTGCGACCAGGCTTTACGAGTACTTCCCAATATGCAGAAGCGTTCGAAGATGCGGGTTCGCTCGCGGGTGCGCTGGGTGTGCTGCTCGTGCAATCAGCGGCAGGCGTGCACGACGAGCTGCGCTCAGAAGCTTTGCTGGCGGCACCGTTGTTTTTGGGCGCAGCGGCTTCCTTCAGCAGAAAAACTTCCGCCGCACCGCCCGTGCCGCGCTTTGTTCCCAATAAACGCGCAGGTAGAACGCGTGTTTCGTTCGCGATGATCAAGTCGCCCGGACGCAGATACTCCTTGATGTCGCGGAAAATGCGATCTTCAAGAGCGCCGGTTACGCGATCCATGACCAGCATGCGGCACTGGTCGCGGTTTGCGGCGGGCTCCTGGGCAATAAGTTCTTCGGGCAAATCGTAATCAAAATCAGAGGTTTTCATTGATGCTTCCTAATAATTCCTTTTCGGCCGCTTCTTTCTTCGCTGCTTTCAGCGCGGCCTTTTTGGCTTTGCGCGCGGCTTTACGAATTGTACGCTCCAACTGGGCTTCTTCGTTCGAGAAATGGCATCCGCAGAAATTCTGCCGATAAATCCCCATTTCTTTGGAAATGCGCTCGTTGTCTTCGAAATACGGGCGATAATCAGTGAAAGCGCAGTTCACGCTCGCCTTCTTGCAGGCGCGTTGCAGCTCTTCCTCAATGATGTCGGTGTACTGGAAGGGGCTTACCGATAATGTGGTTCCTACCGCGTCAAAGCCATTTTCGGCAGCGTAGCGCGCCGTTTCCTCGAAGCGCAGGCGGTAGCAGGCGCGACAACGGGCGCGACGCAACTGGGCGGCCTTCTCGCGCGCAGCGGCTACCTGCGGTCCTTTGTCTTCTTTGGGCGGCAGAGGGTAAGGATTGGGAGAGTCCACCACTTCGTTGGTAATGCCCGCGCTTTTGCGCAGCTCTTCAAGTTCCTGGCCAATGCGTCCGGCGCATGCTTCCCAGGCATCCGTGTCATACGAGCCTTCTATCAGGGGATATGCACGTTCGCTAGCAAGTGCCTGAATGGTTTCCAGCCGATGCTCATATTCATCTTGCGGGTGGATGTTCGCGTTCGCAAAGTACACGGCAAACTCATCGCCCGCCTCCTTCAGCAGGCGCGTGGGTTCCAGCGAACAGGGCCCGCAGCAGGCATGCAGTAGTATTTTCATGGGTGACCTTAGCTTTCGTTGATTTGTGGCTTATACTACCACGGACAAATCATTTAGGCGAAAACTGCGGCGTTTTTGCATCTGATGCGCGGGTGCAAGGGGGCAAAGGTGCTGCCGATGATGCGACCGAGGGCTGGCTTGCATGCGGGTTCGCGGCGGGCAGTGCTACAGCGAAAAACGTAAGGATGCGATGGAACCCCGCAAGACGGCGGCAGCATCTTCCTTTGCGGTTGCGCCTAAAACCATAGAGAACGGAACTGGAGCATTATGGCATTATTCGATTACACCATTCAGGCGCAAGATGGTCATGCGCGCGCGGCAACGTATGAAACGGCGCACGGAACGTTTCAGACGCCTATGTTCATGCCGGTGGGCACACGTGCCACGGTAAAAGGCATCCAGCCTGCTCAGCTGCGTGAATTGCAGTCGCAGGTGGTGCTTGCGAACACATATCATCTGTCAATGCGCCCCGGTGCAGATCTTATTGAAGAAGCGGGCGGCGTGCAGAAATTCATGTGCTACGACGGCCCCATGCTTACCGATTCCGGCGGATTTCAAGTTATGAGCCTGGCGGACACGCTGAAGATTGACGACGAGGGCCTTACGTTTCAGTCCATCTATGATGGCGCGAAAGTGCGCTGGACGCCCGAGAGCAACATGACCATTCAGGAAAAGATTGGCGCCGATATTTGCATGCAGCTCGATCAATGCGCGCCGTATCCGGCCGAGCGCTCGTTTGTGGAGAAGTCAACGCGTCTTTCCGCTGCTTGGGCACAGCGTTGCTTGGCGGCGCATAAAAAGCCTGATCAGACGCTTTTCGGCATTGTGCAAGGCGGTATGCACCTTGATCTGCGTTTGTGGTCGGCAGGTGAGCTGCAGCGCATTGAGCAGGAAAGCCTGGCTGCGGGCGGACGTCGTTTCGGCGGTTTCGGCATTGGCGGCTATTCGGTGGGCGAGCCTCACGAAGTCATGTTCGAGACGCTTGGCGCAGTTGCGCAGGCGCTGCCGCAGGATCGTCCGCGCTACCTGATGGGCGTGGGCAATCCCACAACGCTCGTTCGTGCAGTGCGCGAAGGCGTGGACATGTTCGATTGCGTGCTGCCTACGCGTACGGCTCGCATGGGCACGGCGTTTTCCTCTGCGGGGCGCATGAACATGCGCAACGCGAAGTACGTGCATGATTTCGGACCGCTTGATCCGCAGTGCAGTTGCTCGACGTGCCAGACGTATTCGCGCTCGTACATTCGCCACCTGGTGAAACAGGGCGAAATGCTGGGCGGCATCTTACTTTCGGTGCACAACTTGCACTTCTTGCTGGAGCTTATGCGACAAGCGCGTCAGGCCATTCTGGAAGGCCGCTACGAGAAGTTCTACGAGGACTGGATGAATTCGCCCGCCGCGAACGATTACTAAACTCTTATCCTCTCACAAGAATAAAGTTTACACTCGCGTATCAGATGGAAACAACTTCCCGCAAAACGTTAAGAAGTGTCATAATACAAAGTTACCTGTGCGAAACTGGCACAGGTGCGTTTTTGTGCTCTTGAAGCGCGCGGAACGTGTTGGCAGCGGCGCACGACAGAGTTTACTGCAACTTGCAAGGCAACGTTGCAACGCAGGCTCCTTCGCCTGCGGGCAATGCCTGCTTACGGTCAGCGTTTTCGCTGTTCAGGTGCATGAAAAAGCGAAAAGCAGATAGTTAAAGAGAAAAGGATTCAAACGTGGCTTCTCAAAACTCAAAGCAGAAAAAGAGTTCGCTGAAGAACGCCGATCGACGCAACGTGTGGCTGCTTATTATCTGCACGATTGCGGTGATTGCTTCTTTCTTCGCGTTCACGCCTCCTTCGGAAAAAATTAACCAGGGCCTGGACATTCAGGGCGGTTTGTCGGTTGTGCTTTCCGCTTCAAACGAGGACGGATCGGCGATTTCCAGCGAAGACATGGAGAAAAGCCGTGCGATTGTTGAGAAGCGCGTGAACTTGCTGGGTGCATCCGAGGCAACCGTTCAGGTGCAGGGCAACAACCAAATCCTTGTTCAGATTCCGGGCGTTTCCGACCCTGAGCAGGCGCTGAAGACCATCGGCACCACGGGTAAGTTGGAGTTTGCATGCCTGGACAGCTTCACCGATGAAGACGTAAGGGAAAAGATTGACAGTGGACAAACCGACCACGAGAACATCACCGACTCCGTAACGGGCCAGCAGTTCGCCGTTGAGTCGAAGCTCACCGCGCCGCAGGGCACATACACACCGCTTATCACCGGCGAGAACATCAGCCGCGTGGATGTGGGCCGCGAGTCCGAAACGGCAACCACGTACTCGGTGAACCTGACGCTTGATTCTGCGGGTAGTGCAGCATTTGCTCAGGCCACAAAAGAGCTGGTTTCCACCCACGGCAAGATTGTCATTCTGCTTGACGGCGTGGTGCAAAGCGCTCCGGCCGTGCAGTCCGAAATCACGGGCGGACAGGTTTCCATTACCGGTAACTACACGCTTGACCAGGCAAAATCACTGCAGACGGTTTTGGAGAGCGGTTCTTTGCCCGTAAGCTTCTCGTATTCTCAGAGCCAGGTAGTCGGCCCCACCTTGGGTCAGGACGCGTTGGCCTCCGGCGTTTTGGTTGCGCTGATCGGCCTTCTGCTGGTTGTGATCTATCTGTTCTTCTTCTATAAGGGCCTTGGCATTATCACTGCTGCGGCAATGCTCGTCTTCTCTGTTCTGTACTTGGGCATTTTGGGCTTGCTGTCGCTGTTGGGCCAGTTCAGCCTTTCGCTGGCAGGCGTTGCCGGTATCGTTTTGACCATTGGTATGGCGGCTGACTCGTCCATTCTGACCCTGGAGCGCTTCCGCGAGGAAATCCGCATGGGCCGCTCCATCAAAGCCGCTTCGCAAAGCGGTGTGCGCCACGCTATTTTGACGTCCATTGACGCCGACCTAGTAACGCTTGTGTCCGCTCTGGCGCTGTTCTTCCTGGCCAGCGCGTCGGTCAAGGGCTTCGGCATGACGTTGGCGCTGGGTATTTTCTGCGACATCATCATGATGCTCATCTTCAAGGCGCCGCTCATTCGCTTGATGGCGCCGCGCACCATTGCGAAGCACCCCGATTTCTGGAACGTCCATGACTGCCTGAACGCCGTTGGCGGCACGGAGCAGCTGGTGGAAGACGAAGCAAAGGCGCCTGCTCAGAAGGTTGTTGGCCGCTTCATCAAGCGCGATATTCCGTTCCTGCGCGCTCGCAAGGTGCTGCTTATCATTGCGGCATGCTGCGTTGCCGTGGCTTTGGTGGTTTGCGGCGTTCGCGGATTGAACTTTGGTACTGAATTCGTGGGCGGCACGTCCATCTCCATCAACCAAACGGCGGGCGCTACCACCGATCAGGTGCGCGATGCGTTCGCAGCCGCTGGTCAGGAGAACGCCGTTGTGCAGACGACCAGCACGAACGGCCAAGAGGGCTTCCTAGTTCGCCTTGCCACGACCGACACGACCGAGGCTTACAGCGCTTCTTCTGCGGTTGCGCAGACCCTGGGCCTTTCTAGCACCGATATCACGGTTTCCACGATCCAAGCAAGTTGGGGTGCGAGCGTCATTCGATCCTCGCTTATCGCGTTCCTGGTTTCGCTGGTGCTGATTATTGCGTACATTGGCATTCGCTTCCGCTCGTACAAGATGGGTGTGGTGGCTGTTATCACGCTGTTGCACGACTTGATTATTGTGGTGGGCATTTATGCGCTGATCGGCCGCGAGTTCACGCCAAATACGGTGGCTGCGTTGCTGACCATTCTGGGTTACTCGCTGTATGACACCGTGGTTGTGTTCCACCGCGTGAACGACAACATGCAGGAGTCCTCTGCTAAGGTAACGTTTATGACCATGGCAAACCACTCCATCAACCAGGTGTTTATCCGCTCCATTAACACCACGCTGACCTCGCTTATCCCGGTTCTGTTCATGTTGCTGTTCGGTTCCGAAACGCTGAAGGACTTCGCGTTTGCAATGGTCATTGGCCTGGTGTGCGGCTGCTACTCTTCGATTGCCGTTGCTATGCCGCTGTTCTCCGAGTGGAAGTCGCGCGAGAAGGACAACCTGAAACTTACGAAGAAGTTCGGCACGGCTATTCGCCTGTTCGAGTTCGTGCTGCCTCAGCCGGCTGTTGCTGCTGCGGGCGCTGCCGATGCTGCGGTTGCGGTTGATGCTGCTGCGCCGGCTGTGGGTGCTGCTGCGGGCGGCGCGGGTGCAGGCGCTTCGGGCAAGCCGAAAGCATCTGGGTCTGGTCAGAAATGGCAACCGAAAAAGAAGAAAAAGTAGCGGTTGTTTGAGGTGCGGCCTTTAAGAGGCGCGTGTGCTGAATAGATGATCATTTTTCAGGGCGGGCAGCAGATGTTGCCTGCCTTTTTCGTGGGTTCCTGCTTTGTCGCCCGCGCCTTGTTCTCGGTTTGCTTTGGCATTTCTCCTCGCGAAGGGCATGTTGTTGAAAAAGTGCTTCCAAATTCGAAGTGGGAGTGCGGCGGATTCTTGGACCTCGATCAAGGAGGTTCGAATGTATTCAAAGGAAGACAGGGAGCGCATTTTGGCCGATCTCGGCGCGAGCGGCCTGACGCCCCGGGGGTTCTCGAGGCTGCCGGGCAATCCGAGCGCCGGCAGATTCATGCTGCCCCGACAACGCCCGCGCCGAAGGCTTCTTCGGGACGCTGAAGGAGGAGTTCTACAACGGCCGCGACTGGTCGCAGGTGGGGTTCGACGAGTTCCGGGCGCGGCTCGACGCCTACATCGAATGGTACGTGGACGGCAGGCTCAAGGCGTTCGACGAAGGCGGGCGCAAGGTGTACGACACGATAGCGGGGCGAAGGAGACGCTTGGGCTATACCGTGTAGGCGGTCCAGGATATTGCCGCACTCCCAGTTGATGCAGGTTGGAAGTAGGTGGGTTCCCGATATGTTTTGCGAGAATTTTTTCATCAACGCCGTGACCTGGTGAAACGCAAAAACGCTATCGGAGACCATTCCTAAAAAGCTCCAAAATGAGTCAATTTGCGACGATGACCTACTTCCAACCTATCACAACTTCGAATTACACCCTGGTTTTTCAACAACATGCTTTTGAAACTATGGAGTGGAGCGGTTTTATGGGCGATTGAGGGAATCTTCTATGGTTTGGGGTTATTCTCAGGACGTAGGGGATTAAGGTGTTGGAGCATGTGCCTATTTCGCTGTTGCCTGGATCGGTCTTTCTGCGCATTTGATGCTCTCGATTCAGCCGTTGCCTTGCAATTTGTGCAAAATTATTTATTTTTCCTCTATTTCTATTCATATTTTTGTTGAAAAGCATTATTTTTATGCAAAACAAATCTGAATAGCGAAAACGACAGAAGTTCGCCTGCGAAGTGTCTGGCGAACGAAGGGCGAACGTCGCGCTTTAAGCACAACCGGCGCCCAGCAAAGAAAGGAACAACACGTGAACAAACGACAGCAGCGCCAAGAGGCCATTCGCGCGCTTGTTGCCCAACATCGAGTGTTTACGCAGCAAGAAATGACACAGCTGCTCAACCAGGCGGGTTACGACTGCACGCAAGCAACGGTTTCGCGCGATATCGTGGACTTACGCTTGGAGAAAGCGGCGGGAAAGTTCTATATCTTGCCCGAGGAAGTGCGCCTGCGTCGCGTTGCGCCCGAGTTGGTCACCGAAGTGCATGCAGCGGGCAACCTTACTGTGGTGAAAACGCGCCCCGGCGGTGCGGGCGGCGTTGCGGAAGCGCTAGATAAAGCGCATTTACCAGGGGTTATCGGTTCAGTAGCGGGCGATGACACCATTCTTTTAGTGGCAGAGACACCCGAACAAGCAGTGGCGCTCAAGGAAATCATCGACGATTTCTGCGCGTAGTTGATTGCGCATGCGGCACGGTCCTCTTTCAAGCGAACGTTCGTGGATTAAGCGCAGCAAAATGTAAAAGCACAAAAGCATAGATAAGGCCAACGCCTCGCGCAATACGGATTGCAAGCGAGATATGGTAGGAAAGGAATACACTATGGCACTTTGGTCAGGTCGTTTCGAAGAGGGTGTGAGCGAGTTCACTCAGCGTTTTGGCGCATCGCTTCCCGTTGACAAGGCGCTTTACGCGCAAGATATTGCCGGTTCCAAGGCGCATTCTGCCATGCTTGCCGCGCAGGGCGTTATCAGCCAAGAAGACAAAGAGAAAATACATGCCGGTCTTGATGACATCAAGCAACGCATTGACCAGGGAGAATTCGTTTTTGACATCAATAACGAAGACATCCATATGTCCATCGAGAGCGAACTGATCAAGAACATCGGCGACGCCGGCGCGCGTTTGCACACGGGTCGCAGCCGCAATGACCAGGTGTGCACCGACACGCGTTTGTATGCAAAGCAGCGCGCGCATGATCTGATGGCCGCGAACTTAACGTTGCGCGAAGCGCTTCTGGAACAAGCGCAGAAGCATTTCGATGTTATTTTGCCCGGTTACACGCACTTGCAGCACGCGCAACCCGTGCTGTTCTCGCATCACATGCTGGCATATGTGTGGATGCTCACGCGTGACTTCCATCGCTTGCAAGAGGCCGCTGCGGCTGCCGATGCAAACCCGCTGGGAAGCGCTGCTCTTGCGGGAACAACGTACCCGCTTGACCGCTTTGCCACTGCATCCGACCTGGGCTTTTCGCGCGTGATTCCGAACTCGCTGGATGCCGTGTCCGACCGTGACTTCTTGCTTGACCTTATGTACGCGTGCAGCGTTTCGTGCATTCACTTGTCGCGTCTGTGCGAGGAAATCATCCTGTGGTCCACGTCCGAGTTCGGTTTCATCACGCTGTCCGATGCTTTCTCCACCGGTTCGTCCATTATGCCGCAGAAGAAAAACCCCGACTTTGCCGAGCTCATTCGCGGGAAATCGGGTCGCGTTATTGGCGATTTGGTGGCGCTGCTTGTGACCATGAAGTCGCTTCCGCTGGCGTACAACAAGGACCTGCAGGAAGACAAGGAAGGCGCCATTGATGCCGCAAAGACGCTGGAAGATTGCTATCGTTGCGCGGCAGGCATGATTTCTACTATGGCCATCCATGAGGATGCGATGATGGCGCAGGCGCAAAAAGGCTATCTTGCTGCGACCGATGTTGCCGATTACTTGGCGAAAAAAGGTATGCCGTTCCGTAAGGCGCACGAGGTTGTGGGGCATCTGGTGCTTCTGTGCGACAAGCGCGGATGCGACCTGTCCGATTTGACGTTGGATGATTTCAAGGCGGAAAGCGACCTTTTCGAGGCCGA
>CAKTXN010000071.1 GCA_934630905.1 uncultured Eggerthellaceae bacterium
GAGTTTTGCGTGCTCGGCGACGAAGCGAAAGACGAACAAGCAGGCAAAACGCAGGCCGATCCTGCAAGACCGAGCAACGCGGCGCCCAAAAAAGACCTTCGGGACAACAGGCGTGACGTCATATTTTGCTTCTCCTTTTCGCCGCAACTCGCCCAAAAACGTAACGAGCATGCTCGCCAGCGGCAGCAGCTCATGTACCTGCGCCCACTTCTTAAAAGTAAGCGTCAGTGAACATTATACGAATCGCCAGCAAAAGTAAACCTTGGATAACAAAATATCGGTAAAAAATAACGCCCCGCGCAAACAAAAAGCGCTACCAGCGCACCGCACCGAATGCCCACAGCAACGCAAGCAACAGCGCCGCTCGCAGCACAACCCACAGCGGATGGTTCCCTTTGAGGGGCCGGCACTTCTTTTCCGCTTTCTCCTTCTTGTCCATGCGCTCCGTTTCCCCTGCTCCCTTTTCCGGCAAATCGCCAACGCGGGGCAAAGAGGCAATCGAAATATTGTCAATCGGGCATGCCGCAGCGCATCGTCCACAGGCAATGCATTCCCCCATTTCAAAACCACCGCGTTCTGGACGCATGTGAACCGGACAGGCAGAACGACAGACCTCGCAACGCGAAGAACAGCGCTGCGGATTACGCTTGAGTTGGCTTATCGGCAGCACGGGCAGCAGGCTAAAAAGTGCGCCAAGTGGACAAAGGAATCGGCAAAAGAAGCGCTCGACCAGGGCCATTCCCACCGCTATTGCGGCAAGCACGGAAAATGCGGCGGCCGAGATGCCGTCAAGAGAGCCACCCGTAAAGCCGGCAAATGCGGTCCACGGACTCCAAGAAGAATCGTATGACCCCCGAAAACACAGGGCGAAAATAACACCCAGAACAACAACCTTCGCAAACCGCAGAACAGCAAGAAGGCTTGGGCGCGCTTTCGCCGTGGGAAAATGCTTGGCATACCAAGATCGAAGCGGCGTGAACAGCAGATACAGCGCATCGCCGAGCGTGCCGAATGCGCACGCGTACCCGCAAAAGAAACGGCCGAAGACCACCGTGAATGCGCATAAACCCGCCAAAAGAAGCAGAAACGACGTTGGCTCAATGACCTTAAGACCGCCAATTTGCCCCGCAATATACTTCACGCCGTTGAACGCCGCGCTGAACGCCCCTGGCGCCGCAATGAAAAATATGATTTGAACAGACCAGCGCACTCCTTTTTGAACAAGCTGGGAACGTTTACGCAGCTGTGCTTTTGTTGCTTTTTTACCGTCTTTCATATTATTAGCCCAGCTCAATATCTCTTTCCGAATCATTCCCGCTATCTTCTTCCGATAAAGCAGTCGCTGATGCCGCCAAACCCGACTGCTCAAGCGCTCTTGTTGCGCCGTTCAAGATTCCCGACGAAGAAAACGTTGCGCCACTTACTACATCGACCTGCGTTGTTTGCTCCTGCACAATAGTGTCAAGCAAAGGAAGCGCCATGTTCAGCCACGCCTGATCCTCGCCCGTGGCGCTGACCAACTCAACTTGAGTGATGAACCCGTTATCAATGGTCACCCGCACGCAAACAGGACCGCCGTAACCCTCTGCTTCGCCCTGAAACACGCCATCGGTGGCGTAAGAGCCGCGCTGTGTGGCGCGCTGAGCTTCAAGGATTTCTGCTTGGACCTGCTCATCATGGGCGTTCGCAACTTGTGCCCATGACGTAAACGAAAACAATGCAGCAAGCGCAACCGCCAGACCAAAGCAACGCAGCAAAAAGCCTTCATATTTTGCGAAGACGCGAATCACGAGCGATCACCCAACGCTTCGTTGTCTTTCTTTTCCGGTTCGACCGCTTCTTGCTGACCCGGAACTTTGTCCGCTTCCGACTTTATGGGATTGTCGTCTTTGTCTACGAGTTCCAGCTTCTTTTCCAGCTCGACCGCCTCTTGCTGATTGGGCGCATCGCCTGCTTCCGGTTTTACGGGCTTCCCATCCTTGTCTACGAGTTCCGGTTTCTTTTCCGGCTCGACTGCTTCTTGCTGATCAGAAGGGGATTTATCGGCCTCTGGCTTTATAGGGTTGCCGTCCTTGTCAATCAGCCCCGCGCGATACGCCTCTGCGAACGCAAGGCGCGCCTTATCAAGAGCGGCGTTATAACCTTTCGCAACCGCCGCCGATGAATACGTAGCACCACTTACCACATCATAGGACTCTACGCGCTGATAATGGGCCGCTTCGATCTGGTCAGCAACGCCCGTATAGGTAACGTGCTCGCTGCGAATAGTTCTTCCCCATGCCGCCCAATCAAGATACGTATCGTTTTTTGTGTCGTATTCACCTAGTTCAGCTGCGTCTTTTTCGCCTGACCCTGTTCCACAAACATCAACAATTTCCGCAACCGCGCCCTGTTCAACCCGAATGGTTACCGCAAGGTAATACGGCCGGTACGCATCAGGGTTCTTTTCGTCGGCACAATACGTATACGAGGTATACACGCCGTCCAAAAGCCCTTCGACCTCAAGGTCGGTCGATCCCCCGGGCGCCACAGGCGCACTGGGAACGCTCGGCTTAACGGACGCCGCAGGAGTATCGGGGTCATCTGGCGCGGAAGAATCTTCGCCTGTCATGCTGTCTTGGTTAGCGGCCGCCTGGGCAAGACACCTGTTGATTGCCTGCAAAATTCCCTTGCTAGAAAACGTTGCTCCGCTCACCGCATCAACCGACGTGCTCTGGGCAGCCAAAACGGACGACACCACCCCAACAGCGCGATTAAAGTAATCGGCATCTTCATTTTGCGAGAGAATATCGATTGCAACGATTTCCCCTTGCAAAATGGTCACTTGAACCTCAATGTCACTCTTATAGCCGTACGCAGTTGCGGTATACACGCCATCTACCAGGCCGTTTGCTGGCATCTCGAATGATTCTTGATCAAGCGAGCCATCGTATTCGCGGCCTGTTTCGCGCACGCTTGTCTCGTTCGGATCAATGATTTCAAGCGCCTGCGCCTGAGCGGGAGAAGAAATCTCATAGACCGACGAATCGAAAACAAGCGGCTCGTATCCCGCAACAGACGCCCCAACCGCAACGGCCACGGCGAACCCTGGAACCAAAAAGACAAGCTGCGCAAGGCGCGCACGCTTTGGCGACACGCTTGCCTGCAAAGACGACGACTCCGATGGTGTTGTTGACTTCATGATTGCTCCTTTTCACGCCGATTCGGGCCCCAAAAAACGAGGCCCGAATCTTGAAAAGCACTGCTAAAAGATGTTAGGGGTTTATTCCCACGCTTTGAAAAGCGCGTAATGCTGGATTGCAAATGCGTCAGCAGCGTCAATGGCATCATCGCCGTTGACGTTAGCGGTGTATTCAACAGTGGCCTTCGACCAGCCTTCGCCAACCGACAAAAGCGGCGCGTAATCAGGCTCGATTACCTTTGTTGCAAGGTCGTAGGCAATCTGAGCGTCCACAATATTAATCGCACCGTTATTGTTCACGTCGCCCTTTACGGCTTGTGCGGAAATCACGCTCACCTCGGCCGCAACACCAGCAACAATGGCATGATCGCACGTGCTTCCTTCTACACTTGCAACGTTATCGGCAGAAGAATCCAGGGCGATAGTCGTGGCGCCCGCACCAATGACTTCGAACTGCGCTTGAGCGACAACGCCACCTTCGGTAAAGTCAGCATCGTTTCCGAAGAAGCTAAACATTCCTGCATCGGTCCATTTGAAATTGTCTTTTTCGGAAAGCTGAGAATTCTCAGTGCTAAAGCCCGTCAGGCGGACAACTTTATCATCAAACGAAAGCGTGCCCTGAGCCGTGGTAATCTTGTCACCCTTCATGGAAATTGCCACGTTAAACGTGTCGCCCACCTTGAGATTTGTTGCCGTAGTAGCCAAATCAAGCGTCAGGGTTGCTTCGGCCTGCTGCGTAAAGCTTGCTGTCATGGGTGCGTAGTTCGTGCTGTTCACCGTTACGTTATACGTGGTCCCTGCAACCATAGACTCCGAAAGCTTGACAACACCGTTGGATATTGCAGCATTTTGGGCAAGATAGTACGTCTTAGCACCGCGACCCGACCCAACGGTATAAGAAACCGTTGCCGTTGCGCCCGCCATGTCTTCAGGCATGCCCGAAAGCTTAACCGCTGCACCATCGTACGTGCTTCTCACCGAAAGCGGCTGTTCAGCCGTGGGAAGAACGTTCACGCTGGTAGAAAGGGGTTGGTAGCCATCGGCGTAAACCGTAATCGTGTACGTTCCCGCCTTGATTTGCGATGCGCCTTCGTTGTAGAACGGAGCAAAACGCGTCACATTCGCCTTATTCGAGCCAACAGATTCGCCGTTATTCACTGCGATTTCAATCTTGTTGTAATGGAATCCCGCCGTTGAGTTCTCGCCGTAATAATCAATCCACGGCAGCGTGCCTACCGTAGTTGTTCCGTCGCTGATGGTGATGGCGGTAATCGCATTCAGATATTCGTTCCAAACGTAACCTTCAACGGCGTCATCAGGCACAACAACAAATTCACCCGTACCATATTTGTTGCTATAAGCAAAACTGGAAGAAGAAACAGTCGGAGAAACCGTGGCTTCCTTTGTGGTTTTGTTCACGCCGGTAAGCGTTACCGTGCCGTTTTCGTCGGTCGCGCGCTGCACGTTAGCTGGAATGTCTTTTGCGTGGCGGCTGGTGAAGTTCGTTGCCGAAGAGACCGCATCGTAGCCCGTGGACGTGTCCACGCCGAGTTCGGCATAATTAGCGACCCACGTGGTAAAGCCTGCATGTACCAGGTTCTTTATTGCTTCGTTCAAATGGGAGGTCGCTTCGTCAACGGCTTCCTGGGTGGTCTTGGTGGGACCCTGCTGAGCAAGGGCAAGCTGCTCTTTCGCCTCGCCCAGCTCAACGGAAAGCGATGCCCACGATGCAGCGGTGTAGTCGGCTTCGGTCAAGGCTTCCGCGGCGGATATTGCCTGCTCAAGAGCTTCCGTGCTGCTTACCACATGCGCATTGTTGATGTCGCTTTCATCGACGTCTAGCGTCAAAACAGTATCTTCGTAGCCCAAAGCGCAAATGGTCACTTTCCATTTACCGGTGCCGTTGGTACCTTCGGGAAGCGTGCAGCGCGCCGATTCCGTAAGACCCAGCTGAATGCCGTTGGACTTGTGCATCCAGTTATCTGCGGCAAACTTTGTTCCGTACGTTGCCAGCACCGTATCGCCCGAGCCGTAGTATTCCCAGAAAACAGCCTGCATATTGGCACCCAGGTCGCCGTAATTGGACTTTAGGTCAACACGAAGGAAGTCACCGTACGATCCAGCAAGCGCCGCACCAGTCTTCGCGTTTTTCGTTGTTACGCCCAACGTGGAAGCGTCCGCCACCTTAAGCGCTGAATCTTTAACGCCCGAAGTGGTGCCCGTCTGTCGCTTCCCAAACGAAAAATCGCCAGTTTCTTCATTCTTCGTGGCTACTTTCAGACCATTTGTATTCGCATCAACGTTTGCAATAACGTTATAGCTGTTCAACTGCTGTTCGGTGTAACCTCCCGCAAGTGTTCCGCCGTTTTCCACCACAGTGTATTTTGCTTTGAAAGCATCCAAATCAGCGCTTTTCACCGCAACAGGAACGTATTTGAAACCCGTGACCTCATAATGATCCATGACATCGGTCGTATCGCCTGCGGTAATGTTGCCGCGGCTAAACGTAATGGTCGATCCATCTTCCAGAACGGCTTCTGAACCGCTATTCCACGAACTCACGTTATAAGTTGCACCGCTCGTGCCGTAAATAATGGCCGTGTTTTGGTAGCTACCGCGATGAAGGCCGTGATTCGTTGTGGCGCGGGAAACAACATCGAACGCGCCCGTATCCGCTTCATTATGCGTATCCACCTGAGTGCCGGCAGCATTGGACCCCGCCGCCTGCACGCCTTCTGAAGCATAATACTCGCTATAAGGCACCGCAGCATACAGGTACACGTATCCGTCGGATGCTTCGGCAGTTGCCTTCGTCAACGCATCGGCCACTGCCTCTACAAGCGCAGCGCTAGAGTAGGTAGCTCCGGAAACAGCCTGAACCCCCTCAGCGGATTGCGCTTGCACAATCTGCTCCGCAACGCCCGTTGCCTTGCGCGTTCCAAGCTCGGCGTTTTCGAGGTACGTTTCGTTATCGGCACTATCGGCTGCGGCGTTCTTGTAGGAATCATCCGTAAGCGCCACTGCGCTTATTTTCCCATTCTCATCAATGGTGACATTTACGGAAATCTGGTACGTTGTCCAGTCGTCGGTACCCTTGTTGGTCACGGTCGCATTTCCCACATACACACCTGGTGTGTATGTATTCCCTGCTTCAAGAGCAGAAAGAGTGGCAGGTGACAGCGCAAATTGGGTATAATCTCCCCCAGAGGACGTTGCGTTCTCTACTACGGAAGAACTGGTCGAATCGATGTTGGTAGCACTGGTGTCGGCCGGTTCTTCTTTTTGCGTCTCCGTCCATGACGTCAACGCGCTTGATGCACTTCCATCTTGGGAAACCTCGTTTGCCAGAGCCGTTGCCGGACTAAACGACAGAACAATGGATCCCGTCAAAAAAACCCGAAACGCTTTGTTGGTCAAAGCTCCCAGATTTTTTCGAAATGGGGCATTTCTCATAGCTCTCCTTTCTGTTTCAGGTAAATTGCCTGTTCACAATATGATGGCTTGTTAGGCTGCGATTTTCTTGCATTGCATTTGCGTTGCAAATGGCGGAAACAGTCGCGCAAGGCAATCATGAATACATTGAGTACCTTATTTGTCCTAAGCGCCAACTACTTCGCATAACCGGCACCCGCCCAGCTACCTCGCACTTCAAGGCGAGCCACCAGCCATCCGAGCACTTCACCCAATGGGCAACCCATCCAGCCGCCTTGCCAATGTGAACTGCGCAATGTTACCTATAGCTAACATACGTAGAGCATGTTAGCAGACGTTAACTTTTTTTGAAGAAAAACTTTTTGGATTTGCAGATTTTTTACTAAACGGCTTTACGTAGCGGCGCAGCGCAGTGAGAGCGGAAGGCTCGTACCGCCAATGCGGCTTGAGTGTCGCATATAGTTGCGCGGAGGGCGCGCCGACAGGGCAACCCAAGCGACACAGCGAATGTCGCAGGCGGTTGCGCGGACAGCGCACACTGTAGGGCTGGTCGAGTATTGTAGCGGACGCATGTGCACTGCACTACTGACGGTCCCACTCGTCAAGGGAGCCACCGGTATCGGCTTCCCAATCTTCGGCAGAATCGTAATCGCGCGGGCTGTACTTGTTCGGTTTTTTCGACGTGCCCGACGAGCTCGATGAGCCGCCGCCGCTGCTTGCAGCGCTGTCCGCTGAAGCATCGGATGACCCACGGCTTTTCGCAGGAGCTTTGCCACTTTCTTTTTTGGAGGGGGATTCCGCATATAAATTGGGAAGTCCATCTGAATCGGGCCAGTAAACAGTTCCAAACTGGTATCCAAGCTTGAGCGTTACGACAACGGCCCCGTTCGCACAACCAGCATAGAAGATTTCGTCTTTCGAGCCGTTTTTGGCATACCACGTGTAAAAGGTGCAGCTGCCTTTTCTTTCCACTTTATCGCTGCATCCCAAAAATGTTTCGTCGATATATTTTTCAGGCAAGCCTTCTTCAGGGAGGCTCTGCGCAAGTTTCTCCAGGTCAACTTCTATTTCTTGACTTTCAGCAGGTGCCGCACTTGAAGCAGATACCGTCGCTTGCGAAGGCGAAGCACTCGAAGATGCCGAAGACGCGGGCGCAACGGGCGCGCAGGCAGTCGCCCCCAGAACGACGGCCGTCAAAAGCGCCACCAAACACCAAGCCGCCAAGGACACGTGCTGGCGTGCATGAAAGGAGCGGGCGAGGTCATCAGAAAAACCGCAACGGCGGCGGCAATTTTCGTCCTTTTTTCGCATAACGTGCACGCTCCTTCCAAGCATCGCGCATTCCTTCGCCGGCAGTCAACCGCACTTTTCGCCAAGGTGTGAATCATCTTCGAATAATTGTACTTCTTTGGGCAATTTTACGCGTCCCAAGAAACGGACATGCTTGAAGAAAGAGAAATCAATGCTTAATCTGGCGAAAAAAATGCCTGATGGTAGTACAATATCTGCTGTTTGTGTTTAAAAGAAAACGTGGCAATTGCGCCACAGCAAGACCATGCGCAGACCGTGCGGGCGAAAAATTGCGCCCCCGCAATCTGTGCCAAAGACCGCGAAAAGGACGTTCCATGAGCGATATTGATTACGAAAGCCTTGTTATCAGCCTGCCCAACTACCCTCAACCGGGCATTATGTTCAAGGATGTGACGCCCGTTTTCGCTGATGCGGAAGCTTTTTCGTCGCTTGTGAACGACATTGCGGAAGCCTTTAAAGACGCCGGCATTACGAAAGTCGTGGGCGCTGAAGCGCGCGGCTTCATTTTGGGTGCGCCCGTTGCGCTGAAGATGGGCGTTGGATTTGTGCCGGCGCGCAAGCCGGGCAAGCTGCCGCGCAATACCATCTCCGAGAAATACGGCTTGGAATACGGCTCTGATGAGCTGCATATTCATGCCGATGCTCTTTCAGAAAACGACGTTGTTCTGCTGGTTGACGACCTTGTTGCTTCGGGCGGCACCGCCATTGCGCAGATTCACTTGGTCCAAAAATGCGGTGCGCGCGTGGGCGGCCTTGCCTTCCTTTT
>CAKTXN010000072.1 GCA_934630905.1 uncultured Eggerthellaceae bacterium
CCCGAAACCTTTAACTTCAATACCGCCATCGATTTTTCGATACATGATTCTACAAGTTGCCCTAATACCCTGACCAACACGATGCTGGTAATGATAGGAACTCCATTCTTCGAAACTGTATTTCAAATCACTTGCAGTCACCTTTTCAGCAATAAGGTGCTCGAATGCACGTTGAGTACTAGCGCATGCGGCCATGAAATCATCTTCAACAGGAAAAGCAAGAGCGAGAAGAAACACATCCTCAACCAGGGAGTCAGGATTCATCATCAAACCATCGGTTTTAGAAAGAGAGACCACGGCCTGACGCATCAAATCATCGCTAATCGCCATTGATTATCTCCCTGAGCGCAGCCGCATTTTTATCGAAATACGCTAGTGCTGCGGAATTAAGTTCAGCACCCGTCAACACATTTTCGCGGTTGGATCTAGCTTTAAACATCGCGGCAATTTGCGTCCGCTCCGTCTGCTCCTCGAGTTCCGAAATTTTATCGCTCAGAGCAGTTGCATACTCGGGGGCAAGCAAATATCCGACAACGCCATTGCGGTCAACAACCTCGAAGCACCCGACCGCAGGCAAACGATCTCGCCATGCCTTTGTGCGAGCAAATTCTGATACGCCGACCCTCTCTGAAGAACCGACCATATCTTGAAAGCGCCCAACTCTTTCCTCAAGAACAGCAGATGTCATTTCATCCTCCTTGGGTTTTGATTCAGTAAAAGTATAACATAATACATTTCAATTCACAATAGACCGTGAATTGAAAGAGACTGCGAAATGCGATTGATTGTACAATAGCGATTAATCTTCCCCATCCGCTTTGCTTTCACCCGCGCTAGCACTATCTCCTGCTTCTTCTTCCCCGCCGACGTCGATGACTTCCGTGGTGCCCACGTGCACCGCACCATCGGTAGATGTTGTACGCTCCATAACCTTGGAAGGATCCCTGCCCGCCCTGACTTCGGTCATAATGCGCGCCCACTGCTCGGGAGCTTCCTTGGTAAGCCACAGGCCCGTGTCCTCGTCCAGGTCGCCCTCGGTGGGGCCTGTGCACGAATACACCACAAGCTGCTTGCCGCCGGCAAGCGTGGTGGCCCAGTAAACAAGGTCGCTAAACGGGATATCGGTTTCCACCATCGATGCCAAAATCTGAATCTGTCCGGGAATTTCCAAAACAGGTTTCGAAAGAACCTGCTTGAGCATATCCATCATAATCGCGCGAATATTCGCCTGACGAATAGCATCCTGCGTAATGCCGTTATAGGAATATTCCATGCGCGAGCGTGCCAAAATGAGCGCTTCTTCGCCCGAAAGGTGGTTCTCCCCCGCCTCGATACGAATCTGCTGGTAGCCCGAAGAGGTCCATACGGCGCCGTCAATCGCATAAGGGACGTCCACATCAACGCCACCAAGCTCGTCCACCACGTCTTTGAGCTGGTCAAATCCCACTTCAACATAATGAGAAATAGAAACGCCCGTAAGCTGAGACACCGCCTGAATGCACGCGGCTTCGCCCTGCTCGGCGAAAACCTGGTTGAGCTTCACCGTGGTGCCATCAATATGATATGGCGTATCGCGCGGAACAGACACCATAGTCAGCTTCGACTCGTCCAGATCAAAGCGCACTAGCACCATCACATCGCTTCGCTCGTTATCGGTGCCAATCACCAGGATGTAGAAGGGATCGTTCTTCTCGGCCGCAACCAGGGCATCGGAAAGCTCTTCTGAGTCGCCCTTATAGGACAAGGCGTTTGAAAGGTTGTTCAGGTAAAACGCGAAGGCGCCACCCGCAACAAGCACCACCGCAAGAAGCGTGCAAACAACAGCAAGGATCACTTTCTTCCGTTTTTTACGCGGACTGCGCGGAGACACTTCTTCTTGAACTACCCGCACGTGCTTTCCCTGCACGGCATTCTGGTTTTGCTTTTCGGACAAATCCCGCATCCTTCAAACACTCCTTGACGGGCCATAGTGGCTTTTATCGTACGCAACAAAACACCAGGATACGCCCTCGAACAGCAAAAACTAAGACAAGCAGCGCAGAAAACAGGGTATCTCAACACGAAACAACAGTGCCGATTCACCCCAAGACGCTTGTACCCGAAAAACTGTCCAGCGTCCAATCGCGCTTTAGCATCTTACGCCAAGCTGCTAATCCCACGTTTCCGCATAATGTCCGCTGTTCAAACGCTCGCCCGAACAGAATTCCTGAGCAATTGCGGCGTAAGCGGCGCTGTCGTAATCAACAAGCGTCTGTAGGCAGCCCTCGTTGTTATAACCCAGCTCGGGAAGCTCGTAGCGCGTGACCTCGAAAGGCCCCGACGCAGCCTGCACCACTAGATTTTCCTTGTTCGCTTGAAGCGCATCGCTCCACACGGAAATATCATCAGAGCTGATGTTTGTCTCAATGAGCCCGCTGCTCACCAGGAAATTCAGAAGATCGCCCGTACTAAAAATATCGGGAAGTCCCATCTCGCCAGGATTAAGTGCGGCCTTGATAAGACGACACAACATCATCCGATCGACCGACTGACGCAGAGCGTCTTCGGGCAAATCGTACTTCTCGACGTAAGAGTGGCGCTCGCGCGAAGCAACCATGAAGTCGTAGCCATCCAGAACCTGCTCGCCAGCAGACAGATAATCTGTTTCCGCACCCCAATCAAGCGTATACGGCAAGTCAACGGAAAGTCCGCCAATCGCGTCCACGATCTTTTGAACGGTCTCAATGTCGCATACAACGTACTTTGTAACGCCCACCTGCGTAATTTCGCTGATAGCCTGGCATTCTTTCGCGGCACCCGCATGCGTGGCCTCGCTGTGATCGGAACCTTCCGCAAGTGCCTGATAATACGCGTAATGAAACGCATAATTCGACTTGCACCAGGTCTTTCCCGTGCAAGCAGACGCCGAAGAGCACGTGCACGTCAAGCCAGGATAACTCGGGCGGAAGTCATTCCCCCGCTGCACGTAATACGTATCGCGCGGCACGGTGAGCAGCGAAACCGTAGCGGCTTCGGTATCAATGCGCATAAGCATTTGAACATCGGACCCCTGGACCTCTTTGTGCTTTTCAGGCCATGCGTCAGACCCCAGCACCGCAACGTAATGAACTACGCCGCGCAGCGATTCATCAATGTCGTTGACCAGGCCTTCAGGACAAACATTTACGCCGCCGAACACAAATGCCTTGTCAAACGCGCTGCTGTTGTCGCCGATGAAGGCGGTAGCAGCGGAAGCGTTCGTTGTGCCCTCTACCAGAATCAGGGGCGCATCGTTTTTCGCCAAAAGCGCCGAAGCAGCAAGCGCATCCATGCCCTTGGCATCGGCTGTGCCGTTCGCAACACCCACAGAGGAGCCTCCCAAAAGCCCATCGTCCATCAGTTTCTGCGCAACGGCAACCGAAGTATCGTAACCCGTTAGACCGTAAACACGCGTCACTTTATCGCCCCAAACATCTTCGACGGAAGACGTTGGAAGCGCATCGGGGCCACCGGGAACGAAAACGCTGTTGTAGCGTTCGATCATCGCCTGCGCATCAGGGCGCAAAACACGTTCACCATCAGGCGAAACAGAGCTAGTAGTAATAAAGATAGGCAAATGGAACTTATAGGCGACCGGCGCAACAGAAAGCGCATCCGCAAAGTCAACAGACGTTGCCACCACCGCAGCGCTCAGCTCGTTGCAGGCGCGATCTTTCTCTTCGATCATTTTCGCGCACGCAACGGACGTATCACACGCATCGCTGCCCCCTACGCGTTTCACATCAAACCCCGACCAGGTCAGAGCGTTCTCTACGGCGGGCTTTACGGCGCCTTCGCCACCGATAAGCAGCACAGTTTTTGCGCCCAAGCGCCTTATTTCCTTAAGCGTTTGCCAGGAAAGCGATGCCCGATCCGTAAGCAAAATAGGCGAATCATACGCGCCGGCAAGACCAGTCGCGCTCATAGAGTCCTGGTAATCATCGTCGCGCGCGAGTACCACGCATTTGTCGCTGCTGGTTAGACCGTCCGGGAAGGCAGCCTTGGAGGCTTCGATGGCGGTATCCACCGCTTCGCTCCCGGCAATGCGCACGATGGTTTCAGGATCATTCGGCTGGGCGACCTCGACCGGCGCTTTCGCCGCACAGGCCATTGTCATTCCCAGCGCAAAAACGCAGCACAACGCGAAGAATATCGCTATCATCAGGGATTTAGGGGATTCGAACGATTCTCTTTGCGCCTGCGCTTGTTTCATGCGGTCTTCCTTCACCTGGCCCCGAAAGCGCTGCTGCTGGGCGGCGCTGCCCTAAAACGATATGCATACTCTTGAGTATATCACCGCGCACGGCTCGATTTCATGCGCTAAACGCAAGCGGCATTCCATCATAAACAAGTGCTTATCTTGCGCTTGTCTCGATAGATATACGTGCGTTATAATACGATTGCACATACAAACTATGACAGGAGTTTGAAATGGCAACTACAACTCTAACCATTCGCATCGATGACGACCTAAAGCGCGAGGCATCCGAAGTCGCCGATTATTACGGACTCGACTTGTCCTCGGTAACGCGTGCTTTTTACAAACAAATGGTGAACACTCGTCGCATCCCGCTAACTTTTGCACCCGAAGAGCCCAACGCGGAAAGCCTAGAAGCCATTCGCGAAGGTGATGCCTTCCTGGCTTCGGGCAAAAAAGGTCGTTTCGACAACGGAGCCGACCTTATTGCGGCGGCGATGGCAAAACAAGTAGGCTCACCGCCGAGTTTTCCACTGCATTCTCCCGTGATCTGAAGAAGAAGGCAAAACGTCGCAAATGGGATCTTGAAGAGCTGCAAAAGCTAATTAATCTAGTATTGGAGAAAACGCCGGGGTCAATAGAAATCCTAAAACGCCGTCACAATATGCATCAGTTGAGCGGTAACTGGGCAGGACAAAACGAGTGTCATGTTGCCAACTCTGACGACTGGCTTGTGATTTGGTCGGCCAACAGTGACGTTGCTTTCTTCGAACGAACTGGTAGCCATGATGAGTTGTTCAGATAGTCAGTAACCCCTGCCAATCATTCGCGCAGGATATCATTGGCTCAAGGGTCACCATAGAAAAAACTAAGAGGTTTCAGCGGCGATGCTTCGGGCAGAACTTGGATTCCAGAAGAAGAACGGTGGTCTCTAATTGGGGAAGATTCCCAATAGGACGATTCTTCATAAGCGGCGGGAAGTCGCATGAACTTTGACGACCGAAGCTGGCCAATGGAGTCTCCAGTCAGGGTAAACCGCCGCAAAAGCACGGATTCTCGCCAAGTCTCGAGTATTCTCGACGTTTCATCCAGCCAGGTCCGACTGGAAAATTCCGCCCTTGGGCGTATCGGGCAGCCTTCTGTGTCTCGGCGTAGCGGCATCGAGACCGTACTTACTGCTTATGCACAACCACTCCTTTGATTCGATCCAATTCTAACCATTCTAACCATCATGGTTAATTAAATGGTTAGAATATGGGTAGCATAAAATTGAGAGGCAGGCAGAATGAAATTCCAGGAAACAAAAATGGTCGAGCTGAAGGCCGTTGCGCAGGACAGTATCAAGAAGGAGATTGTCGCCTTTGCGAACTGCAACGGCGGAACGGTTTACGTGGGTGTCGCCGACGATGGAACCGTGCTGGGCGTCGAAGACGTCGACGAGTGCGCCCTGCAGGTCTCTAACATGGTGCGAGACGCTGTGAAACCAGACGTCACCATGTTCGTCCGCTACGAAACGCTCGACTGCGACGGGAAAGCGGTCATTGCTGTCGAGGTCCAGCGCGGCACGAACCGCCCCTACTACCTGGCGAAGAAAGGCTTACGCCCCGAGGGTGTCTACGTGCGGCAGGGGCACTCCTCCGTCCCAGCAACCGATGCGGCCATCCGGCAGATGATCAAGGAGACCGACGGCGACAGCTTCGAGGATATGCGCTCCCTCAATCAAAAACTAACCTTTAAGTCGACGAAAAAGGAATTTGAAACTCGAGATATCCCCTTCAGCTCGCCGCAGATGCAAACCCTGAAGATTATTTCGCCGGACGGCCTTTACACGAACCTCGGCCTGCTTCTGTCCGATCAATGTCCCCACACCGTCAAGGCGGCCGTTTTCGAGGGGACAGACCAGAGCGTGTTCAAGGACCGCCGGGAATTCTCCGGGTCCCTTATGCGGCAGCTCAGCGAAGCCTACGACTACATCGACTTCCACAACCAGACCCATGCTACTTTCCAAAAGCTGCTGCGCATCGACACCAGGGATTACCCAGAGGTCGCCGTGCGCGAGGCTCTACTGAACTCGCTCGTGCACAGGGACTACTCCTTCCGCGCCAGCACGCTGATCAGTATCTACGACGACAGAATCGAATTCGTGTCCGTCGGCGGCCTTTTGCCCGGCTTGGAGCTGGAGGATCTGATGATGGGCGTCTCCGCCTGCCGAAACCCTCATCTGGCCAACGTCTTCTACCGCCTGCAGCTCATTGAGGCGTACGGCACGGGGATGAGGAAGATCATGGGAGCTTACGCGGAGGCGGCCTCTCAGCCGCAAATCATGACCACGAGCAACGCATTCAAAATCGTCCTGCCCAACGTGAACTTCACACCAACGGAAGCAAAAAGGCCGGCAGCAACCAGCAAAAAGGCGCCTGTTGCTTCTCGTTCCCGAGAGGACGAGATTCTGCGATTCTTGGCAGAATACCCCTCAATTACCCGAAGGGAAGCACAGGCGCTGCTCGGGGTCAGCCAATCCACGGCTGGTCGCATATTGAAGGAGATGATGGACAAGGGGCAAATCGTATCGCACGGCGCAAGCCGCGCCTTGCGATACGAATTGGCATAGCACTGTGTCTCTGGGACAATTGCACAAAGAAGTTTGCCCTATCTTGAAACCTTCGGACCAAGGATACAGCGTATTTTGGCAACACAGGTTGATGATGCTCTCAGTGCATCACGGCATCCAGGCACAGGCCTTCGTGCGCCAGCCTCTTCTCGACAATGTGCCTGATCAGTGTCCTGTCGACGTTGAAAAGAGACGTAGACCTTAAGAAAACGGGATGCGGGCAAGCGGTTTGCCCACATCCCCGCGTGTCGAGTCTTATCGCAGCAAACACACTTCCTCCCCCTGTTTTCATTCGGGTCGACGACTGCGCTTACGGCCGCAAGGCGGTGATAGGGAAAACGTAGACGTCATGGGCTGCGTCGTAGCGGCAGAAGGGAGACATCGCGGTGACGACGGCGCAAAACTCGGGCTTGGGGTTGCGGGCCGCCGGGTTGGAGGCGACCTTTTCGCGCAAGCGCTCGATGTTCCTGATGCCGTCGGGCACCTTGGCCTCGCCGAGCTTGATCTCCAGCGCCGCCCAGCGACCGTCGCGAAGCTCGATGACGACGTCGACCTCCAGCCCGTCCGAATCACCGTAGTAGCGAAGCGATCCGTGGTGGGCGCCTGGCAGGCACGCGGTATAGGCCCGCAGGTCGTGGACGCACAGCGACTCGAAGAGGAGGCCGAAGGTCTGCCCGTCGGAGAGCAGCCTCTCCGGCCCCATGCCGAGCGCGGCGGCAGGGATGGACGGGTCGGCGAAGTAGCGTTTTGGCTTGGTGCGCAGACGCGACTTGGCCCTTACAGGGGCATCCCAGCCGTGCAGACCCTCGATGACGTACATGCCCTCGAGCATATTCAAATAGGAGGTGACAGTGGACGCCGCCGGCGCCCCCGCCTCATCTCCCAGCGAGGCGTCCTGGGCGATGGTCTGCAGGGTGGCGGCCGTGGCGACGTTGCGCGCGAGCGAACTCACGATACGCCGCGCCATATCGGGCGTTCCGCCCTTTTTGGGGACGCTGACCTCGAACATGGCATCGAGGTACTGGTCGATGACCTCTGCGGCCGTCTGGGCATCGGCCCCGACGAGGGCGGGCCAGCCACCGCAGCATATGGCATCGGCCAAAGGCGCCAGCGACGTTTCGCATGTCGACGGGTCGAACACGCCTTCGAATAGTCCGGACAGCGACACCGAACCCGTGGACAGGCCGCGCTCCCACAGCGTCATGGTGCTCATGTCCACGCGGGCGATGCGCCCGGCGCCGCTGTGGGTGACGGCGTCCTTAGCCGGGGTGGAAGAGCCCGTGAGAATGAACAGGCCACGTTCGCCGCCGGCCGCGTCGACCGCGCGGCGCGTGGCATCCCAGGTGGAGGGGACCTCTTGCCACTCGTCGACGACGTGAGGGCGTGCCCCCCGCAGCGCCAGCGCGGGGTCGGCCTCGGCCAGCGCCTTGACGTTTGGGTCGTCAAGATGCACGACGCTCTCGCCGAACGCCAGCGCCGCCCAGGACTTGCCGCACCACTTGGTACCGCGAATCTCGACTGCGCCGAAGATGGAGAGCAGCTTCTGCAAGCGTTCGTCGACGAGGCGCGGGCGATACGCCTGGGGCTTTTCGGTTCCATATACGACCATGGCCTAGCCTCCTTATTTGAAGTGGGAACACT
Organism: uncultured Eggerthellaceae bacterium; assembly: GCA_934630905.1. Classification (GTDB taxonomy): domain Bacteria; phylum Actinomycetota; class Coriobacteriia; order Coriobacteriales; family Eggerthellaceae; genus CAKUOV01. Next base: position 8,469 of record CAKTXN010000072.1, read on the forward strand.
TTGTTTTCGAGGAATATCATACTCGATTTTCGAGGGTAATCACACTTCATTTTCGAAATGAATATCCTGCGACCTAAGCGATATCAAGGCCGAACACAGCTCCACGGCCCTCTGCTCTAACTCGGCCGGCATGGCATCGTCCTTTCTCGTCGTCTCGTTGCATTCTAAGGGATTCGGATTCCTCTAG
>CAKTXN010000073.1 GCA_934630905.1 uncultured Eggerthellaceae bacterium
CGGTCGGAAGGAAGCCATGTTCCCTTGGAGTCAATGATCTGACGAGCGGCTTGTTCGGTGAAATCCACAGCGGGTCGAATGCCCTGAGCCATGAGTTCGCGCAGATTGAGGGCAAATGCGTTGAACTCATGGTCGTAATGGGGGTCGTTGCAGAGCAAAACGACTTCGCCCCAATAACCGATGGGATCTTGTCCTAAAGCAACAAACGATAAAAGCGCGCGCAGGGTCCATCCGCGTGCCTGTAAAGAAAGGATTCGATGCTCTTCGTTGGCAGCAAGGAAGGCAACTTTTGCGCCAAAACGATTAACCAACCAAATGCGATACGAACGATCTTCCTGCAATTCGGGTTCAAGGGTGTAAATATCGCCAATAAGGTGGTCGCCGCCCATAAGCGCCGCACCTTGCGCGCGCGATTCCGTCTCAAAACGTGCATAAGTGCTGTAGCAAAAGTCGTTAAGCATGAAAAACTCCTGATACCGTGGTTTTTCGGGGTAATGGTTTGTATGAAAGAGTAAGAGATGGTACGCTTCTCACTATGGAAAGACACATTACGGGAATAAGCGCTTCCCTGCAAGAATTTATCTGCGACGGCACTCCTGAGAGTGTTTGCAGGCGCTATGGAGCATTGAAAGAGGCTGCGCAAGCGGCCGATTTTGGTATATTCAGCAATAACGTGGTGGTTATCGATACGGAAACCACTGGTCTGTCGTATAACCACGATGATTTGATTCAGATTGCTGCTGCCCGTGTAGAAGGCGGCAAAATCATTGCGTGGTTCAACACGTTTGTTGATCCAGGCAAGGAAATTCCTGAAGAAATTGTCCACTTGACGCATATCTCTCAGGAAGACATCGCCGGTGCACCAACGCCGAACGAGGCGTTGGAACAGCTGGTTGAATTTGTGGGCGATGCCATTTGCGTGGCGCACAATGCTGATTTCGACCGCACCTTTACCACGAAGCATCCGGCTGGTTATCCTCTTCTCGAAAACACTTGGGTGGACTCGCTTGATTTGGCGCGCGTTGGCCTGCCGCGCTTGAAGTCGCATCGTTTGCTTGACCTGGTGCGCGCTTTCGACCTGCCGCTTTCAACGCATCGTGCCGATGCCGATGTGGAAGCAACCTGTGCGGTGCTTCCGGTGCTGTTGGCGGCTATTGCATCTATGCCCGCCCCCCTTGTTGCGCTGATTGCGGGTTTTGCGACTCCTGATGAGTGGCCGACTCAGGTTGTGTTCGATTATTTCAACCAGCAGAACGAAAAAGCTGCTGCCGCGCAAGGCGAAACGGTTCCTCATTTCTCGCTGCGTGGTACGCGCCGGGAAGCGGTTAGCGCCTGCGATTTGAAAGCGCGCGTCGATGCCGAGACGCTAGCAGATGACCCGTTGGTGGGCATTAAAGCGCCTTCGCAAGAGGAAATTGCGGCAGCATTCAGCGAAGATGGTCTTGTTGGCGGCCTTTATCAGCAGTTTGAACGCCGTGACGAGCAATGCCAGATGTCATGCGCGGTAGGAAAGGCGTTCGAGCAATCGGAGAATCTGGTTGTGGAGGCCGGTACCGGCGTGGGCAAATCCATGGCGTATTTGCTTCCCGCGGCGCTTTTGGCGAAGAAAAACAACATAACGGTTGGTGTTGCAACGAAAACAAACGCGTTGCTTGATCAGCTGATTTACCACGAGCTTCCCTTGCTTGACAAAGCGTTGGGCGGCCTTACGTATGCTGCCTTGAAGGGATTCTCGCATTATCCCTGCTTGCGTAAAATTGAGCATTTGGTGGCCGAGCACCAGTTTGATCGCATGTTGGGCGACAAGCAAACGACCTGCGCCGTTGCGGTTGCAGCGCTTCTCTCTTTTATTGAGCAGTCGGAATACAGCGATATTGATACGCTGAAAATCGATTATCGCTTGCTTCCGCGCTGGTCCATTACGTGCGGAAGCCAAGAATGTCTGCGTCGCAAGTGCCCGTATTACGGGGCGAGTTGCTTCGTGCACGGTTCTCGTCGCAAAGCGGCAGCGGCAGACATTGTGGTGACAAACCACAGCCTGCTTTTCTGCGATCTTGCAGCCGATGGCGGTCTGCTGCCGCCGATTCGCTATTGGGTGGTTGATGAGGCCCATGGAGCAGAGCAAGAAGCGCGCAAGGCGTTCTCTAGCAAGCTTTCGTCTGAAGAGCTGGTCAACATTGCTCATAAAGTAGCGTCTGACGATAATCGCAATATTTTCGCACGCGTGCAGCGCCGCGCTGCCGCCACGAAAGATGAAAGCCAGGAGAATCTGCTGTATGCCCTGACGGGAAAAGCGTTTTCAGCAGGTAAAGAGTTCGATGAGGCGGTAAAAGAGTACGTTCCGCAGGTCAAGGAGCTGCTGTATTACGACACCGCCCGCAATAAGAATTACGAATTCGTTGATTTATGGATCAACGATGAGGTGCGTAAGGGCCAGCGTTTCACGGAATTGAGTGCGCGCGCACTGGCAGTGCAAAACGCTTCCGAAAAACTTATTTCTGCATGTCAAGAGCTTGTTGTCTATCTTGAGGAAGATGCCGCTGCTGCAGCCCTTCAGCGAGAGATTGCCGTTATCGCGCTTTCGTTGCGCGAAGTCCTTGATGTGTGCGAGGCCGTGTTCTCGAAACCTTCTGAGCTCTATGCATATTCCGCTACGATTTCTCACAAGAAGGACCGCTTCGTTGACCGCATTGAAGCGCTGCCGTTGAATATGGGCTTCATGCTGGAAGATTCGCTGTACCAGCGTACGCATTCCGTTGTGTATGCTTCGGCAACCGTCGCTATTGGCGAGAGTTTCGAGGCGTTCGAAAACGCCATGGGTCTCAACCAAAGCGAGAATTCCCAGGCTGCAACGCTCAGGCTTGATTCCAGCTTCGATTTCGACAACAACATGACCATCTACGTGCCCAGCGATATGCCCGACCCCGCCGAGCGCAGCTACCTGGCGCATTTGCAAAAGCTGCTTGTGGCGGCGCATTTGGCACAAAAGGGGTCAATGCTCACGCTTTTCACGAATCGTCGTGAGATGGATGCTTGTTATGAAGTGGTAAATCCCCAGCTCAAAGAAGCGGATTTACGCCTAGTGTGCCAGAAATGGGGTGTTTCCGTTAAAGGTCTGCGCGATGAATTCCTGTCGAATAAGCAGCTCTCGCTGTTCGCCCTGAAGAGTTTTTGGGAAGGCTTTGACGCGCCGGGTTCCACGCTGCGCGGCGTGATTGTGCCGAAATTGCCGTTTGCGAAGCCAACCGACCCGCTGTCGTGTGAGCGCAGTTCGCGCGATGCCGATGCGTGGCGCCATTATGTGTTGCCGGCTGCTGTGATTGAGATGAAGCAGGCAGCAGGGCGCTTGATTCGCACCAACACCGACCAGGGAATTCTTATTCTTGCCGACCATCGCCTGCTTTCCAAGGGGTATGGAAAGACGTTCCTGTGCTCAATGCCCAGCAAAAACGTCAAGATTATGACTTGTGCGGAAATTGTTGCCGATATTCGGAAGAATCAGGGATAACGTCCATGACGGCGCGCAAGTTCGGCATGCATAGTTTGCATGTGAAAAACAACACGGTGGGTACGTCGAACGAGATTTCGTTCAGTGTTTTGGATGCGAAAAAGCAGCGCCAAGATGCTGCGAATCAGCCTAAACACGGAAACCCGTTGGGCAAAGTTGCGCTTTTTTCTCTTCCGGGAAAGAAGAAAATAAAGGGCGCGCCTAAACGTGAAGAAGGTTTGCCCTTGTCATCGGGTGAATTTGCATCTGCTGCCGTTGAGCACGATCCTACGGGCACGGTCTCGTTGGGCAGCAACGCCATTTCCGGCGGAACCGTTACTAGTGGTTTTACGGAAGATTTCACGGGATCCGCTGTTGGCTCGGCAACCGCCCCCCGCCGCAGCAAGGCACGCGCCACCGATATTTCCGCAGCTCATGCGGCTTCTCCTGAAAAGAAACAGCAACGCGCCCGCACCACGCGCCGTGTGGGTGTGGTGAGTCTTGCATGCTTGATTATAGCGGCAGCGGCCGTGGGCGTATATTCCCTGGCGCGCGGCTATTACGAGGGCTATCTGCTCAATCAGTCCTATCAGCAGGTTTTGACGTCTTCTCTTTCGGAAGTTGTCGAAGCCGATGAAATTCTTTTGGAAATGGACTCGTCGTTCTCGGACATGTTGAGCGATGAATCGCTTGCCGCAATGAAAACTGTGCAGGAAAAACTTCCCACGGCGCGTCAGCATTTGAGCAACGCCGAAACGCTGGTGAAGCGCGTGCAGTCTTCGCTTACCGATGAAAAAGACGTTCAAGCTGCTCAGAATACGTTGGCGGCCATTGAGGTACGGCGCTCTATGCTCACGTTGGGCACTTCGATGATCGAGCAGGCGCTTGCCGTTGATCAACAATGCAATGAATTAAGCGATGCTTGGAATAACTTACTTGCAGCCGATGCCAGCGTGCGTCAGCTTGTTTCCGCGTTCTCGGCGCTTGATTCTGATTCCGTTGCGCAAACGAAGACGGGCGCCGAAACAGCACGTTCGGAGTTCAAGCAAGCTAAAACCGAACTGGCAAGTTTGAAGAAACAGTACCCTGAACTGGCATTATCTGATTATACTGCGTATATTGAGATACGTATTGAAGCGCTTGACCACTTGATTGCGGCCTGCGAGGCAATCGAAGCAGAAGACGTTGATTTGGCTACCACGGAAAGCGATGAGTACAACAGCTGCGATAGCAGGGCCGTTTCGCAAGCGAATTCGTTTATCTCTGATATAACAACGCTTGCAACCGACTCCTTCTTCGAAAAAGTGGACGAATTCAAGAGTCAATACAACGAATTATTGACCGAAGCGGCCTCTCTTGATACCGAGCTTCGTGAATATCTTCGTTCGACTTCCTCTTAACCATGCCTCGCTGGGATTATCAGTGTATAATTAATTAGAATATACCCAAACAACTGGGCTTTTACGCATGCGAAAGGTCACTTATGGCTGAAATGATAAAAACCGTCGAGCATTTGGCTTCTGAAATTGGGCCGCGTCCTGTTGCCACCGAGGAAGAGCAGCAAGCCGCTCTGTACATTGCGCGCGAGTTTGAAGAGCTGGGACTTCCTGCGGAAATCGAAGAATTCCAAGGGTCGGTGTCGCATAAGAAAACGCGTTTGCTCTGTTCTGCGTTGGCGGTGATTCTTGCGTTAGTTTCGCTGTTTGTGCCGGTCATTGCGCTGCCTGCTGTGATTGTTTCCTTTATTTGCGCCGTGCTCTTCATGTCGGAAGAGCTGGGCAAGCCGATTCTTTCAAAGTTTCTTGATAAGGGCATCAGCCAAAATGTTGTTGCTCGCTACGTGCCCCCTTCGGCTCAAGAGGGCAAGGGCCGCCGTCGCAAAGTTGTTCTGGTGGCGCGCACCGATAGTGGCTCCGTTCGCCCCGAGCTCAATCCTCCGTTTTTAGCAGCCATGCCCGTGCTTGCAAAAGCCGCGCGCATCGGCATGGTTGTTCTGCCCGTATTCTTGCTGATTAGATCGATATTTTTCCTGCATTCCACCGGCGTTGCGTTCGTTATTACCACCATTTTGCTGGTGATGATTTGCCTGGCTGCCGCGCTGCCCGCGATTTCTTTCGCCATGGAGAAGGCGTCGGGTTTGAACGACGGTGCGAACAGCAGCGCATCGGGCATTGCCGTTATGCTGGAAGTGGCGCGTCGCATTACGCAGGCCGCCGCTGATGAGCAGCCGGTGATTCAGGGTGCGAAAGAAGCGTATGAGCAGGGTGTTGTTCCCGAAGGAGCGCAGCTCATCTACGAGGAAGGCACGCCAGTTGATGCATTTGGCGCGCCTCTTGCTGTTCCTGCCGATGCCGCTGCTGCCGGAACTGCTGCCAGCGCGACCGCCGCGACCCCCGATGCAGCTTGGGAGCCGCTGCCTGTCGTGTACACGGGCGCTTCGCAAGGCTTTGATGAATCTCAAGCGCCGATGGGTGTGCAGCCGCAGACGCAAGGCGATTCTGCCGCGGGTATTGCTGCTGGAGCTGGCGTTGTGGGCGCCGCGGGTGCTGCAGCTGCCATGGCTGTTCCCGCTGCGGTTGCTGCTGGTGCGGCTGCCGGGTTTGCCGTTGACGCCGTGCGTGGCGAGATTGTAGATGCCGCCGCTGCCGGCATGGGTGCGATGGATGGCGCTTTCGAGCAGGAAGCCGCAGCGCCGGTTGCTGCAGCGCCCGAACCTGCCCCCGCAAACGAAGTTCCCAGCTGGTTTTCCGCGGGTCTTGCCGCCGCGCGCCGCAAAGAGCCGGCAAATGCTGCTCCTACCGAGATCAAACGCTCTACGTTCGCAATGGCGCTTGAAGCTGCCGAGCAGCGTTTGGATGATGTTTCACGGGAAACATCTTTCTTGGATAGGGATGAAATGCCGTCGCTTGATCAGCAGTTCAAGCAGAATTTTGCTGCCGCCCGCGCAGGTCAGAAGCCTGTTTCTGCACCTGCTGCGACTGCCGCTGTTGTCGAGCCCGAACCCGCTGCTGCGCCTACCGCAACCGCAGAAGCCGCTTTTGCCGCGCAGCCGGAAGCATATTCCTCTCCTCAGGGGGTAGCCGCACCTGCAACGCTGGCCGCCGACTCCGCTGCCGTACCGCCTGCCGCGCCCGCTGCAGTCGCCCAGGCTCCTGCGGAGCAAGTGGAGTTTGTGGATGCAACCATTGGTGCACCAACTTCAACGGCGCTTCCCGAAATAGTTGAAACCGTGCAGTCTGCTTCAACCGCAGGTGCAAATTCCGTTCCCGTTGCGGAACCGCTTACGCCGCTGATGGACCTTCCTTCTGTGGATGCATCTGCTGAGTTCGCTGCGGAGCAGCAGCCGGCCGAGCCTGCTCCCATTTCCATGGACTACTTCATGGCTGCTGCCGTGGGTGCCCCCGCGGGCGATACCGTGGTGGCTCAGCCCATTGCGTCTGATCAATCGCGCCAGCCGTTGACGTTGCCCGACTTGAGTGTGACGGGGTCCCTTCCCGTAGTGGATATTCAAAAGCAGCGCGCGCCGCTGGCAGAAGCGGAAGAGTCGGGCGAGACCGCCGCAAAGAGCCTGCTTACCATGATCCCGTCAATCGATGCTGCAACTCCGTCTCAGGCGGATTTGCGCACAAGCCTGCCTTCGCTTTCCGGCATGTTCGAGCGTGTTCCCGAGACGCAAGCGTTTGAGCCGGTTGCGGGTGCAACGGGTTCCTTTGCGCCGGTGACTGAGGCATTGACCCTGGACGTTGCCGATGAGGAAGAGCTCTTCGTTGACGACGTTGACGATTCCGCGTTTGAGGAGAATTACACGGAGACCGGCGCGTATGCGGGTCCCGAATATGTTGACATGCCGAAAAAGCGCGGCTTTGGCATCTTCGACAAGCTCTTTAGCCACAAGAAGAAAGAAGAGCAGCCGGCGGCCCGTAGCTGGAGCGATGACGATGATTCGAGTTATGGCGCCCACGATGCTGCCTCCCATGGCACCTGGGATAGCTACAGCGAAGAAGATAGCTACGACGACGATGCCGACGAGTATCGTTCGGATGGCGATTACGAATACGATGACGACTACGATGTGTACGATGATTCGTATTCGACGAAAGCATTCGACAGCGTTGCTGCGTACGATGATACTGATTACGACGACGATGATTTCGATTATGACGACAACGACTTCTCATCGTTCTTCAACGGCGACGATGACGATGACCGCACGTGGCGCGGTGGCGCGTTCTCAAGCAAGCTTTCCGACTTGGCTGGCAACGCTGCCGATGCTGCTTCGCGCGTGCGTGGTTCGCTGCCGGGCGGCAAGAACGACAAGGGCTCTTCGAAGTCGGGTCGTGGAGCTGCGGGCAATCGCAGCAGCCGTTCTGCGCGCTCGCGTGGTGACGAGCGCTCTGATGCGCGCGACCAGTACGGCTACGAGGACGATTACCGTGAGAACGATGAATTCGCGGACGATCACGGCGATTATGCACCGCATCAGGATACTCGTGCCGCTGAAAACGAAGAATACGCACGTGTGTGCCAGTTGATTGCCGATCGCTACGGTTCGGAAGACGATCGTGGCGCAACAGACTCCCTTGCCGCTGTTTCCGAAGGCGAGCTGAATGCGGTTCAGCAGCGAATCGAAGACTTCCGCGCGGGTGGCATTGATACCGAAGTGTGGTTCGTTGCACTGGGTGCCGAAACTGATTGCCACGCCGGCATGGAAGAGTTTATCGAAGCGCATCGCCCTGACTTGCGCGGTGCCATTGTAATTGAGCTTGATTCTTTGGGCGCGGGCTCGCTGTGCACCGTGGCGCGTGAAGGTATTTTGAAGCCCGCCGCGGCATCTTCGCGCATGAAGCGCTACGCAAAACATGCTTCGCAAGTATCGGGTGTGCCGGTAGATACTACGTCTATCCTTTGGCAGGAAAGCGCTGCTTCCACGGCACTTCGCAATGGCCTGCAGGCAATGCATCTGGTAGGCATGGATGGCGCAAAACCAGCGCTCTACGCGCAAGCAAACGATGTTGCTGACAACATTGATCCCGAGATTCTTGCGGAAAACGCGAATTTCGTTGTGGAGGTTGTTAAGGGAAT
>CAKTXN010000074.1 GCA_934630905.1 uncultured Eggerthellaceae bacterium
TCAACACCACCGATTCCGCCGTGCGCTTGACGCATATTCCCACGGGAATTGTGGTCACGTGCCAAAATGAAAAATCTCAATTGCAGAATAAGGAAGCGGCTCTGAAAGTGCTGCGTGCCCGCCTTTACGAGCTGGAGCAGCAAAAGCGCGCCGATGAGCTGGATGAACTTCGCGGTGAACGCATGGAGAATTCATTTGGCAGCCAAATTCGCAATTATGTGCTTTATCCTTATCAGTTGGTCAAAGACCTTCGTTCAGGCGTAGAAACCAGTAACGTGGATTCGGTTCTGGACGGCGGTTTGGATGAGTTTGTCATCGGATATCATAAGTGGAGGGTTTCGCAATGACGGTAGAGTTGGAGTTGAAGGCCAACGAGATTCGCAAGGATATCGTGGCGATGATCGCGGAAGCGGGCAGCGGCCACCCGGGTGGCTCGCTATCGTGCACCGACATCATGACGGCGCTTTATTTTGGGGGTGTGTTGAACTACGATGCGTCGAATCCCCAGATGGAGAGCCGCGACCGCTTTGTCATGGCGAAGGGCCACGCCGCGCCGGCTTTATATGCTACGTTGGCGCACGCTGGTTATTTCCCGCGCGAAGAGCTCAAGACGCTGCGCAAGCTGGGAAGCCGCTTGCAGGGTCATCCCGATATGAATTTGCTGCCGGGTGTGGAGGTTTCCACCGGTTCATTGGGCCAGGGCCTGTCGGTGTGCGCCGGCATGTGCTGCGGCCTGCGTCTGGCGAAAAACGACGCGCACGTTTTCGCCATTTTGGGCGATGGCGAAACGCAGGAAGGCCAAGTTTGGGAAGCGGCCATGTTTGCTTCGCACCAAAAGCTCGACCACTTGGTGGCGATTGTTGACCACAACCATCTGCAGATCGATGGCAACATTGAAAACGTATGCAGCCCCGAAGATCTACGCGCAAAATTCGCCGCGTTTGGCTGGGATGTGCATACGGTCAACGGTCACGATGTAGATGCCTTGGTGGAACTTCTGCAAGCGCTAAAAGCTGACTGCAACGGAAAGCCGCACGTCATTATTGCGGAAACCATCAAGGGCAAGGGCGTTTCCTTTATGGAGAATCAAGCGGGCTGGCATGGTTCTGCACCGAATGCGGAGCAGGCCGCTCAGGCTTTGGAGGAATTGGAAGAAGCAGGCAAGGTGATTTGCAATGGTTAAATTGGCCACCGCAGAGCAATCTGCTCAGAAGAAAGCTACGCGCGCGGCGTTCGGCGTAACGCTGGCAGAGCTCGCCGCAGAAGGCGTACCCGTTGTTGCGGTTGACGCCGACTTGACCGGCTCCACCACCACGAAGAAGTTTGCGCAGGCATGCCCGGAAAACGCCGAGCGCCTGTTCAACTGCGGCATTGCCGAGCAGGACATGATTGACGTTGCCGCAGGTCTTTCTCTTACGGGCAACATTGCCTACACCGGTTCCTTCGCCGTGTTCGGTACGGGCCGCGTTTACGATCAGATTCGCAACACCGTGTGCTACAGCAACCTGAACGTGAAGATTGCGCCCACGCATGCTGGCATTTCTGTAGGTCCCGACGGCGGTACGCATCAGATGCTCGAAGACGTAGCGCTGATGCGCGTGCTGCCGAACATGAAGGTGCTTGTACCTGCCGATTACGCTGCTGCCCGCGCTGCGCTGCGTCTTGCTGCGCAGACCCCTGGCCCCGTGTATGTGCGCATGGGTCGCGCTACGGTGCCGTGTGTGTATGCCGATGACGTAGAGCTTGAGCTCGGCCGTGCATACGTGCTGCGCGAAGGTACCGATGTGACCATTGTTGCGAACGGCGTTGAAATCCGCGAAGCACTTGTTGCCGCCGATCTGTTGGCCGAACAGGGGATTTCTGCTGAAGTCATTGACGCCTTCTCGGTAAAGCCGCTTGATGAAGAGACTATTCTTGCTTCTGCGGAAAAGACGGGCTGCGTTGTGGTAGCCGAAGAGCATTCTCAGTACGGCGGCCTGTGCAGTGCAGTGTCCGAACTGCTTGCAACGAAGCGCCCCACACCGTGCGAATTCGTTGCCATGAAAGATCGTTTCGGCAAGTCGGGCGAGTTCCAGGAGCTTATGGCGTACTTCAAGCTTGACGCAGCCGCCATTGTTGAAGCTGTGAAAAATGTTATGGCTCGTCACTAGTCTGCTAAAATCTGATTGTCTCAGCGAACATTATACGAACGGAGCATTCTGTGACAGATAATCAAAATGTGAGTGATGCCGCTGGTCAGACCACCGGTCAGGTGCGAAAGGTGCGTGCTTCTCACGCGCGTTCCGCAACCGCCCCGCGTGCTGGTCAGCTGGCTTCTTCAAGAAAGCCCGACCTAACATCCACGCTGCCCAAGCTCGAAGCAGTTCCTGCGCCGCAGCGCCAAGGAAGCCCGGTCATTGTATTTGATCACGTAACAAAAGTATATCCTGCTCAGCCGAACAAGCCTGCGTTGGAAGACGTGAGCCTGGAGATTTACGCGGGCGAGTTCCTGTTCTTGGTGGGCCATTCTGGTTCCGGTAAATCCACCTTCATCAAGACCATCACGCGCGAAGTCAAGCCCACCAGCGGTCATATCTACATCGCGAACGAGGACTTGTCCACCATGCGCGACTGGCGCGTGCCGTATTTGCGCCGCAACATCGGCTGTGTGTTCCAGGACTTCAAGCTGCTTCCCAACAAGACGGTGTTCGAGAACGTCGCGTTTGCGCTGGAAGTAATCGGCAAGAGCCGTCACGTTATCAAAACGCAGGTGCCTGAAGTTCTGCGCTTAGTTGGCTTGCAGGAGAAAATGAACAAAATGCCTGACCAGCTTTCTGGTGGTGAGCAGCAGCGCGTTTCCATTGCGCGTGCTATTGTGAACAGACCTCCTATGCTGATTTGCGATGAACCCACGGGAAACCTTGACCCTCAAACCTCGCGCGGCATTATGGATTTGCTGGAGCGCATTAACCGCACGGGTACAACGGTGCTGGTGGCAACGCATGACCGCGAGATGGTAGACAACATGCGCCGCCGCGTTATTGCGTTGGATCGAGGACATTTGACGCGCGACCAAGATCGAGGGGTGTACGGTTTCGATGCGTAGTTTTGCATATTTCATCAAAGAGGCGCTGGTTGGTTTTAAGCGTAACCTGTCAACCGCGCTTGGTTCTATCATCACCATTTTCCTGTCGCTGGTTATGATCGGTGTTTTCTTCATGGCTGGCGTGGTGGTAAACAACATCGTGGAATCCGTTGAAAGCGAGATTTCCATCACGTGCTACATTGGCGATAACTACAAGGAATCGTCTACGGAAGTCACGCAATTCGAGAATTGGCTGAAGGGTCTTGATGGCGTGGAGAGCGTAAGTTTCACCACGAAGGAACAGGCCTTGGAGAACTTCCGCGGCTCCGTTGCGAACCCGGAAATTGTTGATCAGCTGGACGGTGGCAACCCGCTGCCTGCATCGGTGAATGTCTCGCTGTCGGATGCGCAGCAGGTCATTACGATTGCCGAGCAGATTGAGTCGAACTCCACGTTTGCCAAGATTTGCGATAATCCTACCGACCCTTCCGATTCCGTGAAATACGGCCAGAAGACCGTTGAGCGTTTGCTGTCGGTGATTAATTACGCTCGCTATATCGGCATTGCCGTTATCGTGCTGCTGATCGTCATCGCGCTGATCTTCATCAACAACACCATTCGCTTGGCCATTATGGCGCGCCGCAAGGAAATCTCCATCATGCGTTTGGTGGGCGCTTCTAACGGCTTCATTCGTGGGCCTTTCCTTATGGAGGCAGCAATTCATTCGCTACTGGGTTCCGCGTTGGCTATTGTGGTGCTTGAGCTGGTGCGCCGCTTCGGCCTTACGCAGTTGGCGAACACGTTCGCATGGCTGCCCATGGAAATGTCGGTGAATACCATTGCCGTTATTTATGTGGCTTTGGTGGTTGCTGGTTTGGTTATTGGTCTTTTGGGTTCGGCGTTCTCCATGCGCCGCCACTTGAAGGTGTAGTCAGCACAGGTCAGTCAAAATGGCAAAACACGGTGAAACAAAACGTGAGCAAAACGCAGCCCGTCTCGAAAACATGCAGGTGAGACGGGCGGCGCGTATTTTCACGGTTATTTTGGTTTTCGCAATCGCGTTTGCGGGTGGTTTCTTGCTGCGTGGTAACGAGCCTTTGATGAAGCGTTTGGGCATTGGCGCTACCACCAGCACGCAAGTCAATCCGGGACAGACGATTTCGGGAAATACGTACGACTCGCTTGCGGCGCGTATTGCGGAAGTGCAGGGCACGCTCGAGAAGGAAAGCCTTGACGAGTACGATTTGAACGTGGCAACAACGTCGCTGATCAACGCGTTACTGGCGGATATCGAAGATCCGTACGCACGTTATTTGGACAGCGAGCGCTATCAGAAATTCCTGCAGGATTTATCTACGACCGATTACGTGGGTATTGGCGTAATTTTCGCGGAGCAGGGCGAGAAGGTCTATGCAGCCGACGTGTTTGCCGATTCCGTTGCGGCTGGCTCGGGCGTTCAAATAGGCGATGTTATTGTGGCAATCGATGGCACGCGCACTCAAGGCATGACAGCCAGCGAAGTGAATAACACGATATTCCGCGAGGCGGGTAGCTCTGTGGTAACTACATGGCGTCGTCCCAGCTCAACGGGTGCGGAAAGTGGCGAAGAATTCACGGTAACGCTCCACTGCTCGCAGTACAAAGAGAAGAACGTTGAGACTGAGTTGACTAACGAAAACGTGGGCGTTATCAAGGTTGCCCAAATCACGCAGAATTCTTCTTTGCTGGTATCCGATGCGGTGAAATCCCTTGCGGCTTCGGGTGCGCTTTCATTCGTACTTGACCTGCGTGATTGCCCGGGTGGCTATCTTACGCAGGCGGTTGATATTGCGAACTTGTTCATGAAGAGCGGCACGATTGTGCAAATTGACTCGAACGGCGCGACTACCACGAAAGCCGTGTCGAGCGCCGCTATCACCGATGCGCCGCTGTATGTGCTGGTCAACGATAAGACCGCGGCTGCTGCAGAAGTGATTGCCGGTGCGCTTCAAGATAGCAAGCGCGCCACGATTGTGGGCGATACCACTATGGGCAAGGGTACCATGCAAGTTACGCGCGAGCTTTCTTTCGGTGGCGCGCTGCGCTACACGGCGGCGAAGTATAAGACGCCGCTGGGTTATGAGATTGACGGTTCGGGTATTTCGCCCGATATTCACGTTTCGCTGGAAGGCGATGCCGACAATCAGAAGTCCCTGGCCGTGGATATGGCCGCTTCGCAAAATAGGTACTAGTACATGGGTCGTTCTCGCGCTCATGTGCGCCGCAGTGCGCAGATGTACCCCACGGGCACGCTTACGGTGTATGCCGATGGCTACGGATTCGTGCGCACATCAGAAGGGGAGTTTTTCGTTCCCGAGAAAAAGATGAACGGCGCGTTCGATGGCGATTTGGTTGAAGTTGCGCCGCTTCCTCATAAAACGCAGGGGCGAAATTCTGTTTACGACCAGGATAAACTGCAATGGGTGTCAAGCAAGGAAAGTCCCGCTGCACGCGTGGTGCGCGTTATCGATCGCGCGCATGAGACGGTGGTGGGCCGCTACGATGTGGTTGAGCCGTTCGGTGTGGTCGTGCCGCTTGATTATCGCATGCAGCACGACATTTTCACACTGCGCAAAGATAACCCGACCATTCCCGATGGCGCGCTGGTGCGCGTGCGCATCACAACGTTTCCTACAGGGCGCACGGCGGCTACCGGTGTTATCGAGGAAGTGCTTGACGAAGGCCAAAAGCAGCGTTTCATTGTTGACGCGCTGATTGAGCGGAACAACTTGGAAACGGTGTTTTCCGAAGGCGCGCAGGCTCAAGCGCAAGATGTGTGCGTTGACGAGCTTGACGCGTTGAGCCACGGGTATCGTGATATTCGCGACCGCGTGGTGTTTACCATCGATCCGGAAGACGCGCGAGATTTCGACGATGCGCTTTCGCTTGAACGTGCGGGGGGCGATGTTGCCCGCGGGCGTGTTGGCACTGGTGGTGCGCGTATTGCATGGCGTTTAGGTGTGCACATTGCCGATGTGGCGCATTATGTTCCTTGGGATTCGTCGATCGATTTAGATGCGCGCCGCCGCGCGACCAGCGTGTATCTGGTTGATCGCGTGTTGCCCATGTTGCCTGAAGAGCTTTCGAACGATATTTGCTCGCTGAAACCGGGCGTGGCGCGCCGTTGCATGACGGTTGACTTGTATCTTGATGAGCAAGCGGAAGTGGTAGGCGTTGACATTTACCCTGCGCTTATGGAGTCGCGTCGTCGCATGAACTATGCGGAAGTGCGCGATTTGCTGGCGACGGGGGCGTGCGTTGGCGGCGCTGGTGGTGTTGCGGCTGCGGGTGCGGAGGCGTTCGCGAGCATTGAGCAGCGGCTTTTCGCGCTGGATGCCATTGCGCAAATGCGTCGCAAGCGTCGCCAAAAGCTAGGTGCCTCCGAATTTTCCCAGGTAGAAGCAAAGATGAAGCTGAACGAGCAGCGCGAACCTATTGCGGTTGAGCTGCATGAGAAGAACAACGCAACGCAGCTCGTCGAGGAAGCCATGCTCATGGCGAATCAGGCTGTTGCGCATTATTTAATCGAGAACGGTATTCCCGGTCTGTTCCGCGTGCATGAGGCGCCGCTTCCTATGAATTGCGCGTCGCTTGTGCCGCTGCTTGAGGAATTCCCCTGGTTTTCCCAGGTCAACAAAATGCTGTTCTCGCAAGGCAACAGTTTTCAGATTCAAAAAGTGCTTGAACTTTCGCGTGGGCGCGCGGAAGAAGAGCTGGTGTCCAACGTAATGCTGCGCGCCATGAAGCAAGCCGTCTATAGCCCTACGTGCGAGGGTCATTTTGGCTTGGCGGCCGATGAATACTTGCATTTCACAAGTCCCATCAGGCGTTATCCTGATTTGGTGGTACATCGTATGCTGAAGGCGCATTTAGAGAAGCGTCGGTTGGGCGCGTTGCCGCCCGAGCAGAAGAAAGCGGTGTCGCAAGAGGTGTCTCAGCTTGCGTGGCTGGCGGAGCATTCCTCGAAAATGGAGCGCTTGGCTGAAAAGGTCTCGCGCGAATCGCACGAGTATTTGCTGGTGGAATACATGCAGCAGTTCGTGGGGCAGAGCTTTTCTGCGACGATTTCCGGCGTGGCATCGTATGGCGTGTACGTGCGACTTGATAACACGGCGGAAGGGTTGTTGCCGCTCAAAGAGCTGGGCCAGGAGTATTTCATCTTCGATGGCGTGCATCATACGCTTACGGGCGAAGAGAGCGGCACGTTGTATCGCCTGGCGCAGCGTGTTGCAGTCATCTTGAACTCCGCCGACCCTCTAACGCGCAACCTCACGTTCAAACTCTGCCGTAACCAGGCTAAATAGCACCCTCTTTGTTGACAAATTACCCCACCTTTTGTCAACATTTTGCGACTTCCTCTGCGGTTGCTCCCGCTTGATCCAGTCTGTTCATTCGTGGCTGTAGCCATTAACGCTCGTAGCGTCAAACCAAGTACTTGGCTTCTTGCTGCTATTCGTAGATTCCGAATCACGTAAGCCTCAAAAGAAGATACAATTAAGATACTTTAATGGGTTCTTAATTAGGTTCGTAATTGAGTTTATTATGAATCTGCGCGTTAGGAGGCGGCTATGTCTGCGATATATCCATCGACTGCACTGAAAAATCAGCAACGAGAAATCAAGGCGCGCGCCGACCGCGAGGTCGTACATATTACGGAAAACGGGTGGGGTAAATACGTTTTTATGTCTGAGGACGTATTCGAACAGTCTATTAATCAAGCAGTTGAAGATGCCCTTTATGAAGCTCGTTTAAAGAGCGCGTTTGCTGAATCTCGCAAGGACTTCGAAGAGGGTCGTTTTTATTCTTCTAAAGACGATATGCTAGCGGCTGTTGCGAAGAAGCGAGAGATGCTTCATGCCACGGCTTGAGTTTTCGGAGCGTTTTGTCGAGGATTTTGCGCTTGTGGAATCGCCTCGGCTCGAGGCGCGTATTCTTGCTGATTTGGACAACATTGCGGCGTTCGGAGAGTTTGGCAGTGCTAACCTCCCCGACTCGATAAAGCTTTCATTCGGCAGCGGGGTGCGCAAAGTCGCGGTGAATCCATTCGATCTTATTTATTCCTTCTATCCCGAGCGAGACCTTGTGCGAATTGAGGCGCTTGTTCACCAGCGAGCCGCATGGTAGTTTCCTGTATTTGCCATCGTGGCTTCGTGGCGTGGACAATTTCGCTCAAAGTGCAATCTAAAGTGCAATTTGAGATGTTTTAAAGTGCAAAATTTGTACTTTATAGATGCTTCCAGGTGCTTGCTGTTTGACAAAGGCCGACTTGCAAATCAACGTCAAAAGCCAAAGGCGAAAAAGCAAGTGAACGCTTGCGATATAATTGCAGAAACATTTTTCTAAGTTGTGGGGGCGCAATGAACCAGATTGAACAAAAGAAAGCCGCGAAAGAATTCGTCGAGCGTTGGAGGGGCTTCAACGGCACGGAGCTCGAGGGCTGCCAGAAGTA
>CAKTXN010000075.1 GCA_934630905.1 uncultured Eggerthellaceae bacterium
GAAGAAACTGGTGCTACTATCGAGATTCAGGAAGACGGCACCATTCATATTGCTGCTGTTGAAGGACCTGCTGGCGATGCCGCAAAGGCAATGATTCTTGACATCGTTCGTGAGCCCGAAGTGGGCGAGCGCTACGAGGGCACCGTTGTGGGCATCAAGGACTTTGGCGCGTTCATCAAGCTTACGTCAAGCAAAGACGGCCTGCTTCATATTTCCCGCATGGCAAACGGCCGCGTAGGCAAGGTTGAAGACGTCCTGAACTTGGGCGACGTTGTTGAGGTTGAAGTCATTGAAGTCGATCCGAAGACGGGAAAGATTTCCCTTGATCGCCTGAACAAGCCCGATGCACCTGAAAGCACGGTTGACGCACGTCCTGGTCGTGGCGAGCGCTCGGAGCGCAATGGTCATCGCAGCGATCGCGACCGTGGTGATCGTTCTGGTCGTACTCCGCGTCGTCGTCACGAGTAAGCGTCCGGTCGCTGCACTGCGATCGAGAATATCGGGTACATGAGTGCTGCGGGTTTCGCTCGAATCGCTGGTGAATTACGTGGTTCCCCTGCCTGGTGCGGGGGAACTGCTTTTTTGAAAACTTTATGAATGCGAGCGTATCCACGATGCGTTCGCCGTGTCAGACGGTACTTGTAAGGTATTTTTTAACCCGCAATACATAAACAGGATGCATAATGCATAAAAACAAATTTTCGTTGCGGGGGTTGATATGATTACAGTAGCTGTTTGTGGATGTTGCGGACGCATGGGTACCGCCGTGGTGAACGCCGTGCGCGGCGCGGAAGACATGGAGCTTATTTGCGGCATTGATCCGTCAGGGAAAGCAACCGATTATCCGATTTATGCTAATCTTTCCGAGGCAATTTCTTCTGAAAAATTCGATGTTCTTGTTGATTTCACTGCTCCGAGCGTTGTTGAAGGCAACCTTCGCACCGCTTTGCCGGCAGGAATCGATTGCGTTGTGGGAACAACGGGTCTTTCAGAGGAAAAGCTTGCCGAGCTTGCAGATCTGGCGCCCGAAGGAACCTGTCTTTTCTATGCACCGAACTTCACCACGGGTGCAGTGCTTATGATGCAGTTTGCAAAAGCTGCTGCTCCGTATTTCCCCGAAGCGGAAATCATCGAATTCCATCACTGCAATAAAAAGGATGCGCCCAGTGGCACTTCCGTAACAACTGCGAAGCTGATTTCCGAGGGTCGCGGCGGTCGCGTAAGCGCCGCCCCTGGTAAGGAAACAGAACTTGCTGGCATGGAGGGAGCGCGCGGCACCTTGGTAAGCGGCGTTCCGGTTCATTCGGTTCGCAGCATGGGCTTTGTGGCTTCGCAGGAAGTCATCTTTGGCTCTCTTGGCCAAACGCTTACTATCCGGCACGATTCTTGGGACACCGCTTCGTATATGCCGGGCGTTCTTTTGGGCATTCGCAGCGTTGGGCAAGAATCTGGTTTGATTGTTGGTTTAGAGAAGTTTATGGCTTAGCCGGTCAGGCTCTGCCATAATGAACAAAATACAGGTGAAGTAGGAAAATAAACAAAGCAAACGCATAAGCGTACTGCGTGTTGATAGGAGCAAACTATGGCTGAACAACTCACTTTCGGTCGATTGATTCCCGCAATGGTCACGCCTTTCGACGAGAACCTTGATTTGGATTTGCCGCGTGCCCGCCAATTGGCAAATCGCTTGATTGAAGGCGGCGCTGATTCGCTGCTTATCAATGCCACTACGGGCGAGGCTCCTACTATTTTCTATCCGCAAAAAATTGAACTGTTCAAAGCAGTTGTCGATGAAGTTGCAGGTCGTGTGCCTGTTATTGCCTATGCAGGCGATAACTGCACGGCTGATTCGGTGGACTTTGCGAAGGAAGTTGAAAAAATCGGCGTTGACGGTATCATGCTGGTAGTGCCGTATTACAACAAGCCTCCGCAAGAGGGCATGTACCGCCATTTCAAAGCAATCGCACAAACGGTTGAATTGCCGGTTTTGCTGTACAACATCCCCGGTCGCACTGCCATCAATATGACTGCGGAAACAACGTTGCGTTTGGCGCACGATGTGGATAACATTATTGGCATCAAGGAAGCATCGGGTGATTTCGACCAGATCAAGGAAATCATCGATGGTGCTCCTGCGGGCTTCCATGTTTATTCGGGCGACGATGATGCCACGATGAAGATTATGAAGCTTGGCGGCGTTGGTGTTGTGTCTACCATTGGCAATGTTGCACCGGCACGCATTCGTGAGCTGGTGTACCTTTGCGCCGAAGGAAAATGGGAGCAGGCTCAAGAGTGCCATGAGAAATTGAGCCCGCTCATGAAGGGATTGTTCGCTACCACGAACCCCATTCTGGTCAAGGAAGCTTTGAAGCTGGAAGGTTTCCCCGTTGGCGGCGTTCGTCTGCCTTTGATTGATGCAACGCCCGAGCAATCCGAAGAGCTTGCGCGCATTATGCGCCAAGTTGGGGTGCTGGCAGATTAATCCGCTCCGAAGCGGTTGCCGGTTGATTTGCTTGCATTTATCGGCGTATATGCTGATGAATATGAACGTATGCAGCCCCAAAATGGGGCTGCTGTGAAATAAAGAATAGGAATATTGTATGGAACAAAAAACAAGGCGCGATGAAGGTGCTTCTTCTTCGCGCGCTCGCGTTTCCGTTCGGAAACGCAGGCACGCTTCTGCCCAAATCAACGCAGAAGCGCAAAACGAAATCGATGAGGCGTTTGCCTCGCAAAAGACACCTCGCAAAAAAGTTACGAGCGTCAAAAGAAGCGCCGCGGCCCAGCAACCCGTTAAGAAAGGCATGAAGGGCACGCAGTCGTCTACCGCTCAGGCGGTGCGTAAAAACGCAAATGCGAAGCTTAAAGTCATCCCGTTAGGCGGTCTGGACGTAATTGGCCGCAATATGACCGTTTTCGAATGCGGTCAAGATATGATTATCGATGATGCGGGCTTGATGTTCCCCGATGACGATCATCCTGGAATCGATCTTATTCTGCCTGATTACACGTATGTCTTGCAGAATGCGCATAAGCTCCGTGGTATTTTCATCACGCATGGCCACGAAGATCATACGGGCTGCCTGCCGTATCTGCTGAAAGACCTGGATTGCCAAGTTCCCATTTATGCCACAAAAATGACGTTGGGGCTTATCAAGCTGAAACTCGAAGAGCATCGCATCAAGAATGCAAAGCTTGTCGAAATCAAAGCGGGGCAGCAAATCAAAATGGGTTGTTTCACCGTTGAGTTCTTCTCAGTGAATCACTCGATTCCCGGTGCGGTGGGCGCTTTCGTGCAAACACCGGCAGGAAACGTTCTGCACACCGGCGACTTCAAGCTTGACCAATCGCCTGTTGATGGCGTTCGCACCGATTTTGCTGCCATGGCGCGCTTCTCGCAGATGGGCGTGGACTTGCTTATGAGCGATTCCACAAACGCCGATACGCAGAATTTTACCAGGTCGGAAAGCGAAGTGGGCAAAACGCTCGAAGATCTTATCCGTCACGCTGAAGGACGTGTTATTGTGGCGGCGTTCGCGAGCCACATTCATCGTATTCAGCAAGTATGCGATGCTGCGGTCAAGAACGGGCGGAAAGTGGTCGTTACAGGCCGCTCTATGGTGCAAAACACCGATATCGCGCGTCGTTTGGGCTATTTGCAGATTTCGGAAGACAACTTGATTGATGCCTTCGACTTGAAGAGCATACCTTCGGAAAAAGTCGTTATTTTATGCACCGGCAGCCAGGGTGAGCCGCTTTCGGCGCTTGCGCGTATTTCGAATTCCGAGCATCGCACTATCTCTATTGAGCCCGGTGATACGGTTATTATTTCCGCAACGCCTGTTCCCGGCAATGAGAAAGCCGTGACGCGCATCATCAATAACTTGTCACGCGCTGGCGTGGATGTGTACGATAAGTCGAAAGCGCTTGTGCACGTTTCGGGACATGCTGGTCCCGAAGAGCTGAAAATCGTCCTTTCGATTGTTGCGCCGAAGTACTTCATGCCCGTTCACGGCGAAGCAACGCACCTTCGTGCTCATTCAAAGCTTGCGAAGATGGTGGGAATTCCCGAGGACAATATCTTCATTCTGGATAACGGCGAAACGCTTGAACTTAGTACAAAGGGCGTAAAGCGTGGGGCATCGGTACCGAGTGGCATTGTGTACGTTGATGGCCTGACGGTCGGCGATACTTCCGATGCTGTTCTGGAAGAGCGCGTGCAGCTGCAAACGAAGGGTTTTGCCTGTGTTGCTGCGGCCGTTTCCTTCCGAAAGGCAACACTTGTCAGCGATGTGCAAATCACCATGCGTGGCATGACGGGCGGCGACGATGTCTACCTGCAAGACGAAGCTCAAAAAGTAGTGACGAACGCCATTCGCAACGCACTGAGCAAGGGCGTGGCGAAGAAGGATCTCACAAAGATTTGCAAAGATTCGCTTCTGTCGATATTGTGGGAGCGAGCGAAACAGCGCCCAATGGTTGTTATCAACATCCTGGATGTATAAGCTATAATAAAGGGTGCTCATTCGGCACCCTTTCTCTTTAAACGTAATTTAAATGCAGCATATAAAAGGAGATTGGCTTGGCACGTTCTAGTCAGACTCAAACAAAGAGGCGTTCTTCCTCGACGAATACTTCTCGAAACTCCGGCAAGCGTCGGCTGAATTCATCTGCGCCCGAACAGGGCTTTCTTGACGATGAGGCAAAACGCAATATCCTGGGCATTTCTGTAATCATTCTCGCCATCATCTTGCTTGTTGCAGCGATTTTGCCATCGAAAGCAGTCGTTACTTCGTTCGTATCAGATGTCTTGCATCTAACATTTGGTGTGGGTTGTTATGTTTTCCCTGTATTTCTTGCTGCGATTGGTTTGAGTCTTATGATCCAATCAGAGCGTGAACATGTTTCGAGTCGCGCTGCGTTGGGTTTGCTGCTTATTTTTATCGCGATTCTGACAATCCTTTCGCTTTTTAGCCCGAATGCCGTTTCTGTTGGACCCGAGGCAGTGTTCGAGAAGAAGAGCGTCATTTCGCTGGGTGGATATGTTGGAGCAGGCATTGCTTGGGTTGGTCTGACATTATTTGGCCAGGTCATTGCTACGATTATAGCTGCTGGTGTTATTGTCGTCTCGCTCTTTGTCATTGGTTTTTCACTGAATGATTTCAAGAACAAGATTGATCAAAAGCGCAAAGAACACGCTCGCAAGAAAGAGGGAGAAGCTGCTCTTCCTTCTGCTGCGTTGAAAACGGGTGCGCCGAACGTTGCAGGCTACACCAGGCCGTTGACTCCCGTCGATGCTCTTCAGGCGCCGGCTTCTGAACAGAAGAAGGCATATCGACCCGCAACGTCTCTGGTGGGCAAGGGGTCGCTGTTCGAGAAGAAGAAGCGCGAAGGATGGGTTGACCCCACCATTGCTGAGCTGGAAAAGGAGAAGGATGCGGCGCAAAAAACAACGCTCATCAAGCGAGGAAACAGTGCTGATTCCATGGCAACCGAAGATACTGCCGGTGCGAGCGCCGTTGCAGGCGCTGCAGCCGGCACGCTTGCCGCGACGTCAGCAACGGGTGGAAAAACGCGCGTCTTGCGCAAAAAGGCCGCATCTGGTGCCGATGAGCTCTCCGATATCAAGGCAGGCGAATCAAAGCCGCTCACGCGTAAACTCGGTCAGAAAAAGATCGACCCCGAAAGCGCTGACACCACGAAGGGCGCTCGCAAAAACAGGGTAAAGCCCGATGAATCGCTTGCTGTTCCAGCGCCTCTTGAAGGCTTCGAGCTGCCGCCAACTGAGTACTTACGTCGCTCCGAAGTGCAGGCGCATTCCAGCGCGTCCGACGAGGAGCTTGCGGAAACAGCAGAGATTCTTGCCGAAACGCTCGAGGACTTCGGCATTTCCATTGAGGTTAAAGGTTGGGTTGCCGGCCCTACGGTCACGCTGTTTAAAATTTCGCTTCCATCAGGTGTTCGCGTGAATCGCGTTACCGTTCTAAGTGATGACATCGCTTTGGCGCTGGCAGCACCGGGCGTACGTATCTTTGCGCCAATTCCTGGCACGAATTATGTTGGTATCGAAGTGCCGAACAAAGTGCGTCAGAATGTTTTGTTGGGCGACGTTTTGGACTGTGCACCCGCAGGTCCGCTGCAGTGCGCGGTGGGCAAAGATGTTGAAGGCAATAACGTTGTTATGGACCTTGCAAAAGCACCGCATGTTTTGATTGGCGGCACCACGGGCTCCGGTAAATCGGTGGGAATCAATTCTTTCATCATGTCTATGCTTATGCGCAACACGCCTAACGAAGTGCGCATGATCCTGATTGACCCGAAACGCGTGGAATTCAGTCTATATAACGGCATCCCGCACCTGTATATTCCTGTTGTAGAGGACCCCAAAGATGCATCTGCCGCTTTGAACTGGGGTGTTGCCGAAATGGAACGAAGACTGAAGCTGTTTTCATCCGTTGGCGCCCGTAATATCGCCCAGTTCAACACAAAAGTGCAATCGGGTGAACTTGAAAACGAAAACGCACTACCGTTTATCGTGATCGTCATCGATGAGCTTGCAGACTTGATGATGAACGTTGGCAAGGAAGTTGAATTTTCCATTAGCCGCTTGGCTCAGCTGGCGCGCGCTGCGGGTATTCATTTGATAGTTGCAACTCAGCGTCCTTCCGCAAACGTTGTTACCGGTCTTATCAAGTCGAATATTACGACCCGTATTGCGTTTACCGTGGCTTCGGGCATTGACTCACGCGTTATTTTGGATTCTCCTGGCGCTGAAAACTTAACGAATAACGGTGACTTGCTGTTTTCGAAGCCTGATTTAGCGAAACCGCTTCGTATTCAGGGCTGCTACGTTTCCGAAGACGAGATCAACGATGTTGTTGAGCACTTGAAGCAGCAGGGCGATCCCGATTACCACTCCGAAATCCTTCAGGTCAACACCATGTCGCTGGGCGATACGGCTCCCGATGGAAGCGGCGGGCGCGGCGGATGCGATGACCCGCTTTTGTGGGAGGCTGCTGAAATTGTTGTTTCTGCGGGAACTGCATCGACATCCTATATACAGCGACGCCTCAGTGTAGGATATTCACGAGCAGGTCGAATCATGGATATGCTCGAAAGCAAGGGCGTCGTCGGTCCCCAGAACGGCAGTAAAGCGCGTGAAGTGCTCGTCGATGCTTTGGAATTGGAAACGCTCAAGGCGTTTGAGCTCAACGATTAAACAGGGGTGAGGTAATGGCTCTTAATAAAGGTTTTGGCCGCCAGCTTCGCGATGCGCGCGTGAGCAGCGGTCTTACCTATGGAACCATATCTCGTAAGCTGCGCATTCGCAGCGATATTCTTCAGGCAATTGAAGAAGAGGATTTTGCAGCGATTCCGCCCCATAGTTATGCGCGGGGCATGGTTCACGCTTATGCAAGTCTTTTAGGGCTTGATGCCGATAAAGTGACCGACGATTACATGGAAGCCGTTGCGGCGGTTGAGGGAAGGTCCTCATCACGCAGACGCTCCCGTTCGACCACGTTGCCGAGTTCGTTAGGCGGTGACTTCTCCTCTGACGACATCGAGCGCATCTATCGCGAGGATTCGCAAGATGCGGCGCGCGAACGCTTGAGAAGGAGAAGGGAGCAGCGAAGCGGAGAGCAGGCGAATCGCCAGAATGCCTCCCGCGGCAATCATGCGCCTTACGAGGACGCACATCGCTCGCGTCAATCGAATAATCGCCCGAACAGGAGAAATACCGGCGACGATGTTCGCGGACGTCGTCGTGGAACGTCTCAGCGCGAGATCGCACGCAACGGCGGATACCGCGCGCAAGGGCATACCGATAACCATGCAGCTTCGAATGTCATCGGCGCAGCGGGCGCCGTTTTCGCCCGTGCCGCCGATACCGTTGCCGAAACAGTAGGCGGTGCATTCGCTTCGCGGAAAAAGATTGACATCAACCACTCGATCTATGCTGACAGGAAGCAGGGCGGTTTTCCCAAGAGCCGCTCCCAGCAATCGTTTGGCGCCATGAACAGCCGCCAAAATATCATGAGCTCCCAAAGTTACGGCATTGATAGCGCTAAGCCGGTTGTGAGAAAACTACCGCTTTTGGTAGCAGTTGTGGTGGTTCTTGTCTTGCTCATTATCGCTGCGAATTCCTTGTTCTCTAAACCTGCTTCGTCTTCAAGCGGCTCTTCGGGTGCAGCAAGCTCCAGCTCGTCAGTTGCGATTTCTGGCTTGACTGATCCTGGATCTGCGGGAACGGTTGAAAAGGAAACAACTGTTGTTCCTATTGCTCCTACGGCGGCTGTTTTTACGTATGAAGTAGCCGATGGCGAAGATTGTTATCTTGAAATTTACCTTGATGGCTCAAGCACTCCGACAGTTGCCGGCACGTATACCGGCCCAAAACGCGGAACGTATGACGTAACGGGAACGCTTTCGTTCGTGACAAGCCGCCCTGGCGCCGTTACGTTGAAGGTCGATGGCAAAGCGGTTGAGCTACAAGATGACAACAATGATGGCGTCTACGTTTACAATATGGACTTTA
>CAKTXN010000076.1 GCA_934630905.1 uncultured Eggerthellaceae bacterium
TTTGTTGTGGTCATGGTGGGAATTTTGTTTTTTGCGGTGCTGTGCACGGCGGTGCTGCTGTTCTTGGAGATTCGCATTCGGCCGAAAGTGCTGGCGTATCTGCTGCCCGCTGCGCGCATCATGTGGATATTCTCGCTGGCCATTCCGCTTGCCACGTATCTGATGATGCTGCAGCTGCCTACGCATCCCGATGCCGAAATTTGCCTGGACTATTTCTGGTTCTGCGTTCTTGAGATATCGCTTGTGTGCCTGATTGTGGCGCTTGTCTTCCGCTGGACCTGGGCTTATATGGGGCTTTTGGGCGCTACGGTGCTCACGTTGGTGCTTGATCAGCTGGCGGGTGGTCCGCTTTCGGTGGGCAGCTATCTTTCGTATGCGCCGGTGGAAGGCGTGCGTTTCTTTGGCATTGGCAACGAAGGTGCGGCGCTGCTTTTTGGTTCGTGGGTTATGCTGGTGGCGTTCTATTTGACGCGTCGACCCTTCAGCAGGTTGTCGCAGCGTTTGCGCCGCTGGCTATATCCGGTGGCGTCGCTGGTTATTTGCACGGTGATTGCGGCTCCGTGGTGGGGCGCGAATTTTGGCGTTATCATCTGGGGCTTAGTGGGAACGTTCGTGTCGTGGCGTCTGTTTAGCGGGCATAAGTTCAGCAAACGCGAAGTGGTGGCGGCCGTTTTCGTTTCAGGGCTTCTTGCCATTGCGGTGCTGTTCCTGGACACCACGTTCAACAGCGGCTCGCATATGGGTGGCCATGTGAACTTTTTCGCAGGCGACATTTTGGGGCAAATCGTCCAGGTTTTTGTGAACGTGGGCAAGTATTGCTGGGATACGCTGGTATTTTCTCCGCTGCTTACGGTGCTTTTTGTGGCCGTGGTGGGATTCCTGCTGTTTATCGCTATTGCGCAACCCGGCCCTTACGAGGCGTTTTGGAAGCTTCACAGTGAATTCCACGGCGCATTTTACGCGCTGATTGTCACCGCCATTCTGATGTTCCTTTTCGAGGACTCGGGCATTTTGATGCCGGCGCTGCTGCTGCTGTATCCGCTTTCGGGCCTCATGTGGTTCGTGTGCAACTTCCACAGCTGGCACATTCGCTCGTTCATCAAGGAGCGCGGCGTACTTGAACGCTAGGCGCTTGCGGGGAAGGCCCAGGCAGCAGAAGGGGTGCGCGTGTTGGTGCGATCAGTGTGAAACTGGGGTCGCAAGGCGCGGCCCGCGGCTCCAACGCAACGGAACAGGGCAAGGCGGCGCGCGGTGCTGCGCGGCGGCATGGTTGAGCAAGGGAAGGGGCGCGCATGAGTGGAAAAGAGCAGCTTGCGAGCTTCGATGTTGCGCAGCGGGGAGCGGTGCAGTTTGACCCTGCGGAAGTTGACACGACGCAACGCGATCCAGCGTGGCTTGACGTGACGCAGTTTGATCCCGCAAAGCTTGACGCTCATTGCCATCTTCAGCATGACTCCCGCTTCCGCATGTATGCGCAAACGCACCCTGACCAGCATTTTTTCTGCATGACGGAAACGCCTGATGAGTATGTGCGGTTTCGCGATGCGGGTTTACCTGCCAACGTTTCGCTGGGGCTGGGCTTGCATCCGTGGCGCGTTTCGGCTGATGCTGATATCGCACATGCCCAGGTAGATGGCGTGTTGCAGCTCTTGTCCGATGCATGGCTCATAGGCGAAGTCGGCCTTGATTTTTCTCCGAAGCATGTGCGCACGCGCGATAACCAACTTGCGGCGTTTCGTGCAATTGCTCAGGCGGCTGTACGGTGTGGGGCCGCGCACGGTGCACGCGTTCGACCACGCGTTTTATCTATTCACGCTGTTCAGGCAGCGGGCGAAGCACTTGAAATCCTGCAAGAAGCAGGTTGCTTTGATGCGTGCACCTGCATCTTCCACTGGTTTTCGGGCACAAGCGATCAACTGGTGGCAGCGCGCCGCGCGGGATGTTACTTCTCGATCGGGCCGCGTGCATTGGCAACGAAACGCGGTCGTGCGTATGCGGCTCAGCTGCCTGCTCATCGCGTCCTGCATGAAAGCGACGCGTTCTTGCTGGACGAATGGCTGGAAGACCGGTGAGGCACCGTTCCAAACGACTAGCTGGTTCGTTGCGCCCTCGTCCGCGCCTGCCATGCTGCTCCTGTGTTTTCCCCTCGTACTTGCGCAGTTGACGCAAGTTTTGGAGTATACTGCATGGTTACGTTTGCAATGAAGGAAAGGAACGCTCGTGAGCGTTATTGAAGAACTGAGCACCTTGCGTGATGAAACGCTTGCAGCAATTGCCGCTGCTGAAAATACCGTTGAATTGGACAAAGTACGCGTTGCCGTTTTGGGCAAGTCGGGCACCCTTACGGGCTACCTGCGCTCCATGGGCAAGCTCCCCAAAGAAGAGCGTGCCGTGGTGGGCAAGACCGTAAACGAAGCGCGTGCCATTGTGGAAAGCGCCCTTGAAGAGCGCAAATCCGCGCTGACGGCTTCTGAGCTTATGGCCGCCATCGATGCCGCTGCCGTTGACGTCACGCTTCCTGGTCGTTCCCAGCAAATGGGCACACGCCACTTGATCAACAAGATTTCCGATGAGATGTGCGACTTCTTCGCCGGTCTGGGCTACAGCGTTATTTCCGGCCCCGAGGTCGAAACGGACTGGTACAACTTCACGGCGCTGAACGCTCCGGCCGATCACCCCAGCCGCAGCATGCAGGATACGTTCTACGTGAAGGACCGTTCGGGCGATGAGTCCGCAGTGCGCGGCGAGTCCGATGTGCTGCTGCGTACGCAAACTTCCGGCTGCCAGGTGCACGCCATGGAGAATCAGGAGCCGCCCATTTACGTGATTGCGCCCGGCAAGGTGTACCGCCGCGATGTGGCCGACCCCAGCCATCTTCCGCAGTTTACCCAGATGGAAGGCCTGGTTGTTGACAAGGGTATCACGTTTGGCGACCTGAAAGGCACGCTTGAGCTGTTCTGCAAGCAGATGTTCGGCGAAGAGCGCAAGACGCGTTTCCGCGCGCATTACTTCCCGTTTACCGAGCCCTCTGCCGAAGCGGACGTGAGCTGCGGCATTTGCCACGGCGAAGGCTGCCGCATGTGCAAGGGCACTGGCTGGCTGGAAATTTTGGGCTGCGGCATGGTGGACCCCAACGTGCTGCGCATGTCGGGCATTGACCCTGAAGTCTATTCCGGCTTTGCGTTTGGCGTGGGTGTCGAGCGCGTTGCATGCTTGAAGTACAACGTGCCTGACCTGCGTATGCTTATCGAAGGCGATATGCGTTTCTTGCGCCAGTTCTAAAAACCGTCGTCACAAAACCGTTGCCAGCGCTGCGGCTTTTCGGAGGTGCTGGTCAACTTGTATGCGAAAAGAGTATGCGAAGCGGGGGCTTTTATGTCTGAAGAAGTAATTGCTGTCGAAGGTACAGGCGTCCTGAGCGGCACAGTGCGCGTTTCCGGTGCGAAGAATTCCGCACTGAAGCTCATGGCCGCAGCGTTGTTGGGCCAGGGCAAGTGCGTGTTGCATAATGTTCCGCAGATTTCGGACATAGAGGTCATGAGCGATGTGTTGCGTCGTTTGGGTGCAACGGTTCAGCGCGATGAGCAGGACCCCCACACGCTGATTGTTGATACGGCGGCGGTTACTTCGTACGAGACTCCCTACGAGCTTGTTTCCAAGATGCGCGCGAGCATTTCGGTGCTGGGCCCGCTGATTGGGCGCTTCGGCCGTGCTCATGTGGCTATGCCGGGCGGTTGCCAAATTGGCGCGCGAAAGATTGACATGCATTTGCTGGGCCTGGAGAAGTTGGGCGTTCGCTTTGAAGTGAAGCACGGCGACTTGCAGGCGCAGGCGCCCGATGGCTTGCGCGGTGCGTACATTACGCTTGATTTTCCCAGCGTGGGCGCTACGGAAAACATGCTGATGGCATCAGTGGTGGCGCAGGGCGAAACCGTTATCGACAACGCCGCGCGCGAACCGGAGATTGTTGACTTGTGCAATATGCTCAACGCTATGGGTGCGCGTGTTTCGGGCGGTGGCACCTCCACCATTACGGTGGAAGGCGTTTCCTTGCAGGATATGCATCCGTGCGAGCACACCACGGTGGGCGACCGCATTGAGGCGGGCACGTTCCTTGCCGGCGGTGCTCTTACGGGTGGTCCCGTAACGGTGACGGGTATTGATCCTTCGTTTTTGCGCATGGCCATGGTGAAGTTGGATTCGTTCGGTTGCACGGTAAGTACCACGGAAGACTCCATTACGGTCGCGCGCACCGAGCCGCTGCACTGCACGGATATTCAAACGCTTCCTCACCCCGGTTTCCCGACCGATCTGCAAGCGCAGTTTATGCTGTTGGCAGCGTTAGCTCAGGGTAACTCGGTGATTACGGAAAACGTTTTTGAGAATCGTTTCATGTTTGCAGCCGAGCTCATGCGCATGGGTGCTGATATCACTATCGAGGATCATCATGCTATGGTATGCGGCGTTCCTGCACTTCAGGGCGCGCCGGTGTCTTCGACTGACTTGCGTGCCGGTGCTGCGCTGGTTTTGGCGGGCATTGTTGCGGAAGGCGAGACAATCGTGCGTGGGCTTGAGCACATCGACCGCGGTTACGAGGATTACGTGGGCAAACTTGCATCCTTGGGCGCATCGGTTGCGCGCAAAGTTGTGTAGCAAGCGATCCTAGGGCGAAGCGGGTTTTACGTGGCATTCTCCGACGACAACAACACATCCCGGTCATCGCGGTCTTCTCGTCGTGGGCCCGAGCGTTTGCCGGGGCGCGGCGGTGAGCGCGGGTCCTATCGCGCATCAGCCCGCAGCTCCAGCCGTGGCGCGGAGCGCGGTGCCCGTGGCGCCGATCGCGGTGCGAGTCGTGCTGCTGCGCATGCATCGCGTCGCACCGTTAACGCTGCTCAGTCGCGTAAAACATCGGAGCAGATTCGCTCGAACACGTACGGAACGCATCACGGCGCCTCGAATGGCGCGGTGCCGGGTTCTGCGCGGCGCGCCGCATCGGGCGTGGTGCCGCACGTAGAAAATATGTCGCGCCATTCGGGAAATGCCGCTGCCGCAAATATATCCAGCCGCCGCCAGGCTAAGCGCGCGAACAGGGGATACGTTGATCAGATTACGCCGACTACCATGTCGGGCGAAAGCGTGGGCGCGTATTCTCGCCGTATGAATCGCCGCAACTTCGGACAGGAAATCCAGCGCAAATCAAGCATGAAGCGTGCGGGATTTATCCTGGTGGCGCTGCTTTTAATTGCGGGTATTGGCGCTGCGGCTGCGCACTTCGCATTCTTCGCTTCGGTTGATGCGCGTCTTGCCGCGGGAAGCGATGACGGTCTGTCCGCTTCGCTGACCGCTCAAGAGCAAGGCCAGCCGTTCTACACGCTTCTCACGGCCGATTTGAATGATACGAACGGCAACAACAACATTGACGCCATGCTGCTTGCGCGCCTTGATCAGTCAACCAAGCAAATCACGCTGGTGGTCATTCCGGGCAACTTGAAAGTGGCAACGGGGGACTCCCAGGTGTCGTTGTCTTCCGTTTTAGCTTCTGCGGGCGCATCGAGCGCCGTGAATGCGGTGTCGTCGCTTACGGGCGTGAAAATCTCCCATTACCTGCACATCGATAAAGCGGGTTTCGTGAGAATCGTCGATGACTTGGGTGGCGTGCCCGTTTCCGTGAAGGAGGTCGTGGACGATCCGCAAGCGGGAAGCATCTATCTTTCCGTAGGCGAGCAAACACTCGACGGCGCTTCGGCTGCCGTGTATTTAGCGGCATCCAACTACAAGAAGGGCGTTGAAACGCAGATGGCTTGCCAGCTTGAATTTGCACAGGCATTTGCGACGCGCTTTTTTGCGAATGATGGTGGCTTCGTTCTTGATGGAAAGCTTGACGATTTAGCGTCGCACCTGGTCACCGATATGTCGGCGCATGAACTTCAGGGCTTTTTGGATGAGCTGCAAGGCACTAATGGCAGCGCGATTTACGTTGCGCAGATCGAGGGTTCCGAGCAAAGCTCCACGGCTCATGGATACACCGCAAAGCTTTTCTATCCCACGGCGTCAAGTGTGACGAATCTTATGGCAAAGGTGGACGAAGGCTCCGATCCTTCCGTTTTGACGCAGCAGAGCCAAGTGGCTTCTGTCGACAAAGAGTCGTTCGAGATTACGGTTCGCAACGGCTCAGGCATGACGGGCGGTGCCACGTCGCTGGCGCAAATCCTGACCGATGCAGGCTTTGCGGTGGCCGAAACAGGTAATGCCGATAGCTACGTGTACACGGAAACGCTGGTCATCTACCTTGATCCCGCGTATAAAGAAGCATGCGAAGCGGTTGTGCAGGCGCTGGGCACCGGGCGCGTGGTGAATGGCATCAACGGCTACACGTTCGACACCGAAGTTCTGGTTGTGCTTGGTTCCGATTGGAAGCCGCTTTCGTAGAGCTTGCGAAGGGGCGCAACGCAGGCGCGGGCTGGGAAGGCGAAGCGGAAGGCGCGTGGGGAAGGCGTGGGCTTAGAAGATGAAGCGGTAAGCGCGTGGCGGGAAGAACTCGCCTCACGACTCCGCTTGGATGATGCTTCTCCTTGGCTGTAGCTCGCTCAACTTATCCAAAGCGTCGCAGTTCGGCTCGATTCTTCCCACCCCGCGCCTTCTGCTGGTCAATGCTTCTTCTTGGTCGCACTCTCTCCGCTTACTCGAAGCGTCGCAGTTCGGCTTGATTCTTCCCACCCCGCGCCTTCTGCCCGGCCAATGCTTCTCTTTGACCGCAGCCCATGCCACTTGTTCGAGGCGTCGCAGTTCGGCTCGATTCTTCCCGCTTTGCGCCGCTCACCTGCTTCTTCTTTTGCAATTTACAGAATAAAATAAAGCGTTTATGGAAGGTCTATGCGTACCTGCGACGCTTACCATGGATTGCGCGGTCTATCGATGCCGAACGTGAAATCATTTCTGCTAAGGTGGAAAAGAGAAGGGGGACTCTGCAAATGCAGCGCCCCCTTCGTGTGCATAAATATTTTTTTCCGTTTGCGGGCTTAGAACTATCGGCGATTACCAGCGATGGAACGTCATGCCGCCCTGAATCGGGCCAACAACAATGCCCTGGCCGGGGCTTGCGGCGTGAATCATCTGGCCGCCGCCAATGTAGATGCCGCAGTGACCGCTGTTCACGGCAATGTCACCCGGCTGCGGGTCGGACACTTCGGTGTAGCCCAGGAACGTGTAGGTGGTGCCCAGGCGGCTGTAGTTGCCGGTCAGGCAGTAGCTCACGAAGCCAGAGCAGTCAAAGCCGGTCGGGCCAACGCCGCCCCACACGTATGTGTTCGTGCCTTCGTTGTACAGAGCCCATGCGCGTCCCACAGTCGATCCTGCATCGGCACGTCCGGAGTAGCTGTTATTCGTGTCGCCCGAGGAAGAGCCGCCACCATTGTCGCTGTCGCCGTCGGAATCATTGTTCTGGTTGTTGTTCCATTCCTCCAGCGCAGCAGCGTCGCGTGCGGCTTGCTCTTCGGCAAGCAGCTCAGCGGCCTCGGCGCTCAAGTTGTCATAGATGGCCTGCATCTCGGCAACAACGGATTCGGCTTCGTTTTTGATCTCTTCGGCTTCCTTTGCCTTCTGCGTGGCAATTTCTTGCTGCTCAACCAAAACGATTTTCTGAGCTTCGATTTCAGCCTTCAGATCTTTCGTTTCGGAAATCATGTCGGCATCGTTTTGATTCAAAATAGCCAAAAAATCCCAGTTGTTCGCGAATTCCTCGAAGGATGTAGCGCCGAACAGCAGGTCGATAACGGTCAAGTTGCCGGAGCGATACATCGTGCGTGCGCGCGTGCCCATGAGCTCCTGAAGCTTGGCAATGCGTTGCGTTGCGGCATCAATGCGATCTTGGGCTTCCTGAACGGCCGCTTCGGCGGCTTCTTGTTCGGCGACGGCTTCCACCCAGTTGTTCGATGCGGTGTCTAAGAATTCCTGCTTCTCAGTCAGTTGCGCGTAGGCGGCATTGGCTTCGGCCTGTTTGTCGTCGCCCGGCGTTGCAAATGCAGAGAAGGGAAGCGCCAAAGCCAAAAGGAGCGCAAGCGTTGCACTCAGCGTGGCCTTCGCGAACGTTTTTTTGCTTGCAAATGATTGGTGCATAATAAATACCCTTACAAAATTGGGGTCAATACTCCAGGGATAATACCACAGCGGCGGCGCAAGCC
>CAKTXN010000077.1 GCA_934630905.1 uncultured Eggerthellaceae bacterium
CCCCTGGCCAGGGCATCGAAGCGGGCAGTGCTCTCTCTAGCAAACGAGCCGGTCAAGGTCGGAGAAGCCTATGACTGAGGAGCGCCGAGGCACGGGCGCATCGCTGGGGAGATTATCCTCTCCAAGAACACCGTGAAAACCCACCTGCTAGACGCTTGCTCCAAGACCAGCGTACACTCCGAGCTCGGCTACATCGAACCCAAAAGTGGCTGGTCGAACGCGAAAAGCATGGCGTTGAGCTTGTAGATATCGTAACAATTTCTATTGATGAAATACATCACGATGACGTCGAACTTGTTCGACGCAGAGAGCGCAAGGCCCGCCCGCGAAAGCAGGTCTTGCGCCTGATCAAGGTCGAGCTCGAGCGCCACGGCGAAGGCGACGGCGGTCTGCTTGGTGGGGCGGTAGTTGTGGTCATGCCGGATTTTCGAGAACAGCTGGCGCGAGATGTTCGCCCGCTTGTACACGTCGGCGTCGGCAAGGCCGCGCGCGTCGATGAGCTGCAGGAGCGTCTCGGAGAAGGAGGCGTCGAGGCTCTCGAGCAGCCCGGCGATTTCATCCTCGCTCACCGCACCTGCGGCATGGGGCGCATACAGCCCGTCTGACGCCGGTTCGGCCTCGCACACGGGTATGGAGCGCCGGAGGTCGAACATGGCCCGGCGCGGCGCGGCTGCGGCGTACGTGTCGTCGATGAGGGCCTCTACCTCGTCGTATGCCTCAAGGCTTGCCGCAAACGCCGCCCGGTCGAACACCACGAGGGAAACGTCCATCTCGGCGTCGGCGACGTGCGCCACGTCACGCGCAAGGAAGGCTCGCACCTCCGAGCAGGCAACCTCGAACGCGGCAGCCGGTGGATACCCAAACAAACCGGCCGAAAGGAGCGGCAGGGCGACGCTTGTCGCCCCCAGGCTCACCGCCAGCTCCAACGCACTACGGTAGGCGCCGCGGAGAAGCGCCTCCTCGCCATGATGGCCGTCAACCCAACGCGGGCCCACCGCATGGACGACCCAGCGGGCATCGAGGCCAAACGCCGGCGTGGAGACGGCGTGCCCCGTCGGGCAGGGAGTCACGGCAGCGCACGCGGCCGCAAGCGCCTCGGTACCCGCAGCCTTGAAGATGGCCCCGCACACGCCGCCGCCGGCAAGCAGCCTCTCGTTTGCCGCGTTCACGATGACGTCGGCCTTCACGCGTGCAATGTCGTTGCGAACAATGGAAAACGGCATGGCAGAGACACCCTTCTTCCTCAGCTTGTTGGTGCGGTGAGTATACCGCGCAAAGGCCGAGGGAGGTGAAGCCGTCCACCCGAAAGCAGCACGCATACCCGCCCTGCAATCCGGTGCCCGACAGGCGCGAGCGCAAGGTAAAAGACAAAAACGTCCCGCATGCCAACCAGACACACGGGACGTTCCTTCAACGTATCTGCGCCGGAGCAAGCATGCCCAGCAACCGATGCACTACCTGTGTAAACGACACGCAATTGATTTCGTATCGTTTCTACCAGTTGCAATAATGTCGACTACGCCCAGTTCTCGAGAGCCGCAGCCTGCTGACCGGCGATACGGCCGAAGACGATGCCCGTGCCGATGTAGAAACCGCAGGAGGGGTAGGACTCGCCTGCATAGCCGCCTGCGACACGGCCGGCGGCATACAGGCGGCCCAGGGGCTCGCCGTCCCAGCCGAGGACCTCAGCGTTCGTGGAGATGCGCAGGCCGCCGTTGTTGCCGAGCACCGGGTAGGACACCGCGGCGCCCGCGGCGAGACCGGCCTTGAGGGCGGCACCGTCGGCCTGACCCTCGATGTAGCCACCCGTCTGGCTCTGCTGCTCGGTGGGAGCGACGTAGGCCTGGCCGGTAAACTGAGGGGCGATGTCGGCGCCGTTGGAGAAACCGCCCGTTGCGAGCACAACGCCCTTGTTGGCCTTGATGTTCTTCTCCTGGCCGCCCTGCAGCACGGTCACGCCCAGGATCTCCTTGGTCTGGCGGTCCTGGATGAGGCCGGTAAGTTCGGTCTCAGTGGCGACCTCGATGCCCAGCTCGTCGAGCTTGTCGGAGAAGGGCTTCCACAGGCCCGTGCCGCCCTGGGCCTCGCCCCACTTGTCCTCGCCCTCGCCATAGAAGGCATAGAGGCGATCGCCGGGGTCGACATCGTCCATGTTCGGCTTGAACCAGTGGCAGCGCGGACGGTACTCGTCGGACAGGCCGAGATCGTCGTAGTAAACAGGCGTACCGCCAATGTTGAGGCCAGGCCCGATCCACATCTTGGAGCCCTCGTCCTCGCTGGCGAACTCCCACTCGTCGAGCGGCTCGCCACCCAGGCCGCCCTCCTCGGCGGGAGCGATGATCCACTCGAACGTGGGGGCGGCGTTGTCGCAGTAGGTCTTGATGAGCTCGGCGTCGCCGTAGTCGCCGGCCAGGGCGGTGAGATAGTCGCACATCATCTCAGGCGTGTCGTCGATGCCAAGCTTGGCCTGGACGTTGGTGCCGGCAGCCATGAAGCCGCCGCCGCAGCGACGCATGCAGCCGCCGATCCAGTCCTTCTTCTCGAACATATACACGCTGCAGCCGGCTTCGGCGGCCTCGATGGCAGCGGGGGCGCCAGCAGTGCCGCAACCGCACACGACGACGTCGGCCTCCTCGTCCCACGCGATATCAGGCACAGCCACGTCGGCCAGGGCGCTCGAGGCACCGGCAAAGGCGGTGGCTGCGGCGGTGGCACCGGCAAACTTGAGGAACTGCGCACGGTTCATGCTGGTAGACATTGTGATTCCTTTCTTATGTGACAAATTTGATTCGGTTACGGATTTGACCGATAAGACCAGGTTTTACAGAGCCGCCGCCTGCTCGCCCGCAATGCGACCGAAGAGGATGTTGCGCACCACCGAGATGCCGCACAGCGGATACTTGCTGCCCAGCACGCCGCCCAGAGCCATGCTCGCAACGAACAGGTGCGGGATAACCTCGCCGTTCACGTCGATGGCACGGGTCTCGGTGTCGCCCTTGAGGCCGCCGAGGTTCCACGAGTAGACAATGGCGGCACCCTCGGGATACACGTAGGGAAACTTGAGGTCGCACCCCAGAGCAAGAGCGGCCTTCACGCCAGAGCCGTCGTTCTCGCCCGCAATGTCGAGGCCCAGGCCGCCCCAGGCGTTCTCCTCAAAATCATGGCCAGTGTAGTTGAGCATCATCTCGTGGTTGGAGCCCCAGTTGCCCGTGGCAAGGACGACGCCCTTGTTCGCCTTGATACGAACCTGCTTGCCGTCCTGCTCGGCCACAACGCCGGTAACACCGCTCTCGTCGGACACAAACGACACGAGCGCAGTGGAGGTCATGGTCTGGATGGCCTCGCGAGCCTCGATGGCCTTCTCGAAAGTCTTCCACAGGCCGGTACCACCGGGATAGGTGCACAGGCCCTTGTCGGAGTCCCCGTGGAAAGGATCGTCGGGGTCGGCGTCAAACCAGTGGCAGCGAGCAATAGGGGTCATGCCGTTGTCGGTGTAATTGGCCGGGTCGGTGCCGATGTTGAGGCCAGCGTCCATAAGGTTCTCGAGGCCCTCGTCGCCACCGCAGAAGTGCCACTGGTCAACGGGCTGGCCACCCAGGTCGTCAATGATCCAGTCGACGGTGGGGGCGGCATTGTCAGCCACGACGCGCACCATATCAGGGTCGACCTCGGAGCCGCCAATGGCCATGAGGTAATCGTAGAAGTCGTCGGCGTTGTCCTCGACACCGAGAGCCGCCTGCACCTTGGTGCCGGCGCCTGCCACACCGCCGCCGCAGCGACGCATCTCACCGCCGAGCCAGTCCATCTTCTCGATAACGATGACCTGGGCGCCGGCGTCGGCCGCCGCGATGGCGGCAGGGGCACCGCTCGTACCGCAGCCGCACACCACAACGTCGGTCTCGTAATCCCATGCCTCACCATCAGCCGCTTCGTTGGCCAAGGCGACATGGGCTGCACCGGCAAGCGCCGTGCTCGCGGCGGCAACACCAGCTGCGCACAGGAACTGAGAACGCTTCATCGACAGATCGAACATGTTTGCTCCCCTTTTCTCCGACATGCGGGCGTTTGGCTCGCATCAGTCTTATATGGGACAAAAAAAGCGGCATCTAGCTGGGATGATATTGATTTCCTTGCTCGATTTACGCCTTGTTTGTCCCTTGCGCCGCCCATTATTCGACGGTAGCGAAAGAACGTAAATCGCGGATTTCGATACTTGAAGGCGGACAGAAACGGACATCACAAGGCGCTTGAGACGGTATGAGGGCAGCACATCTACCTGGCATAACAACGCACTCGCGCTGTCGGTCGGGAGAATCCCGCGACCCAGCTGCTCACCGGGGGCTTATCACCTATCGATAATCGATAGGTTCTTTCAACGCCTGCGCAGACAAAAAGCAGGCACCGTGAGAAAATGGCAGATGTCTGCTTTCTATCATCTGCCTATATATCAAGGCCGGCACAAGGGGGAGCGCAATGCTCAGCGATGGCAACGGAGCCGAAAGCAACTCTGGACACCTGGCAAGCACGGGATGCCCTGACAATCAGCGCGAACGGGCCGTGGCTCTTGCCCCTTCCCCAAGCGCAGCCGGACATGAGGCTGCGCGCCAACCCCTGTCACCAACGGAAGATGCCAGTCGCCGCTACTACCCCGAATCAATCTGCGCGCCTCGTGCAGGCGCCCGAGAAACCGCGGGTTTATGGTCGCTCATTGCTGTGCCGCGCTTTGCGGAGCTGCTCTCACTCATGGCCGACCATGGCGTCCTGCGCAAGGATTTCAACGAGCTTGAGATGCCCAAAGGTTTCGACGCCGATGAGGTCTGGGGTGTTCTCACCGCCATTCGACGGCCTCAGGCTATCCATTATTACGACGTAGTTTATACACACAGTCACGCCGTCGATTCATGGTTCACACCCACTCACAGGCTCATGAAAACACTGCGCGATCTTGAGCTGAGCACCTGTGCGGGGTCGCGTCTCGACGCCGCATTGGCCGAGCGCCACGGCCGCCGCTTCATCGTGCGCACCCTCATCGAGGAGGCCGTGGCGGCCCTGGAGTGCGACGGCCTGGACGTCGATTACGAGACGGCACGCGCCCTCATTGCCGCAGAGCAAGAGCCCGCAAGCCCGGTCGAGCGGCTCGTGGTAAACACCCATGGGCTGCTGTCGCGCATCATCGACGAGGACTTCGCCCGCATCACGCCAGAACTCGTGCAAAGCATGTACGAAGAGCTCACGGCCGGCATCGACACGAGCAAGCTCGGAACATATATCCCCTGGGGTGACGAGTGGCCAGACGACCCCATCCCGCACGACGAGGCCCTGCGGCAGATTTGCGCCATGGCCGCAGGAGAGCTCGTCGACCCTGCCGAGCACCCCATCGTCCTCTCGCAAAGGCTCATCTGCAAGTTCTGGAAAACGGCGCCTTATCCATGCTGCAACTACATCCTGGGCAGCCTGCTTTCGCGTCTTCATATGAAGCAAACCGGGTACCCCGCGTTCGCCTACGTGCCGTCGTCGAGCATCACGCTCGCGTGGAAGCATGGCAACTTCACGTGCGAGGGAGTTGCCGCCTATCACGAGTCAGGCAACGTCACCGAGTTCGAGCGCGATTGGACAGTGTACTGGGAGTCATGCACGCGTCTCCTTCTGACAGAAGTGCGCAAACTCGAGGAGCTCATCTTCCGCCTCAAAGCGCAAGATGACGCGCTGCTGACCCACCTCGCCAACGACCATGCCTTCAACCACCGCCAGCGCGAGGTTCTCAGGCGAGCCATTCTTGTGCCGGGCACTACGGTGCGCATCGACGAGCACAAGAAGCGCTACGACCTTGCCTACTCCACCGCGCGCCAAGACCTCACCACGCTCGTGGAGCGCGGCATGCTCGACATGCACTACGAAGGCAAGGCTCAGGTGTTCGCCAGCCGCCGAGAGATGAAGAGCATCCTTGCCAAGAGATACGGCTGCGACGGCGGCGCGAATCGATAGGCGCACGCGACGATTGTCCAGAAGCTCTCGCCGACCACTACGCAAAGCGGCGACTCGAGAGAATTGGGCGGACCGACATAGCGTGAGTCGGAATGCCGCGCGGTCGCAAATGACCCTCGTGAGTTGAAACCAACTAGAACCAAGAAGGGCGCCGGGGACGCATGCGTGCGACCCACGGCGCCCTTCGGCGCATGCGGTATGTGACCCAGCGGAGAGACCTACAGGCCCAACTCCTCGGCCCAAGCCTTGAGGGTCGCCTCGCTCGCGTCGGCCTCGAAACGCTTCGAGCCGACCCACTCGGCGGCAGGCGCCAGGGGCTCCAGGACCTCTTGGCTCTTGCCCATGTCGCTTTCACCGGACGTGGCGAAGAGGGCGATTTTCTTGCCCGCAAGGTCCGCGCCCTCAACGAACGTGTCGACGATCGTAGGCGCCACGTACCACCAAATCGGGAAGCCGATGAAGACCTCGCCGTAGCCCGACAGGTCGGGAAGTTCGCCCGCAATGGCCGGGCGCGAGGACGGATCGTTCATCTCGAGAGTGCTGCGCGAGGTCTCGTCGCGCCAGTCAAGGTCCGCCTCGGTGTAGGGCACCGCGGGGGCAATCTCGTACACGTCGGCTCCCACCGCATGCGCGAGGCGCTCCGCCATCGCCTTCGTAGTTCCGCCGTTTGCAGAGAAGTAGGCCACGAGCTTTTTGTCTGCCATGAAGACTCCTTCCATCCCGTACGCGCACCGGTAGGGCGCGCGATTTCATGACGCATCGTACCCTTTGGGGCTCAGCATGACGCGAAAAAGATCCGCCATCGGAGAAAGTGGGGCGTCAGATATATACGAACATTTGTTCTTAATCGGGCAGATATGGCTCTTGCCAAAAATGGGCGAATAGCAAGGTTTTGGCAAACGGCAGTCCGCAATGCGGCACGGAGGAAGGGTGCAAGCGATCACGGGAGAGGGATGTCTGGAGGAATCCGAAAGGGCGATTTTAGACCGAATGAGCCACATTTGAGAGCCGATGCATGCCTCAAGGCATAGATTCGCAGTGCGAAATAATCTTTACTTGAGGCTTTAGGGTTAGAGTTTTGTCCAAATATGGCTGCCGGTAACGGCCGAAGTTGGATTCGCCTCGCCTTCTCCAGGCGCACTCCGATTGAAATTTGTCTGAGTCCCGCGATCGTTAACCGGCCCATCCGTAAGCGAGTCGTTTTCATCAATTGATGTGAGCGCAAGAGCGTCGTCACATCAAACATTTGCAACATGTATGTCAGCGGCGCATTAAAGTACCAGGTAAATAGCCATGTAAAAGGTGTTTACGTCAATAACGTTCTGCTTTACGGCATCCCATACTGTCTGATTTTCGTCAGCCGTTGCCGTAAAACAGTGGCAATCATCGCGTTGACGTCATAGACGAAAACTCTTTACGGGTCATAATTCCTACATAAACAGTACACGTAAAAGCGTTTACGAAAAGGCGTTTTTGACGTGAGGTGTCGTAAGGCTTTCGCCAAACCAAAGCAGCTTTGCGTTCATAAACGAAAACAGCCAGCTTGATCACGAGCACGGTGGCCTCATGAACAAACTGGCTGCTAGTACCTGCTATAATTCGTTGCGTCGTAGGTGTTACCAGCACCTGCGGCCTAGTCGCAAACTCCAACCAGCTGCGAGA
Organism: uncultured Eggerthellaceae bacterium; assembly: GCA_934630905.1. Classification (GTDB taxonomy): domain Bacteria; phylum Actinomycetota; class Coriobacteriia; order Coriobacteriales; family Eggerthellaceae; genus CAKUOV01. The sequence goes on from CAKTXN010000077.1 coordinate 7,648, forward strand.
ACAACGCTATAGCACGTCTGCATGATAGCACACGCGAGTGTGCTGTTGTGTTTTGCTGTGCTCCACGTGTATTCGCAGCCTCGAGAGAGGCTGTTTTTGATGATTGAGGCTTTCGGTACAGAGGCATGGGAGGTGAGGTCAGCCGCCCTGTGTCTATCTCCAGTAGACCTTGAGGGTTTAGATAACGACCTCACGTCTTCCCATGGCTCGGGGTATCGCTACCTCAGCCTCAAAGCCCAGTCCCTTCTCGACGGGACACGCTCCCCCAACCCGCATCCCCACTGCGGTCGCTGGGCCTTCGACATCGACGGCTTCGTCT
>CAKTXN010000078.1 GCA_934630905.1 uncultured Eggerthellaceae bacterium
TGTTCGCAGGTTTTGCGCTGGGTTGGCTTGCCGTGCGTTTGATTGAAAAGCTGTTCGCGCGCTGCGATCGCCGCAGAAGCAATAAGATTTGCACGGGCGTTATGGATGTGTGTGCCGTTATTTTGTCGGGCCTGCATGGCGCGCAAGATGGTCAAAAATTCATGTCCATTGCGCTTTTGGGCTTCATGCTGAGCTTTGGCATCGAAGACACAACGGGCACCAGCTTCCCGTTGTGGCTCATGATTCTGTGCTCCGCTGCTATCTCGCTGGGCACGCTCATCGGCGGCAAGCGCATTATCAAGTCGGTTGCCATGGACATGGTCAAGCTCGATAAATACCAGGGTGTTGCCGCTTCCGCCAGCACCGCCATCACGCTTCTGATTTCTACGCTTACCGGCATGCCCGTTTCCACAAGCCATTGCTCCACCAGCGCTATCATGGGCGTGGGCGCCAGCAGAAACGCGCGCGAGGTGAAGTGGGACATTGCCGGTAATATGGTGAAAGCCTGGATTCTAACGTTCCCGTGCTGCGGCTTTATCGGCTGGGCGCTGGCGAATCTGTTCATGATGTTCTAGCTGCTAGCTGTGCGTTGATTCTTCGGACATGCGCTGCGTGTCCGCGCGTTTTCTTGTATAACGCTTTTGCAACGGGCATCTCATGCGATGCCTGTTTTGTTTCGGTTGTGTTCGGAGCGTCTTGCTCGGGCGCGCCGCAACCTTGTTTGCGTTGAGCACCGCTTCTGCTCTGGCTTTCCCCGCTTTTCCGGTGCTTCTTCGCCCGCTGTTCCCCGCGCTCTGCCGTCCGCATGCTCCGCTCGCTTCGTTGCGATTCCGCCTTCCGAGGGATTGCTTGTTGGAAATTGGCCCTTGAATTCGGGCAAATCGACGATAAATGGTGGTTTGCTTCTTCGGAAAGTCTCGGAGTTGATACACGCTTCAAGTCGGTATTTGTTTGACCTGGGGTTTTGTCAAGGCGATTTTTCAGGTGGTTTGTCAAAGCGTCTAAGAGGGGCGGATTCAAGCGTACTGACCACCACTTATCGTCGATTAGCCCGCATTTGGCCCCACTTTTTCAACAAGTGGGGTCAGTGAAGCGCTGAAGCAAGGTCCGCCCCTTGATGTGAGCCTTGCTATGTTGGCATCCGCAAAATGTGAAGCAGGGTTTCGCTTCCCCCTGCCTTCTCTATTCGCGAAGAGAAGGCGCATTTGAAGTCGCGTCTGCACACCTAACCTTCAACGCGGGGGAGGCGTGCGGTAAACGTGGTGCCATCCTCGGCGGAGCTGACAACGCTCAATTCGCCGCCATGTTGCTGCACGATTTTCTGGGCAATGGCCAATCCCAGGCCAAAGCTGTGTTCGCCGTCGTTGTTGCTTCGGTCACGCGATTTGTCGCTGCGATAAAAACGATCGAACACGTGCGGGATATCTTCAGGGTCAATGGGGCTGCCCCAGTTATGAACGCTCAAAATGCAATGATGACCAGCGGCTTTAAGGGAAACGCTAATGCTAGTATCCTTTTCGGCGTACTTGCACGCGTTATCAACCAGCGTGCCAATCAAGCGCTGGAGCTTTGTGGGGTCGCCTGCAACAATCACGTTGGGATCAATATTGTCTTCCAGCATGACGCCGCGCTCAAACGCCAGGGCCTCGAACTGTAGCGATGCACGCTCGGCCATTTCGCTCATGTTGACGTTTTCTGCAGCCGCCTGCTGTTTCGCGGCGTTTTCCGGTTGAGCCAGCGCCAACATGTCAAGCACCAGGTGTTCCATGTTTTGTGCCTCGTCCTGAATGCCTTCGATCCACTGGCTTTGTTCTGCGATGGTTGCTTGCGGCTTTTTCAGTGCAATGGATGCGTTTGCCATAATCACGGTAAGCGGCGTTTTCATCTCGTGCGACGCGTCGGCGATAAACTGCTGCTGGCTGTCCCACGCGCGCTGAACCGGTCGCAGCGCCCAGCGGGAAAACGCCCAGGCCAGCGCCAGCACCAAAAGCATGATAGCAATCCCAACCATCGCAAGTGAACGGTTTAGGTTTGCGGTGTCTTCCACAATCATGCGGTCGGCGAAAGCGTAGCATACGGAGCCGTCCTCGCGCGTGATTTTCTTGTAATAGAGTCCTGCGTCCGCTAAAAATCCCTGGTCATCCGATGAAAAGAACGTGGACTCCAAGATGGATTGCAGCGTGTCGTCGTCAACAATGGCGGTGGAGAAGCGGTTGATGTTAATGACGGAGATATCGCCGTCATTCTCTCGTGCAATGTAGAGCGCGATAGGAAACGCCCACGAGACCTCTTTTTTGTCGCCGATGCGCGGCGGTTTGGCTCCTTCGGCGGGTGGGTCCAGGTCGCGCGGTCCTTTTGTTATGACGGTTTCCAGGGCGGCGTTGAGTTCAACATACATCGATGCAATTCTCTGATTTTGGTTTGACCAGGCAATATACGCGAAGGAAACCATCAAAATAAGCGCCGCCACGCCGCAGATGATTGCGGTGAACTTCAAGTGCAGCTTGGAGAGCAGGTTTTTTTCGGTGTGCGCGGTCATGGTGTGGTGCCTTTCGTGTTCGGCGGCGGTTACGGTTGTGGGGAAGGTGTTGCTCGCCAGCGGCGTCTGCGGCGTCTGCAGCGTGAGTGGGCGCTAGCGGGCGGTTGTATCAGCGCCAGCTGCATCGCTTCCGCCGCTGTCTTCGCCCAGGTTCAGGCGGTAACCCGTTTTGCGCAGCGATTCAATGGTCACGCGCGAGCCCACAAAGCGGAACTTCTTCCGCAGAAACGAAATGTATGCTTCCACGTTGTTGTCAACGGCTGTGCTCTCTACGCCCCAAACTTTCGCGAGCAGCTGCTCTTTCGACAGCACTTGCGTGGGGTTGGACAGCAGAATGCGTGCCAGCGAGAACTCCTTGAAACCCAAGTGGATTGACTTATCGCCGCAGGTCAAATCGTGGCTTTCCAAGTTGAGCGTTAAATCGCCGAAGGTGACAGTTTCGAAAACCACCTGTCCCTGGCGGCGAAGAAGCGCGCGCAGATGCGCCAGCAGCTCGGCGGGACTGAACGGCTTGGTCATGTAGTCATCGGCGCCGGAATCAAGACCCACAATCTTGTCGCGCACGGCGTCGCGCGCGGTCAGCAGCAAGATGGGCGTGTCAACGTGGTTGCGGCGCAGTTCCTTCGCGACCTCGAAGCCGTCCATCTTCGGCAGCATCACGTCCAAAATGATCACATCATAGATGCCCGAAAGCCCGTAATCCAGGCCGGACTGGCCATTGTGCACGGCGTCTACCTGGTAATCGGCTTCCACCAATATTTGCTTGAGCGCCAGCGCCAGCTTCTTGTCGTCTTCAACAATGAGAATCTGCACGTCAAGCCCTTTCTGTCGTTTTCGCTTACATCTTGTTTTGCTTTCCATTGTAGCGTGCGCACTGAAAGTTTTCTTAAAGGTTTTGGCGGTTTGGCCGGTGTTTAAGGATTCTTTCAACTGCGGTTTTTAGCATGGGGGACGTTGAAAGGACAAGCTTTTACGTTTTTGCGGCGCGAACTGCAGGGCGCAAGCAAGAGCTAAGACCGAAGCGAAGTCAAGAGCCGGTGCAATCCAAGCGCAACGCAGGGTTGCAGAGGCGGAAAACCAAAACAAGAGATAAAACGCAGGCGAAAGGACGAATTATGGAAGCATATGCAGCAACGTTCAAGCGCGTTGAGAAGAAATATTGTTTAAGCGCGGAGCAATATCGCATGATGTTGATGTGCGCGCAGCAGTTTTTGCAGCCCGACGATTATCCGAAAACGGTGGTGAGCAGCCTTTACTTCGACACCCCCGAAAACCAGCTGATCAGCCGTTCGCTGGAAAAGCCGCTCTACAAAGAGAAGCTGCGCGTGCGTTCGTATGGCATTGCTCAGCCTAACGGATGCATTGCCCCCGTTTCCGACCAAGTGTTCGTGGAGCTGAAGAAGAAGTACCGCGGCGTGGTATATAAGCGCAGGTTGGCGCTTTCTACAGATGCGGCGCGTGCATTTTTGTCCGGCATGGACATCGATGAGGCGTGTGCGCTGTTCCCCGCGGGAGGCGGAGAGAAGGAGCTCGTTGCAGCCGCGCGGGGCGCCCACGCGATTGTTTCTGCTGATGACGCTGGTGATGCTGCCGCAGCTGCCTTCGCTTTTGCCGCAGCCGCCGAGCCCGCACCGCTGCAGCCGCACGAACGCCAGGTAGCGCGCGAGATTGCGGTGTTCCTTCAGCGTTACCCGGGCATTCGTCCTGCAATGGTTACGCAATGCACGCGCACCGCGTGGGCCGAGCCGGGGAATCCGGGGTGTTCGCTGCGCATCACATTTGACTCCCAACTACGTGCGGGGCATCCTGCGGGCGACCCCTTTGCCTTCCAGATTGACAGCCGCGCCATGGATCTTTTGCGTCCCAGGCAGGTGCTCATGGAAATCAAGCAAGGGGGCGGCATGCCATTTTGGCTGGTCAACGCGCTTTCTCAGAATCAGATCTATCCGCGTTCCTTCTCGAAATATGGAACGGCATACGAAAAAGAGCAAAAGGAGCTGAAACATGCTTGATCTCATGTTTACTTCAGTTTTGGGCAGCACAGAATCGGTTGCTGCGAACGTAACAACGGGCGGATTTTTGCTATGTAGCGTAGCCTCGCTTGTTTTAGGCGCGGCGTGCGCGCTCATTTACATGTTCCGGCACAAGTATTCGCGCAATTTTGTGGTAACGCTAGCGTTGTTACCGTTGGTAGTGCAAACGGTAATTACCCTGGTCAACGGCAATTTGGGTGCAGGCATTGCGGTCATGGGCGTGTTCAACTTGGTGCGCTTCCGCAGTATTCCCGGCAGTGCGAAGGATATCGGCAGCGTGTTCTTCGCCATGGCGATTGGCCTGGCCACAGGTATGGGGTATTTAAGTTTGGCGGTGCTGTTCACGGTAATTATGGGTATCGCGAATGTGGTGTATGTGCTTTCGCCGTTCGGCCACATGCAAACGGTGGAGCGCGAGCTGCATCTTACCGTGCCAGAAGATCTGGAGTTCGAAGGCGTTTTTGAGCCCGTGCTGGAGCATTACACGGATAGTTTCGAACTCGTTGAGGTGCAAACGTCGAACATGGGTAGCTTGTACAACTTGACGTATTTGATGAAGCTGCGTGTGGATGCAAGCGTAAAAGAGCTGATAGACGAGTTGCGCTGCTATAACGGCAACCTGAAAGTGGCACTTGTTCCCGCGCAGATGACGCGTGATTCGCTGTAGGTGCTGGGAGGTGGCACTGATGAAAAAACGGCAATTTGCCCAGGTAGCTACGGGTGCTGTGTGCTGCGCGCTGAGTGTGGTGCTGGCGGCATCGCTGGGCGGATGCGTTGCGGCCTCTGCGGCGGGCGCAGGTGACGCGGAGAGCGCAAGCGACGTTGCGGTGACAAGTGCTGCGGGTGGTACCGCGACAACCGATGACCTGAGCGCCTATGATTTGGAGTACAGCAAGCGCGATTTGGATGCCAGCTACGATGCTACGCAGGCAACGTATGTCACGCTGGCCGATAACGCGTCGTCTGCGGAAACGTACACGCATGAAAGTGTAAGCGGCGTGTCTATCAGCGAAAACGATGTGACTATCACGCAGGCGGGCACGTATGTGCTTAAGGGAAGCCTGACCGATGGGTGCGTTTACGTGAACATTGACAAGGAGGAAAAATGCCAGCTGGTGTTAAACGGCGTGTCTATGAGCAATAGCGATGGCCCCTGTATTTACGTTATGGCGGCCGACAAGACGTTCATCACGCTGGCCGATGGAACGCAAAACACGCTGGTGGATGGCTCGGATTACGTGCTCAATGAAGACGAAGAGCCTACGGCGACCATTTTCAGCAAGGATGATTTGACGATGAACGGCACGGGCTCGCTGAGCATAACGGGCAATTATCGCCATGCCGTGCGCAGTAAAGACGACCTGGTTATTACGGGTGGCGCATACGTGATCAATGCGGTTGAGGATGCGCTGAATGGCAAGGATTGCCTGAAGATTTGCGATGGCACGTTTGACATTACGTGCGGCGAAGATGCGCTGAAAAGCACGAATGATAGCGAAGAGGGCTGCGGATTTGTGGCCATTGACGGCGGTGACTTCACTATTTCCGCAGGTGATGATGCTGTTCATGCAGAAACGCTCATGCGCATCACTGCTGGTACGGTGGATGTCCTGACGTGCTACGAGGGCTATGAAGGCGCGGTGGTGCGCATCGACGGCGGCACGACAAGTATTGTTTCCAGCGACGATGGCATCAATGCAGCAAGTGGGTCATCGTTTGAAGGCGGCATGCCGATGGACGGCGGTGGTCGCGGCGGCGCCGGCGGGTCGGATGCGGGCGCGGGCGCGGGTGGTGCCAGCGGGCTAGGTGCGGGTGGCGCTGCGGGTGGCGCCGGCGCGAGCAGCCCGAGCGATGCCGACGCGGCTGGCGATGCGGACGCGGCTGGCGATGCGGACGCAGGTGGTGCTGCGGCGGGCGCGGGTGGCGCTCTGGGTGCGTCTGAAGGCACGAGTGCGGGTGCTTCGACCTGCAAAGTTGTCGTGACCGGCGGCGCTACGTACGTTTCCGCAGGTGGTGATGGTATTGACAGCAACGGAAGCGTTGAGGTGAGCGGCGGTGTGCTCATCGTGGAGGGTCCTACGTCCAATGCCGATAGCTTCTTCGATTACGATTTCTCGGCAACCATCACAGGCGGCACGGTGCTCATGGTGGGTTCTACCGGCATGGCGCAAAGCTTCACGGGCGGCACGCAAGCATTCGCGATGGCTTCGGCAAATGGAAGCGCAGGTCAAACCGTCATTTTGCAGGATGCGCAAGGAAATGCGGTTGCATCGTTCACAGCAACAAAGGACTTCCAGATGGTTCTGGCAAGTGCGGACGGCGCAGCGGAAGGCGACGCGCTTACGGTGAAGATCGGCAGCTCGGAAACGGCGCTGACTGCCTCGACCACGGCAACGACCAGCGGATTTGGTGCAGGTGGCGGCATGGGCGGCGGACGTGGCGGCGACCGCGGAGGCGACATGGCCGCGGGCGCTCCTGGCGCGGGCAGCGGTGCTCCCGGCAATCGCAGCTGATTTGTTGACAAATTACCCCACCTTTTGTCAACAATCCCCGCGATGCGCTTCGGGACACCCGCTGGCAAGGGCTCGTCTCACGACTCCGCTTTGATAATGCTCCCCTTTGTTAGGGGCCCGCTCAATTTATCCAAAGCGTCGCGGTTCGGCTCAACCCTTGCCGGCGGATGCCGCTGTTGCTAATCGATATCTTAACTCGGAAGTGCAGCTTTAGCATTTAATCGCTTGGCAACCAAAACGGCTTCTTGTTGCTTACAATGAAATAGTGCTCCGTAAGACCCCTGGTTGCGCCAGGGGTCTTTCTTCGGAATGCCCTCTGAAGGCCGCGAAGGCCGCGTCTTCCCTCCTATCCGGCCGGTGGCGCAGCAGCACGCTCTCGAAAGATTTGCCCGTTCGTTGGGCCGCGCGCGATTCCGGCGGCAAAAAGAGTATCCTGACAGGGAAAAGAAGCGAAAGGAAACAGCCATGCCTCACATGCTCCTGCATGATATTATCGGCCCCATTATGGTGGGCCCGTCAAGCTCCCATACCGCGGGCGCCCTTGCGATAAGCGCCATGGCGCGCAGGCTGGTGGGCTCCCAGCCGAAGTTCGTTACATTTAAGCTGTACGGCTCGTTCGCGCACACGTATTCGGGGCATGGCACCGACCGCGCGCTGGTGGCGGGAATGCTGGGACTTTCTACCGATGACCTGCGCATTCGCGATTCCTTCGCCTTGGCGCAAGAAGCGGGAATGGATGTGAGCATTGTGCCGCTTCCCCAGGCGGAATACGATCATCCCAACACGGTGGA
>CAKTXN010000079.1 GCA_934630905.1 uncultured Eggerthellaceae bacterium
ACGTGTACCAGGCCATGCGTTTGACCGGTTGCGCCGATCCGCTGGTGCCGGTTTCCGAGACCATCTCCGGCAAGCTGCCGCAGCGTAAGCTGGCAACCACGGCGGCTGCGGGCTATTCGAGCTACGGTAACCAGATTGGCTTGGCAACGGGCCAGGTCAGCGAAGTGTATCACCCCGGTTATGCCGCAAAGCACATGGAAGTGGGCGCGGTTGTGGGTGCCACGCCGGCCGACCACGTTCGTCGCGAGACGCCTGCTCCCACGGATGTCATTGTCCTTTTGGGCGGCCGCACGGGTCGCGACGGCATCGGCGGCGCCACAGGCTCTTCCAAGGCGCACGATGCGAGCTCCATTGAGACGTGCGGCGCCGAGGTCCAGAAGGGCAACGCGCCTGTTGAACGTAAGATTCAGCGTTTGTTCCGTCGTGGCGATGCATGCCGCATGATCAAGCGCTGCAACGACTTTGGCGCGGGTGGTGTTTCCGTTGCCGTGGGCGAGCTGGCCGATGGCTTGCAGATTGATCTGAATCGCGTGACGAAGAAATACGACGGCCTAGATGGCACGGAGCTGGCCATTTCCGAGAGCCAAGAGCGCATGGCGGTGGCGCTTGCCGCCGAAGACGTGGACGCGTTCATTGCGCTTGCGCACGAGGAAAATCTGGAAGCCACGCCGATTGCCGTTGTTACGCAAGAGCCGCGCGTGCGTATGACTTGGAACAGCGATACGATTGTTGATCTTTCTCGTGCGTTCTTGAACAGCAACGGCGCACCGAAGAGCATGGATGTTCACGTGCAGCAGGGCGGTGCGTATGCTCCCGCCTGGGCCGCTACGGAAGGCGCCTCGCTTGAAGAGCGTCTGGCGGGCGTTCTGACAGACATCAACGTGGCGTCCAACAAGGGCCTTTCCGAGCGCTTCGACAGCACGATCGGCGCGGCTACGGTGCTTATGCCGTTTGGCGGTAAAACGCAGCTCACGCCGAACATGGCCATGGTCGCAAAGCTTCCCGTTGATGGCGAGACCACCACGTGCAGCGGTATGAGCTGGGGTTATAACCCGTATCTGTCCGAGAGCAACCAGTTTGTGGGCGCGTACATTGCCGTTGTGGAAAGCATCTCGAAGCTTATCGCGGCCGGTTTCTCACGCAAGGATGCATACTTTACGTTCCAGGAATACTTCGGCAGCTTGCGCGAAGACCCCGCGCGCTGGGGCAAACCTACGGCGTCGCTTCTGGGCTCGCTCATGGCGCAGGTTGACCTGGGCGTTGGCTCCATTGGCGGCAAGGACTCCATGTCTGGCAGCTTTGAGAACTTGGATGTGCCGCCTACGCTTATCAGCTTCGCCACGGCCTGCGGAAACGTGGACCGCATTGTGTCCTCCGAGTTCAAGGCTGCAGGAAACCGCGTGGTGCTGATTGCGCCGGCATACCAGGAAGATGGCGTTATGCCGCAGGTCCAGGGCATGCTCGATGCGCTTGACGCGGTGGAGGCCCTTACGGCTTCTCATGACGCGCTGGCCGTGTCCACGGCAGGCTATGGCTGCCTGGCAGAAGCCCTGTTCAAGATGTGCGTTGGCAATCGGTTGGGCGTTACGCTTGCGGGCGATTTCGCAGCCGACAAGCTGTTTGTTCCCGCGTATGGCAGCTTTTTGGTGGAGCTGGCGCCGGACGCTGCTTTGCCCGCGTCTACTAATGAGATGCGTGTGCTGGAAATTGGCACAACGACCAGCGATTATGTGCTTACTGCGGGGGACGCGCACGTGTGCTTGGACAAGCTGCAGGAAGCCTGGGAAGGCAAGCTTGAGCCGGTGTATCCGTATCGCAAGGCGGGCGAAGCTGTTGAGGCCGTGAGCTACACGACTGCCGCTCCGCACGTGTTCTCCGGCAAGATTGCCCAGCCGCGCGTGGTTATTCCCGTGTTCCCGGGCACGAACTGCGAGTATGACACCGCTCATGCGTTCGAGCGCGCGGGTGCCGCTGCTACGACGTTCGTTATCAACAATTTGACGCCTGCTGCCGTTGCCGAAAGCACGCAGCGTCTGGCGCAGCTTATTCGCGAGAGCCAGATTGTCATGCTGCCGGGCGGTTTTTCTGGCGGCGACGAGCCCGATGGTTCTGCGAAGTTCATCACCGCGTTCTTCCGCGCTCCGGAAGTGACCGAAGCTGTGCGTGATCTGCTGCAGAACCGTGACGGCCTGATGCTGGGCATTTGCAACGGTTTCCAGGCGCTGGTGAAGCTGGGTCTGGTGCCGTATGGCGACATCCGTCCCATGGACGATGCGTGCCCCACGCTTACGTTCAACGAGATTGGCCGTCACCAGAGCCGTTTGGTGCGCACGCGCGTGGCGTCGAATTTGAGCCCCTGGCTTTCGCGCTGCCAGGTGGGCGACGTCCACAACATTGCGATCAGCCACGGCGAAGGCCGCTTCGTGATTTCGCCTGAGCTGCTTGAGCAGCTGAAGGCGGCGGGCCAGATTGCCACGCAGTATGTTGATGAGCAGGGCGTTCCTTCCATGGATTGGAACGTGAACCCCAATGGCTCCATTCTGGCAATTGAAGGCATCACCAGCCCCGATGGCCGCGTGCTGGGCAAGATGGGCCACTCCGAGCGCGCGGGTGCGGGTCTGTACAAGAACGTGCCGGGCAACAACTTCCAGCCGCTTATCGAAGGCGGCGTGGCGTACTTCGCGTAAAGGATCGCGGGAAGGCCGCAGGCATCGCGTTGACGTGTGGGCTGCAGCGCAGATTGCCGCAGACACCGCGCGGGCGGTGCTCGAAGGCCGCACGTGCCTTCCGTGCGTTGTTTCGACTTCAAGAAAGCGCTTCTGCCGTGTGGCGGAGGCGCTTTTTTGCTGCTTACGACGGTGGCCGGTGGCGCGCCGCAGCCTGCTTCGTGGTGGCGTCCCGATGGCGCCGCAGCTTGCATGGCTGTCGAGCTCGGCAGCCATGCAGCTGCTTCGCCACCGCACAACAAGCGCACTTTTACCGTTTACGGCGCGGAGTCTACCGCACGCCCCCAAGCAAATTGTTTCGCACTTGTTTTGGAATTGTTACATGCTCATAATCCATCTTCGTATTATTCATTACCTTCCTATGAAACGCTTTGGATTTCCGCAATGGACGGAGAAACAGAGTGCGGAGGAAGCTCTGGAGAACTCTTGAATGAGTGCCGAAGGTGCAAGGTGAGCCGCCCGCGCAGGTTGGTCGCCGAATCTCTCAGGCTAAAGGACAGAGCTGGGGTTGATCGTGTGGCATCGTGGTGCCTGCTTTATCCCTCTTCAGAGACTAAAACCGCAGTTAGCGCTGCAGAAAGAAAGAAGGGATTATGGAGGCAGCTGCTCTCGGGGTAGTCACAACTATCAACGGGTATCTATCCAATTACGTTTTACTCTTTTTGTTGGTGGGAACGGGTCTGTTCTTTACCATTCGCACGCGTTTCGTGCAGATTCGCTGCTTTGCCGAAGGCTGGCGTCGCATGTTCAGCGGCTTTTCGCTGCGCGGCGGCAAGCAAGAAAGCGGCATGAGCTCGTTTCAGGCGCTGGCAACCGCTATTGCCGCTCAGGTAGGTACGGGCAACATCGTTGGTGCGTGCGGTGCAATCCTGACGGGCGGCCCGGGTGCTATCCTTTGGATGTGGATCATCGCGTTCTTGGGCATGGCCACGAATTACGCCGAGGCTGTTCTGGCGCAGATGACCAAGAAGGTTGACGAAGATGGCGCGGTCCATGGTGGCCCGGTTTACTACATCCGCACCGCGTTTAAGGGCGGTTTGGGCAAGTTCCTGGCGGCGTTCTTCGCCGTAGCAATTATCTTGTCCCTGGGCTTCATGGGTTGCATGGTTCAGTCGAACTCTATCGCTTCTACGTGCTCTACGGCGTTCGGCATTGCTCCTTGGATTGTGGGTATTATCATCGCGCTTGTTGCGGGCTTCGTGTTCGTGGGCGGCGTTTCCCGTATCGCATCCGTTACGGAGAAGCTGGTTCCCCTGATGGCTGTTATTTACCTGGTGGGCGGCTTGATTGTTCTGTGCACGCGTCTTGACACCATTCCTGCAACATTTGCGTTGATTTTCGAGAGCGCATTTAACCCCGAGGCGTATTTCGGCGGTGCTGTGGGTGGCATTATCGCGGCAATGACGCAGGGTGCTAAGCGCGGCTTGTTCTCCAACGAAGCCGGTATGGGTTCTACGCCTCATGCGCACGCGCAGGCCAACGTTAAGGATCCGCACGAGCAGGGCGTTGTTGCTTTCATTGGCGTTTTCGTTGACACGTTCGTTGTGGTTACCATGACCGCTTTGGTTGTTATCTCCGCTGTTTACATTCAGGACGGCGCCATCAACACGCAGGCGTACGACTTTATTGCCACGACTGGTTTGAATAAGACGAACATGGCTCAGTACGCGTTCGGCACGATGTTCGGTTCGGGCTTCGGCAATGCATTTGTGGCTATCTGCCTGCTGTTCTTCGCTTTCAGCACCATCTTGGGTTGGAACTTGTTCTCCAAGATCAACTTCGTGTACCTGTTCGGCAAGAAGGCGCTTCCCGTGTTCTCTGTTCTGGCGGTGTTCTTCGTGTTCCTGGGTTCGCTGCTTTCCAACGACCTGGTGTGGGAGATGCAGGACATGTTCAACCAGCTCATGGTTCTGCCGAACGTTATCGCATTGATTGCAATGTCCGGTGCGGTTGCTACGTGCGCGAAGTCGCATAATGGCAAGAAGAAGGCGCTGGAGTCGGTTCAGGCCGATGCGGCTGCGGCGGAAAGCGAGTAACGTGGCGCGTACGCGACATACGTTCAACGCATTTACGCAAACGATGTTTCAGCAAGGGAAGACGCTTCTGTCTTCCCTTGTGGTGTTTTTACTGGTGTTTTGTCTGGCGCTGCTGCCCGGGTGCGCCTTTTGGGGCGGTGCGGGAGCTGGTGGGACTGCGAGTGCGGCGGCGTCGGGCGGCGCGGCTGCGGGCGCGGCGGGGGTCGGCGGTGGTGGCTCGGGTGCGGTTGCGGCGGCGGGCGTTTCCGTTTCCGAAGACGGCACCTACACCGACAAAGACCATGTGGCGCTCTATCTGCATCTTTACCAAAAGCTGCCTGTCAATTACGTTTCCAAGACGAAAGCTAAAAAAGCCGGTTGGGATGCCGAAAAAGGCAACTTGTGGGACGTTTGCCCTGGCAAATCGATTGGTGGCGGCACGTTTTACAACGACGACGGTTTGCTGCCCGAGAAAAGCAGACGCACGTGGAAAGAGTGCGATATCGATTACGCAGGCGGGTATCGCGGGGAAAAGCGCATCTGCTATTCAAACGACGGGTTGATTTTCTACACGGATGACCATTACCAGTCGTTTACGCAGCTCTATTAAACGGTGTTCTTGTCAGCATGCTATGAAAGGGAAGGGTTCGGCCATGAAAACGGTGACAATACGCGAGCGCGATTTTCAATCGGCCGAGCAGCTGCATGCGTTTCTTCGCGATGAACTGGGCTTTCCCGCGTATTACGGGGGAAACCTTGCCGCGCTTTCCGATTGCCTGGAGGATATTTGCGTGCCGACATGCATTGTTGTCTATCGCGATAACTCCGTTGAAGAACCCTGGTTCGATAAGGCATGCGCGGTGATGGGACGTGCTGCTCTGGAAAACGACGCTCTTGACGTGCGGTTGATGCAAGCATAGCTTTGGGCTTCAGTCGAATCTTCATCAGCGCAAATGCCGCCTGAGAATATCAGGCGAACTTTTTCTTTTCGTTTGCTCTTCTAAGCCTAATGACAAGAAATGATGCCTGTCCTTCTGTCTCTAATGGTAAAAAACGACGTCTGCTCTTCGGTCCCTTCGCCTGCTTCCCCCGGCCTCTTCTCGATGATAAAAACGACCCACTTTTCTGTGGATTTCTGTCTTCGTTTTCCTGATCTTTCAACGTTTCCCCAGGTCGTGAAAAAGTAAGCTATGGCAAACCCACAGAAAAGTACCCCATTTTTATCATGGTGCGGGGAGGTAATCGCAAATTTTTTGCCTGGCAGGGGTGTTGATCAACACCTGGAGTCTTCAAAAGCTGCTACCATCGCATCCATGGAAAATGTTTACTTGGGACACGACACCGCATGGTGGTATTGGCGCAACGCGAAAAATGCGCCGAAAACATTGGCTGCAGCGCGAAAGAGCGATTGCTTAATCAATTGCGCTTTGAGTCAGCGCGCTGTGTTTGATGCTGTTGGCGATAGCACCGTGCTTGCCGGTCAGCGTCTTTTTACTCTTGTGGATAGGAAAACGGTAACTAACACAAAGAGGGTAGTATTTCGCCATTGTCCATCTGTGTTGCCTGAAGGTTCGTTCGTCCATATTGCTCCTGGTGTTCGCATTGCTTCGCCCGAGTTGAGCTTCTTGCAATGCGCGGCAGATAACTCTTTGGTTGACGCTATGGAGTACGGGTTTCAACTTTGCGGCACTTTTGTTCCAGATCCCGCGTCGAAGCATGGTGTTTCATCGCGGTGTTCTCTGACTAGTGTGAAGGAAATCGCTGCGTTCCTGGATAAATGCGACGGGCTTCGTGGTATTTCGGCTGCTCGCAAAGCACTCGCGTATGTGATCGACGGAAGTGCTTCGCCGCGGGAAAGTGCGGTATCGCTCTTGCTAACGCTTCCGTTGCGTATGGGTGGTTACGCGCTGCCGCCGTTTGCAGTCAATCGTGGGCTGACGGTTCCGAAAGAGCTGCGCGGTCTTACGCGACGAGCTTCGCTTCGTGCCGATTTTTTCTGGGAACGCGCTCGCGTGGCGGCGGAATATGACAGCGATGTAGCTCATTTGGAGTCCGAAGAGCTTTGCAACGATGCCACAAAGCGCATCGCGTTGCAGCGCATGGGGTATACGACGTTTGGCTTTACGCGATTGCAAGTTGATGATTTGCGCCTTATGGATGAAAGCGTTGCGGCGCTTCGTCGTGAGCTGGGCGTTCGTGCGCCACAGCGTTTCCCTTCCGATTATCGAAAGAAGCAGATTGAACTGCGGCAACAGTTGGGTCTTCCCACGTTGTAGGCTTGCGAAAGGGAGCTTGGCGTGTTCGACTCTCCTTACGATTCGCTTCTGGCTGCTTTTGTGCTGTTTTGCTCACTTTGCTTTCCTGATGGCAAAAAACGGCGTCTGCTCTTCTGCTCCTTCGCCTGCTATTCTCGACTTTTGCGCGATGATAAAAACGACCCACTTTTCTGTGGATTTTCGTCTTCGCGTGCGTTGATAATCAGCGTTTCCCCAGGTCGTAAAAAAGTAAGCCTAGGCAAACCCACTGAAAAGTACCCCATTTTTATCATGGGGAGTCGGGGAGAGGTGGGGCTGCAGGCGAAAGTGCGGAGTGTTAGGGGTAAAAGGTTGGGAAGAGGAGAAGGCGCCGATGTCGAAGGGGGCGGGGCAAGTGAGGAAGGGGCGTGCTGTCCAGGGAGAAGGCAGAAAAGCGAAGGCGAAGGTGTGAGGGGAGGGGAATCCGAGGGATTTAAAGGGAATGCAGCTTGAAAGATGAAGCTAAAGGGCAAATCGACTGCAAATAATTATCCTCAAATACGAATATGTCAAATTAATATCATATTGACAATAAAATATTCACGCTATAGAATAATCGAACCAAAGGAAAAGAGACAGGAGATTTCCTTGAGGGAGAAGTTTCCGAAAATGGTTCAAAAAAGCGGCTCTGAACAGGGTAGATGTTCTGAGTTGACAGAATATGCCGATCAGGTAGAGTGTTTTAGGCTGGCAGAATGCGCCGACCAATCGAAGCGGATCGCACAATCGTCCCGTTCGACTTGCGCGTCAGCGGAGGACATAAACTTGCATGCGGGACAGCCGTCCGCCGGTGCGTCTGAATCCGAT
>CAKTXN010000080.1 GCA_934630905.1 uncultured Eggerthellaceae bacterium
AGAAGTCTGGCTTGCTGGGTATCTCTGGTGTTTCTAACGACGCCCGTGATATTGAACAAGCGTGCGAAGAAGGCAACGAGCGCGCGAAGCTTGCTTACGATATGTATGCATACTCCGTTCAGAAGTGCATCGGTCAGTACATTGCCGTTTTGGGCGGCGTCGATGCTGTTGTTCTGACTGCTGGCCTGGGCGAGAACAGCTCCACGGTGCGCGAGCTTATCTTCAAGGATCTTGAGCCCATGGGCATGAAGATTGATCCCGAGCTCAACGAAGTGCGCGGTCCCGAGCGTGAGATTTCTGCTGCGGATTCCAAGGTGAAAATTTTGGTTATCCCCACGAACGAAGAGCTTGCTATTGCGCAGGACACCTACGATTTGGTTACTGCCGCTCGCAACGCGTAATACGCCGCAGGAAATCGCGCTTTGCGGCGCGATTGACGCAAACGACTCGCGGTCGGAAAGCGTAAAAAAGAAAAAATGGGAAAGAGGGCTTCGGTCCTCTTTCTTTTTTGGGACATGAGGTGCATGTGGCGACTGTGCCGTTTTGCTACACTGGTGCCAGGCTGACAAAAGGAGGTTCCCATGAGGAAATTCATTATCGACACCGACACCGCGTCCGACGATGCCGCCGCCTTGATGCTGGCAGCACTTTCTCCCGATGTTGAGATTCTGGGCGTGACTACGCTCACCGGAAACGTGGATATTGAGCAATCGGCGCGTAACGCGCTAGCAACGCTCGAGGCGTGTGGCAGCAACGTTCCTGTTTACAAGGGCGCGCTTCGTCCGCTGTTCCGCGAACGCGAAGAAACCATAAGCATCCACGGCGCTGATGGTATGGGCGATTGCGATTTGATTCATCCTAAAGGCGCTGCTCAGGATAAACGAGCAGTTGATTTCATCTTGGAAACCGTCGCCGCGCATCCGGATGAAATTGAGCTGATTGTTTTAGGTCCCGCCACAAACATTGCTCTGGCAATCCTGCAGGATCGCGAAACTATGAGAAAGGTAAAGCATATTTGGTCCATGGGCACGCCCGGCTTTGGCGCGGGAAACGCGTCTCCTGTTGCGGAGTTCAACGTGTTCATTGATGCTGAAGCGTATAAGATTATGCTGGACAGCGGCCTTCCCGTGACCATTTTGGGCTTCGATATGTGTTTGGGCGAGAGCTGCTTTTCTTCCGATGAAGTTGACAGAATCGCTTCAAAGCAAGGTACACCGGGAGAATTCCTTATGAAGGGTGCTGCGAAGCTCATCGAGTTCAACATTGCAACGCGCGGTAAGCGTCAAGCCGATTTCTGTGATTCGGTTGCCATGGCCGTTGCGGTGTGGAATGACTGCCTTGAAGAAGCGGTGAACTGTTACGGCTACACATGCACCATCGATGGCCCGCTCTACGGTCAAGTGGTGTTCTATCGCGAAGGCGCAACGTATGAGTCCAGCCCGCATGTTCCGTATTACAACGCGCGTGTGGTAACGAAAGTGAACACCGAGCTGTATAAGAGCCGCTTCATGGAGCTTTTGGCGCGTGAGTGCGTGAAGTAAACGGCCATCAATCTGCGTTTCCGTGCTAGCGACAACCGTCAACCACATGGTGCGTGCAATATGCGGTGTCTGCAATAAAAGTGCTCCCAGCGATTATCGTTGGGAGCACTTCTCTATTCGCGTATTCGCGCTGCTGTGCTAGACGGCTGGTGTGGCTTGTAATCTTATTTCGCCTGAGCCTGAACAGCGGTAATAGCGATAACGCCGTAAATGTCCTCGGCGGAGCAGCCGCGGGAAAGGTCGTTGACCGGAGCAGCCAGACCCTGGGTGATGGGGCCGTATGCCTCGGCCTTGGCCAGGCGCTGAACCAGCTTGTAGCCAATGTTGCCCGCGTCGATGTCGGGGAATACCAATACGTTTGCCTTGCCGGCAACAGGGGAGCCCGGAGCCTTGGAGGCGCCCACGGAAGGAACGATGGCGGCGTCGAGCTGCAGCTCGCCATCAAGCAGCACGCTCGGGTCGGTTTCTTTTGCGATCTTCACGGCTTCGGCAACTTTTGCCTGATCAGCGTTCTTTGCAGAACCGTAAGAGGAATGGCACAGGTATGCCACGGCGGGCTCGCCGCCCGTAATGCTCTTGAAGGACGCGGCAGCATCAAGACCAATGTATGCCAGTTCTTCGGCGGTGGGCTGAACATTCAGGCCGCAGTCAGAGAACACGAACGTGCCGTTGTAGCCAAACTCGCAGTCGGGCACAACCATTACGAAGAAGGAGCTGACCAGCTTAGCGGTAGGAGCCGTCTTGATGATTTGCAGGCTGGGGCGCAGCGTGTCGGCGGTGGAGTGGCATGCACCGGAAACCATGCCATCGGCACGGCCGGTCTTGACCATCATAACGCCAAAGAACGTTTCGTCTTTAATGGTTTCGCGCGCTTGCTCGGGGGTAACGCCCTTTTTCTTGCGCAGCTCGTAGAACAGGTCGGTGAATTCGTCTTCGAATTCGGAATTCTTGGGATCGATAATCTGCGCGCCGTCCAGCTTGTGGCCGCTTGCTTTGATGGCTTCAACATCACCCAGAATAATCAGGTTGGCTAAGCCGTCCGCCAAAGCCTTCTCTGCGGCTTTCAGCGTGCGCTCGTCGTTGCCTTCCGGCAAAACGATGGTTTTCTTTTCTTGCTTTGCTTGAGCGATCATCGAATCAAGAAATGCGCTCATACTTCCTCCTTTTGTGTGTTTCTTCCTAGTGAAGAATTGCGCATGCGTAATTCTTCCGTTGTGTATTTTACAACGTTATACGCTTTGAGTTGTTCTGTTCTTGTGGTGATGCCGTTTGAAACGTTCCCCCTTGGTAAAATGGTGACGCAAGAATGCGAGTGGTAAAGAACAAACGCCGCTCTGGCTCTGAAAGGATGAAGCATATATGGGTGTTGCTTACGCCGAATTCGCGGATATCGCGATAAGCGATTACGATGCCGTTGTTGTAGGCTGTGGGTTTGCGGGTGCGGTTTGCGCTCGACAGCTGGCTGAGCAAGGGGGAAAGCGCGTTCTGATTATTGAGAAACGCGCGCAGATTGCCGGCAATATGTACGACGAATACGACGATGCGGGCATTTTGGTTCACCGTTATGGTCCGCACATTTTTCATACGAACAATACGCGTGTTTTCAATTACCTGCGCTTGTTCTCGGGATTTATTGGCTACAAGCACAAAGTGCTTTCCAACTGGTATGGCACGTATATTCCTGTACCCTTCAATTTGACGTCACTTGAGATGTGCTTCGGCGAAGAGCGCGCAGCGCAGCTGCAAGAAAAGCTGATTGACAAATTCGGCGCCGGTTCGCGCGTGACCATCAATGAGCTGCGCGAGCAGAAAGACCCCGATTTGGCGGAAATTGCCGATTTCGTGTACAAGAACGTGTTTTTGTACTACACGCAGAAGCAGTGGGGTCTTTCGCCCGATGAAGTTGATCCTTCTGTTACCGCGCGCGTTCCTGTACTGCTATCGTATGAGGACGGCTACTTCCAAGATTCGTGCCAGGGCATGCCGATTTTCGGTTATACGAAGCTGTTCGAGGAAATGCTTGACCATCAGAACATCACGGTTTGTCTGAACACCGAGGCGGAAAGCGTTTTCGACCTGCATTTTGCTTCGCTTGACGAAGATGCGCCGCTCTCTGACATCTACATTAAGGAAAAACCATTCAAGGGTCCCATTATCTACACCGGTCCGTTGGACGAGATGTTCCTGTCCCGTTTCGGCCGCCTTCCGTATCGTACGCTGCGCTTTGAGTACGAAACGCTTGACCAGGAGTATTTCCAGCCGTGCGGCACGGTGAATTACACCGTTACGGAAGACTTCACGCGCATCACGGAGTTTAAGTACCTTACGGGCCAGCGCGCGCCGAAGACCACCATCATGCGCGAGTATTCGCTGGCTTACGAAGACCCCAAGAACCAGATTCCGTATTACGCCATTATCAACGATGAGAACCGTGCGCATTACGAGCGCTATCTGAAACTCACGGAAACGCTGCCTAATTTCTACCCCTTGGGCCGTTTGGCGGAGTATCGCTACTACAATATGGACGTTATTGTGGAGCGCGCTTTGGATTTATGCGACAGGATTTTGAGCGAATAATCTACAAGGATTCATTCGACTGGGTAAACGAGTGATTGAGTGACCATGACTGAAATGAAAACCATTACTTTTGCTGTTCCGTGCTACAACTCTGCCGCGTATATGGACAAATGCATTGAATCGCTTTTGGCCTGCGGCGATGACATTGAGATCCTTATCGTGAACGATGGCTCCACGAAAGACAACACGCGCGAGAAGGCCGATGAGTGGCAAAGCCGCTACCCGAACATCATCAAAGCGATTCATAAGGAAAACGGCGGCCATGGTTCGGGTGTGAATACCGGTATTCGCGAAGCAGCCGGCCGCTACTTCAAGGTTGTCGATTCCGATGACTGGCTGGATGCCGATGCCATGAAGGAAATCATGGCGTATTTGCGTCGCCAGGTGGAGCTTGCCGAACCCACCGATATGGTGATTGGCAATTACGTGTACGAGAAGGTGCACGAAGGTACCCAGAAGGTCATGGGATATCGCAACGTGTTCCCGCAGGGTCGTGAATTCGGCTGGTCTGAGATTGGCCGTTTCTCCCAGAGTCAGTATCTGCTTATGCACTCGGTGATTTACCGTACGGAGCTTTTGCGTGATATTCATTTGGAGCTTCCCGAGCACTGCTTCTACGTTGATAACATTTTCGTGTACGTGCCGCTGCCGTACGTGAAGACCATGTACTACCTGGACGTTGACATGTATCGCTACTTCATTGGCCGCGAGGATCAAAGCGTGAACGAGAGCGTTATGATGGGTCGCATTGACCAGCAGCTGCGTATCACGCGCGTTATGATTGATGCCTGCGATATCGAAAACGATGTGCACGAGAAGAAGCTCGCACGTTATATGCATAATTACCTTGCCATGATGATGTGCATCTGCTCTATTTTCCTGCGCATGATAAACGATGGCGATTCGGAAGAGAAACGCGCTTCTATCTGGGAATACCTTAAGGAGAAGCGCCCCGCAACGTATGAGCGCCTACGCCGTATGCCCATTGATTTCCTGGTGAACTTGCCGGGCGAAAACGGCCGCAAGATTGGTATTGCGGGCTATCGCTTGGCTCAGCGCATCTTCAAGTTCAATTAATTTGTGCGT
Source organism: uncultured Eggerthellaceae bacterium (assembly GCA_934630905.1). Lineage (GTDB taxonomy): Bacteria > Actinomycetota > Coriobacteriia > Coriobacteriales > Eggerthellaceae > CAKUOV01. The sequence goes on from CAKTXN010000080.1 coordinate 5,205, forward strand.
GCGTACCTTGCGTTTGCGGTGTGCCTGTATGCGCCGCAAACGGTTTGCTCTTGCAACTAGAACAACGAAGGGGAAGTGTCGCGGTGCTTCCCCTTTTGATTCTTGCGGATTGGGCCTTTGCGGGCGGCGGTTGCCGGGCGATGGTGGCGTATGCGCGCTGCGGGCGTTCGCTTCCGACGGGCTGCTCTACCGCATTGCAACGGCTACTGCTCCAGGATAATGTGGCGCAGCGCTTCAACGAGTTTTTCGTTTTCTTCGCGTGTGCGCACGGATACGCAGAAGTAGCGGCCTTTTTCCAAGCCGCGAATGTCATCGAGCTTTCGAATAAGGAAGCCGTGCATACGCAGCTTGTCTTCGAGCTCTTCTACGCTGCTTGCGCCTAAATCCATGCCTTGCGGTACAAGATACGAGCACATAACGTAGTTGCCCTCTGCGGGGAAGATATCGATACCAGGAATCAGGCTGAGCATACATTGCAACCAAGGGATTTCGCTTTCCAGAAACTCGCGTGCCTTCTCCAGATTGTTATGCTCTATCAAAAGGGGCGATATGACCTCGGCGAAGAGAGATACGGAGCTGCTGTCGTAGAAGTTTTCTATTTGCTCGACGGTGCTTGGGTGCGCCACCAGATAGCTCATGGGGATGCCCGGCAGTGCCATTGATACCGAGATCGAGCGGATGATGATCAGATTCTTGTATTGCTGCGTGAGTGAGGTGTAACTTTCGCCCGCAAGCGTGAGCTCGATTGAGCTTTCATCCACGATGACCCACGAACATGTTTCCAGATAGCTGATGAGCGTCGATTTATGCAACAGGCGGCTCGTGGGATAACTGGGATTGCCTAAAAGCGCGGCATCGAATGTGATGCCTTGCGCACGGCTCAGCGACGGCTCGGGTGCCAAAAAGCCCGCGCGACCCGCGATATCCACCACAGTGTGTCCCGCGTTTCCTATTGCCAGCGCATAACCAACTTCGCTGGGTGTGGTAATACCCACCGAGCAGGGCTGATACGTTTGCGCAACGGCGCGGATAAGGTCTTTCGTGGATGAGCCAATGATGAAAGAGCTGGTGGGAAGGTTATGAAACGTGCTTAAGCTGCTCTTCAGGGAATACCCTTCGCGGTCTGCTGCAAAATTTGCGGCACCGCAGGCCAGAGCCTGATTCATGGCGTCAATAAGGGGCGCGGGCGTGCCAAGCGGATTCGAGATGCTCGAATGATCCGTAAACGGTGCGCACGTGCGCATTTCATAAGGAGGCGTCAGCGAAAGAGCAGGAAGGGGCGTGACCAGGTTGCGCACGGGAAGCGTATCGGCTTCAAGTGTGGTTTGAGTCGTGTTTGCCATTAGTGTCATCCCCTGTCAGGTTGGTGCCGTGTGTGCTTCGGTGCGTTGTAACTCAAGCGAGATTATTGTTGCATCCTTCTGCATTGTCAGCGTTTTAGCGTTTTCGGCGCTTTGGCGTTTTCAGCGAAGGAAACGCAATCTTCGCAAGGTGAGTTTTACGCATGTGCTCACCATGATAAACTGTTTTTCATGATTACTGCTGATGAAACATGGATTAAATCCTCGCTTGACCATAAATGGGAAGGGAAAGCCATCCTTCTGGTTGATCTTGACGCGTTTTTTGCCTCGGTGGAGCAGCTTGACCACCCCGAATGGCGCGGGAAACCGGTTATTGTGGGTAGTCCTTCGTCGATGCGCGGCGTGGTGTCAACGGCATCGTACGAAGCGCGTACGTACGGCGTGCGTAGCGCCATGGCATCGTCGGTGGCGGAGCGTCTTTGCCCTGAAGGCATTTGGATTATGCCGCGCATGGAGCGCTACAAGGAGCTGTCTGACCAGGTTATGGGCTTCTTGCATGACGAAACGCCGTATGTTCAGCAAGTAAGCATCGATGAAGCGTTTCTGGATGTAACGCCTTCGCGCGTGAATACCGAGCATCCTGTTTCGGTGGCGCGGCGCATTCAGGCGCGCGTGGCTGAGTTGGGAATTAGTTGCTCTATTGGCGTTGCTACCTCGAAAACGGTGGCAAAAATAGCTTCTGAGCAGGGAAAGCCGAAGGGATTGACAGTAGTTTACCCTGGCACGGAGGCGCAGTTTCTACAGGATTTACCCGTGCGTGAAATGAGTGGCATTGGTGCGGCGTCCGTTGAAGCGCTTCATCGGTACGGCGTGAAGACGCTCGGTCAGCTGTCATGCGCCGATGCTGCCATTCTGAAAAAGGTATTTGGCAAGAACGCTGAAGCATTCCGTTTGCGCGCATTGGGACAGGAAGAATCCGAAATCGAAGTGGCGCGGGTGGTGAAGTCGGTTTCACACGAGACCAGCTTTCCGCAAGATGTTTCTGTTGAAAAAGACCTGCGCGATGCGCTTTTTGCGTTGTCCGAGAAAGTGGGCAAGCGGCTGCGCAAGAACAACTTGATGGGTACCACGGTCACCGTGAAAATCCGATTTGCGAATCGAAAAATACACACTGCACAGGAAAAGCTTGAGCTTCCCACCAACAACGAACTTGTGTTTTGGCTGCATGCTGTCTCGCTTCTGAAAACGTTATGGGCGCCAGGTACTCCCGTACGGCTTATTGGTGTTTCAATGAGTGGTCTGCAAGAGCTTGAGCAGGGAGAAGACGT
>CAKTXN010000081.1 GCA_934630905.1 uncultured Eggerthellaceae bacterium
AGAACCGCAAGCAGGACTGTTATATCTGCGGCAGCTACAAGAAGCGTACCCGTGACTGTACGGCACACTTTATCCGCACCGACCTTTTGACGGCGGGCGTGCTTTCCAATCTCCGGCAAGTGACGGAATACGCCGCCAGGCATGAGAGCCGCTTTGTAAAGCTGCTCATCCAGCAGAACGAAATCGGCGGCAAGAGAAAGACCGCCGCAGCCACGAAGCAGCTTGAACAGGCCCAGACACGCATTGCCGAAGTGAACCGCATTATCAAGCGGCTGTATGAGGACAATGTAAGCGGCAAAATCAGCGACGAGCGTTTCATGGAGCTGTCGGCGGACTATGAGCAGGAGCAGCGGGAACTGAAAGACCGGGCTGCCGCTTTGCAGGAGGAACTTTCCAAGTCGCAGGCCGCCACCGTCAACGCCGAGAAATTCATGGGGATTGTGAGAAAGCACCTTGCTTTTGAAGAATTGACCCCCACCCTCTTGCGGGAAATGATTGAGAAAATCGTCGTGCATGAGTGCAGCTATGACGAGAACGGCACCCGCAGGCAGGACATTGAGATTTATTACAGCTTTGTCGGCAAGATAGACTTGCCGGAAGCCTAACGCCTGACCTATCCGACACAGCCCTAAGTGCCGGATAGGAACGGCAAAATTTTTTACACTTCTATTACTTCTTTATCGCACATTAGCAGATTCGCAAGGGTTATCAGGCGCTGAAGTAGTTTCGTCGGTTTCGGTCCATCGAAATAGCCCTTTCCGTCAAATAGAGATACGAGCTCCTTGGCGCCTTCCTGGCTGTGACCCACTTCTTTGTAAAACATGATTGAAGTTGGAGCCATTCCATCATATTTGAGCTCTGTTAGGAAACGCTTGATGCAAGGGACGCTGTCGCCGTTTGGGCCAAACCAAATGCGGTTATCCTGGAGTCTCTCGCGAAACGCGTTTCGCGAGAGACTCCAGCAGCGTCCTGCTGGAGGCTCTACAACACGCCCCGAGGGCGTTGTGATTGGATAGTCGGAATCTGGGCTGTAAGTCTTTACACTGAGGTCGCTTGGCTTCCAAACGCCTCGAGGGTCGTTGTCTGGATTCTTGTAGCGGGCGTTTGCCTCGTCTGTTCTCGGCAGGCGTCCAATCACAAAGCGCTCAATGGATTTGGCGTATACGAGAACATAATCATGGCTATTTGAAACGTATTTGGCGTCATTCTTGGGCGAGTAAGCTCGTTCCCAGATTAGCTGAGAAACGAAATTTGCCTCTCCGAACACCTCGTCATAGAGGATGCGCAAATTGCGGTCTTCGTTATCGTCAATCGAAATGAAAATGACGCCATCGTCGGTTAGGAGCTCTCGAGCCAGTCTCAACCTAGGGTACATCATCGAGCACCAGTCGCTATGGTAGCGGCCACTTGTGTCGGCGTTGGACTGGCCGGCGAGTCCCGCCTGCTCCTTATAGTTATCGACAGAGTTGCCGAAATTGTCCTTGTAGACAAAGTCGTGACCCGTGTTGTAGGGTGGGTCGATGTAGATCATCTTGACCTTGCCGTGGTAGCCGCGCTGTAGGAGCTTCAGCACCTCGAGATTGTCGCCTTCGATATAAATGTTGTCCGAGTCGAAGGACCCATCCTCTCCATCGCGGCTGCGGCTTTTCTCGATACGGGGACGCAAAGTAGCAGTGCTGGACATCTGCGACTGGCGGATGGCATCGGCCTTGCCGGGCCACGTGAACGCATAGCGCTCCAGGCCCTCGTCTACCTCGTCGCCAAGCTCCAGCCGCAGTTTGTCGAAGTCGATTCCGCTCTCGGAGAACACTTCGGGCATCAGCTCCTTGAGCTTATTCAGGCGGTCGTCAATAAGACTCTCCGATTCAAGAGTCATCTTTTCTATCTCGCCCATGAGGTCTCCTCCTAGGAAAGTTGAGATTTGATTAGTTGAACTATGTAGGGCATGGCGGCAATAAAAACGTCGGTGCCCTTGCCGGCAAGCCAGCTCAGGAGTTTGTCAAGCTTGCTGCCCCGTTTGCTTTTATCTTTTGTGTTGAGATCGCCCATCATCCCTTTGAGCAGCGTCTTCTCGTCATCGGAAAGCGTTGTCTCTGGCAATTTGTCAATCTGTTCAAAGGTTGCCTCTAACGTGACCTGTACGTTGCTCGTGGCGGATGCCGTGAGGCTGACGCTAGCGCCCTGCGCTTCGGCGATTTTCAGCTTACGGAGCTCCTCATCACGGAAATGCTTCAGTTTGTCGATACGTAGTTGCGTCTGTTCATCGTTGAAATCATTGCGATTGGAAGACCCATAGGAATAGGAGGCTAGTCCGTCCGTGTAGGAGTCGTAGCCCCTCGCGTTTGCGTAGACGTAGTCGATTGAGTCGTATACGGCTTTGAGCTCGTCGTCTTTCACGCCCTCTTCAAGAGCTTGCTCCAGTCTCCTGATATGCTGCGTTATAGTTGCGCAGAATGCGGCACCGAACGCTTTGTCGTCTGAGTCTTCCCGCTTTAGGCGCAGCTTCTGGAGAATCATCCCTAGGTCGCTTTTCGAGTAGCGAAATGAGCTTGAGGAATTGATATATTTTAAAGCCTCGGGGTTAGTGTAGTCGAGGTCGAAGACCTGCATGATTTCACGGCAGAGCGCATCAACATCCTCATCTGCAGCATCACTCAAAAGGCGCGCCGCTCGCAAAATATACTCATCTAGAACGGCCATTGCAGATCTCCTTTATCTCATCGGCGACCGCCCTCAGGCGTCGCTCCTCTTCCTTCATTTCCATCCTCAGCTTCGCGGACTCGTTGAGCGTTATGTCCTTCGACCGCCGCTGCTCCTTCAGCCGCTTGACGGAGGCTCCCATCTCATCGTAGCGCGACGTGAGGGCGATCAGCTTTTCCCGGTCTCGAGCGGGGCATACGGGGTAGAACCCCAGGCCGCCAATCGCGCGGGACAGCGCTACGGTGCGCGACAGGTCGACCAGGTACTCCCAGAGGTCGCCCTGCGAGAGCCGCCCGAATGCCAGCGCGCCTAGGAAGTCCGCGTATTCTGAACGGCCAGGATCGAACGCGCCCGTCGACTCGACTCGGTCGACGACCGTCGCGCCCTGCTCGGCCTGGCTCCTCCGCGTGAGGGCGACCGATATGCACGCGCAGCCGCCCGCCTCGACCAGGAGCACCGTCGGGTTCGGGAAGCACTTGTGCACGAGCTCCGCCACCTCGGCCACCGCCATGGTCCCGGCTGTCATCTCGCAACGGAGGAAGACGACGCTCTGCACGTTGCGCTCGTCGTCCTCGTACGGCGGGATGCGCGTCGTGGACTTCTGGACCGTGGCGAAGTGCTCGAGGCGCGCGACCTTGTCGAGCCTCTTCTGCTCGGTCTTGGTGAGCATGGCCTGCTTGACGAGCACCGTCTTGGGAATGCGGCGGCATCCCGCGAGCGCCGCTTCGGGCAGGCGCAGGATTCCGTTCCAGTCGATGCCGCTCATCGCAGCACCGCGAAACATACCAACGAGTAGTCGTTGAAGCCCATGACGGTGCCGCTGCCGACCTCTCCCAGGCTGAACAGGCTCTCGATGCCTTTGTCCTGCTGCGTTCCGGTGATGGCCGCAACGACATCGTCAAGCAGGTCGGTGTAGGCGTCCATCCTCGTCCCGTCGCGGGTCTCGCGGTTGAACTCGCGGCACAGCTTAGCGATGGGCTCGGGATGCCCAGAGCAGACGGCGCGCATGATGTCGAGCGCCGGCTTGGGCTGGGTGTGCTTCGTCATGACCTCGCCGTCGGCCGACACGTACACCACGTAGTACGGGAAGACAGGGTTCGTGTCCCTGGGATCGTTGCCCTCGTCGTTCTGCTTGAGGCAGAAGACCACGCCTGGCTTCACGTCGCTGCGAAGCTCGTCGGGGATGGGGGCCACGGCGTGCAGTCCCGCCGGCGAGTTCTCCAACGCGCCGGGATGCTCCTTGGCGTAGCGCTGGAGCTCCACGCGGAAGTCGTCGAAGGCGAAATCCGTGATCGAGATGCCGCCCGAGATGTCCTCGAGGTCGAGCACCTCGCTCTTGAGCTGCTGGAGCTGCCGGCGACGGTACTTGAGGTCGTTCATCTCTCCATTGCCCTTGGCCTCCAGCACGTTCTCCTCGCCGGTTGCCGACGCGTCGAGCAGCGCCATGCGCCCCTTCACGCGGCCCTCGAGCTGGATGTACTCGTCGAGCGCGATGTCCGGCCAGAAGTTGACCAGCTGGATCTGGGAGTTCTTCGATCCCAGGCGGTCGATGCGGCCGAAGCGCTGGATGATACGCACGGGGTTCCAGTGGATGTCGTAGTTCACCAGGCAGTCGCAGTCCTGCAGGTTCTGGCCCTCGGAGATGCAGTCCGTCGCGAAGACGACGTCGATCTCGCCGAGCTCCCGCTGGCTCTCCGGCAGCTCCTTTGAGACGGGAGAGAACCTCGCGAGGATGTTCTCGAAGGTGGTCCTGGGAAGCTTCAGCGAGTAGGTCCGGTTGGAGCTGCCCGCCACCTCGGCGCACTCGATTCCGAGCTCGCGCTTCAGCCAGGGCGCCAGCTGCTCGAAAAGGTACGCCGTCGTGTCGGCGAACGCGCTGAACACCAGCACCTTGCGGTTGCCGGGGTTGTACGGCTCGCTGACCTTGCCCGCGATGAAGTCGCGCAGCTTCACGAGCTTGGCGTCGCGCTCGGGCGTCACCGCGTCGGCATAGGTTAGCAGGGCCCGGAGCACCTGGATGTCGAAGTCGAGGTCCTGGCCCAGGCGCAGGGCGTCGACGTCTCGCAGGTCGACTCGCACCTTGCCGCCGGCCTCGAACTCCTCGGCATCGTCGTCGTCGAACCCGTCCTCGAGGCCCTCGGTGCCGTAGGCGACCCCCGACGCGTCGGCGTCGAGCCTCGCGCGCAGGTCGACGCAGCCGTCGAGGATTCGTCGCAGCGTGATGCGGAAGCTGTTCACGGAGGACTCCATGCGCTTGAGGACGTTGACGCGCATGAGGTTGGCCACCGCCGTCGTGCGGTGGACCTGGCTCTCGAAGTCCTTGCCCCACGTGTCCCCGTAGCGGTCCTCGTACTTGCGGCGCTGGTCGGCGCGCACGTACGAGAGCACTTGGTACTGGGCGAACGTGAGCTGGGCGATCATGTCGTTGAGCACGGCAATCGGCGGCAGCTCGCCTTCTAGGTCAATGGGCGTCTGAAACGACAGGGGCGGCCGGCGCGCCGGGAAGGTACCGCTCGCGGCGCCGTAGTACTTCGTGATGTGCTTGCGGCTGCGCGCGATGGTCAGCACGTCGAGCAGCTTGAAGTAGTCGGCGTTCACCGCGTTCACGAAGCTCTCGGTCGTGCGCTCGGAGTCGGAGAGCTTGCTCCACTCGTTGAACCTCTGCTGGGCGACGCGCGTCACGTGGGTGATCGACGGGATGCCATCGGTATCGGCGAGGTACGCGTCGTCTCCCTCGGTGATGAGCTCGATCTGGTTTCGCAGGTCGAGCAGGCGGTTGTTCACCGGGGTGGCAGAGAGCATGAGCACCTTCGTGCGCTGGCCCGACTTGATGACGTCCTCGATGAGGCGCGTGTAGCGGTCGGTCTTGTCCGCGTCGGTGCTCTTGTTCCTGAAGTTGTGGCTCTCGTCGATGACGAGGAGGTCGAAGTGGCCCCAGCGCAGGTGCTCGAGGTCCACCTCGCCGCTCATGCCGTGGTAGCGCGACAGGTCGGTGTGGTTGAGCACCGTGTAGCTGAAGCGGTCGTCGGCCAGCGGGTTGCGGTCGTCGTTGTCCTGCGTCCACAGGGTCCAGTTGTCCCGCAGGCGCTTCGGGCACAGCACGAGGATGCGGTCGTTGCGCTCCTGGTAGTACTTCATGACGGCGAGCGCCTCGTAGGTCTTGCCCAGGCCCACCGAGTCGGCGATGATGCAGCCCTTGTACTTCTCCAGCTTGCGGATGGCGCCCACGACGGCGTCCTTCTGGAAGTCGTAGAGCTTGCTCCAGACCACGGACTCCTCGAACTTGAGGCCGGGGCGGATGCCGTTGTCCTCGTCGTCCTCCATGAAGTCGCGGAACAGGTGGTACAGGGTCAGGAAATAGATGAACTCGGGCGGGTTCTCGCGGTAGAGCGTCTCGACCTGGGCGGCCACCTGCGCGGTGACCTCCTCGACCATGGCAGGGTTGTCCCAGACCGACTCGAACATCATCTTGAGGCCGACGGCCTCGGTCGCGTTCTCGAAATGGCTCACGCAGGTCACGGTTCCCGGACGGCGCTCGTAGCCGAGGCCCTCCTGCGTGAAGTTCGCGGCGGCGCCCATGAAGGCGTGGTCGTCGCCGGATGGGTTCTCCACCACGTAGGTGCCGCCCGGCTGAATGGCGCCGGACGTCTTGGCGGACTTGAAGACGCCCTTCTCGCGGATCCACTCGGCGCATTCGCGGGCGAGCGCGCGTTGGTTTAGGTTGTTGCGCAGCGTGAGCTCGAGCCCCGAGCCGCCGACGCCGACCTCGCGCGCGCGGCGGGCTACCTCGAACTCGCGCGGCTCCTTCGAGTCGGCCATGCGCTTGATGAAGGTGGGCTCGCTGAACAGGAAGCGCACCTCGTCGACCTTGGAGAGCTCCTCTTTGAGCTCCCCGTAGGCGAACACGGTGAAATACGAGCTGATTATCGACAACTTCGCGCCGTCGTCGATGGATTCGCCGAGGGCGTCTCCCAGGCGCTCCGCGCCGACGTTGCTTAGCGACTTCACGCCTCTATGCCCCCTTTTTCGCGAGCTCTTCGATCATGCAGGTGCGCACGAAGGCGGAGAAGCTCATGCCCCGCAGGGCCGCCTCCTCCTTCGCCGCGTCGCGCAGGGTGTCGGGGATGCGCAGGGTCACGGAGACCTGGTCGCCGTCCACCAGGAAGCTTCTGATCTCGGTCTCGTCGGGATTGCTCTTGATGAGCTCCTTGTAGCTGTCGGGCATCTGCGCTCCCATCGCTCGAAATGCAATACAAATGCGTTTGCAGCATTATAACGCGACGGCACGCGGCGGCACTGGGAATGCGAGGACAGCCGATGTCCAGGCTTTATATGAGCGCGGACGGCGATGGACGCCCTGATCGGGCTTGGATGGCCGCTTTCGTTCGGGTCCTCATCTCTCGTTTTCGCGAGGTTTGGCGTTTGCCCATTCCTCGGCGTAGAGAACCTCGTTCTGAGCCTCCAAGATTCGCGCGGCGTCGCCGATGCGCTCGGCGCACCTCTCACTTATCGACTTCAGGGCCAGAATCCCCTCGACGTCGAGCGGGTCCAGCTGGTCGGCATGCGCCAGGGACTCGAGCAGCTGGTCCAGGCCCCTCGCCAGCCTCCCGGCATCGCACACGGCATCGATGAGCTCGATGCGCTCCAACTTCTCTTCGTGGCTCAACATCAGCTCGCCTCCTTCTCTCAACGGACGTGTCGCGCAGCACCGTAGCCGTTCCATGCGGAGAACCATCTCGCCGCCCGCGGTCCCGTGCGCATATCGGCCGCAAGCGGCACGGGAAAGCCGTCCGTCCCGACTCATGCCGCGGCGCCGCGACTCGGGAACCCGCCTCCGTCCCCGCCACGACGTCCCGACTAAACCCTCTCGAACGCCCCGGCAACCGCCGACGAATCACATCCCATGCCCGGAAGTCTCGGCGCCCATGGCCGATCCCATCCCGCACGCCTGCGCCCCTTTGATCCGAAACACCGCCCCGGCGCTCCTTGGACGCGCAGGGTCGCACGCCGGCAGGCG
>CAKTXN010000082.1 GCA_934630905.1 uncultured Eggerthellaceae bacterium
ACTTAAAGAAACCGTCTACTTAAAGAAACCGTCGTAGTTGTACTCACGCAACTGCGAATCGACTTTCGCCATGGTATCCAGGGCAACGCCAATCATAATCAGAATGGACGTACCGCCGAATGCCTGCACCAGGTTGTTGCCCGTGAAGAAGAAGATGATCGTAGGCACAACAGCAATTGCCGCAATGAACACGCCGCCAGGCAGCGTAATGTGGCGAATAACGCTGCGAATGTAATCAACCGTTGCTTTACCAGGACGAATGCCCGGGATAAAGCCACCCTGCTTCTGAATGTTGCTTGCGGTGTCTTCGGGGTTGAACACCATGCTGGTGTAGAAGTAAGCGAAGAACACGATAAGCAGAATCGTCAGAATCCAGTTGATCCAACCCGTAGAGATTGCATCGGCAAACGTAGTCAACCAACCTACGTTAAACAATGCAGCCAACTGAGCCGGGAAATACAAAATGCAGCTTGCGAAGATGATAGGGATAACACCCGCGGAGTTAACCTTCAGCGGAATGTAGGTGGACTGGCCACCCATCATCTTACGTCCAGCAACACGGCTTGCATACTTCACCGGGATACGGCGCTGTGCGCGCTCGACATAAATGATCAACGGAATGATGACCAAGATAATGGCAAGCGTCAGAACGGTGACCGCAATGCCCATGCCCGGATCGTTGTTCGTGCTGATGGAAGAGAAGATTGCAGACGGCACGCGGGAAACGATGCTCACAAAGATGATAAGAGACATGCCATTGCCCACACCACGCTGGGTGATAAGTTCGCCCATCCACATGATGAATGCCGTGCCAGCAACCAGGGTAAATACAACCAAGAAGTCGGAAAGAAGTTCCGGAACTTCACTCGAGAAGGTGACGCCATAAGCAGCCGATTTGAAGAGCAACAGGTAACCAATAGCGTTGATCAGGCCCAAACCCAAGGTCAGGTAACGAGTCACCTGGGTAATCTTTTTACGGCCGGTTTCACCTTCACGTGCCCAGTTACCAACGGCAGGAATAACCGTCTGCATCAGTTGCATAATAATAGAAGCAGTGATGTAGGGCATGATGCCCAGCGAGAACACGGAGAAGTTCGACAATGCGCCACCAGTAAACAGGTCAAGCATTGCCATGGAAACGCCCGAATTCTCAAAGGACACGGCGAACTCATGGAACGGAATGCCCGGAACGGGCACATACGAGCCAAAACGGTACAACGCAAGGATAGCGAGCGTGAAGAGGATCTTCTTACGCAGCTCGGGAACCTTGAATGCGTCAACAATCGAGCTTAGCAAGGCGCTTCAACCTTTCCTCCAGCTGCTTCAATCTTCGCCTTAGCGGAAGCAGAAACCTTGTCAACCTTAACGGTCAGAGCCTTGGTGATTTCACCGTCGCCCAGAACCTTAACCAGCGCATCTTCATGCTTGATAATGCCAGCAGCCTTCAAGCTTGCGCCATCGACAACTGCACCTGCTTCGAAATTCTCTTCCAAACGAGCAACGTTCACTGGCAGGTACTCAACACGATTGATGTTGGTGAAGCCAGGGAGTTTAGGAAGACGACGAGCCAGCGGAGTCTGGCCGCCCTCAAAGCCGTTGCCCTTACCGCCACCAGCACGGGACTTCTGACCATTCATACCACGGCCAGAAGTCTTGCCGTGACCAGAACCGCAACCGCGACCAACGCGCTTGCGAGAATGACGAGAGCCCTCTGCAGGTTGCAAATCTTTTAATTCCATGTTCAAAACTCCTTTTTCGCTTTGCGAATGCTTCTGCATTCGTGCTGGCAGCTCGCCGCCAGCCAACTTCCTTTATACATGCACATGCGTTGCATGCCCGAATCGATGCATGCAACGCACATTGTACACTAACGAGAATAATATGTTTCGTTAATTTGCATCCAGTCGATAAGATTAAATCTCTTCGACCTTAACCAGATGCTTAACCTTGAAAATCATGCCGCGAACGCTGGGATTGTCAACTTTCTCAACGGTGCGACCGATTTTGCCCAGGCCCAGAGCTTTCAGGGTCAGACCCTGATCCTTCGGACGACCGATGGTGCTCTTGATTTGCGTAACGCGAAGCGTCTTCTCTGCCATGATTATGCCTCCTTGGTGCCGAAGATCTTTGCAACGGAAACGCCACGACGAGCAGCAACTTCCTGCGGAGCCTCCATGAGCTTAAGGCCTTCTGCAGCTGCCTTCACAATGTTCAGGCAGTTGTCGGTGCCCAGAGACTTGGTGATGCAGTTCTTAACACCAGCAAGCTCCATGACGGCACGAACGGGGCCGCCGGCCATAACACCGGTACCAGGCAGAGCCGGCTTCAGCAGAACGCGGCCAGCGCCATATTCGCCCATGATCTCGTGAGGCAGCGTGCCCTCGGGAGTCAAAGCAACCGAGAACATGTTCTTCTTTGCGTCCTCGACGCCCTTCTTGATGGCGTTCGGCACTTCAGCGGACTTGCCCATGCCAACGCCAACATGACCCTCTCCGTCGCCTACAACGACCAGAGCGGTGAAAGCCATGCGACGGCCACCCTTAACGGTCTTGGAAACGCGGTTGATGTAAACCACGCGTTCCTGGAGCTCAGGAGCCCCGGCATTTTCTTGCTTATTATTGCGAGCCATAGCTTCCTTCTCTCCTTAGAATACCAGACCTGCTTCACGGGCAGCTTCGGCCAGAGCCTTCACGCGACCGTGATACAGGTTGCCACCGCGGTCAAACACGATGGTCGTGATGCCAGCTTCAATGGCTTTCTTGCCAACGATTGCGCCGAATTCCTTAGCGCCTTCAATGTTGGCACCGTTCTTGCCGGTAGCCTTGAAGTCGGCGCCCAGGGTGGAAATGCCCAGAAGCGTTTTGTTCTGAGCGTCATCGACGAACTGAACGTAAATGTTAGAGTTGCTGCGGGTCACGCACAAACGCGGACGAGCTGCAGTGCCGGAAACCTTGCCGCGAACACGACGATGGCGACGACGCAAACCGGCTTGCTTTTTCTGAAGTTTATTCATGATAATCCCTTCAATCAGATACCGTTATGCGTTAGTCCTTGCCAGCTTTGCCGGCCTTACGACGTACATTCTCGCCTTCGTAGCGAATACCTTTGCCCTTGTAAGGCTCAGGCTTGCGCCATTTGCGAATGTTAGCGGCAACCTGACCAACTTGCTCTTTGCTGATGCCGGAAACGATGATCTCGGTCTGAGAGGGGCATTCGAACGAAATGTTCTTGGGGCACTCAATCAGAACAGGATGAGAGAAGCCGAGCTGCATTTCCAGGTCGTTGCCCTTCTTGGCAGCACGATAACCAACGCCGACCAGCTGCAGCTTCTTAGAAAAGCCAGTAGACACGCCTTCAACCATGTTGTGCAGAAGGGTGCGGGTCAGGCCGTGCAGGCTCTTGGCCTCACGAGAGTCATCCGGACGCTCAACGGTGAGCACGCCATCGTTGAGGGAAATAGTGAGCATTTCAGCGAACGTGCGAGTAAGCTGACCCTTGGGGCCCTTTACCGTAACCGTTGCGCCATCGATGGTAACTTCAACGCCAGCAGGAACGGCGATGGGCATCTTACCGATACGTGACATATCTTATCCCTTCCCTTTCCTACCAGATGTAAGCGATGACTTCGCCACCGATACCCTTGATGCGAGCATCGCGGTCGGCCATTACGCCTTCGCTCGTGGAAATAATTGCGGTACCCAAACCACCCAAAACGCGGGGCAGCTCATCCTTGCCGGCGTAAATACGCAGACCAGGCTTAGAGATGCGCTTGATGCCACGGATGGTCTTGGATTTCTTGCTGTACTTGAGGGTGATTTCAAGCGTAGCGCGCGGCTCGCCCGGAATAACCTCATAGCCCGCAACGTAGCCTTCTTCAGCCATGATGCGAGCGATCTCGACAAGCTTTTTGCTCGACGGCATGGAAACCGTCTGCTTGCCAGCAGAGTTAGCATTACGCACGCGCGTAAGCATATCTGCAATGGGGTCGGTCAGTGCCATTTTGTTTTCTCCTTTGGTTCGTGATGAATCTCACCGGCGGTTCGTCGGCGCCCTTAACGCCTCCGCCTGCACGAGAGATACACCTTGCGTAATTGGGGAATCTTCTCTTACCAGGAAGCCTTGGTTACGCCGGGCAGTTCGCCTTTGTTGGCAAGTTCACGCAAGCAAACACGGCACAGGCCGAACTTGCGATAGTAAGAGCGAGGACGTCCGCAACGAGAGCAGCGATTATGCTGACGCGTAGAGAACTTCGGCTCGCGCTTCGCCTTGGCGATCATCGATTTCTTAGCCATTCAGTTCCTTCTTTCTTTATCCTCGACCCGCAGGGTTTTCCTGCGGGTTCAAGTTCCAAATTTTTGGGCGCTCTATTATAGCACTAGTTGTTCTTAAAAGGGAAGCCCAGTGCGGTGAACAGAGCCAATGCCTCAGCGTTATCCTGCGTGGAGGTCACGAAGGTGATGTCCATGCCACGAGTACGATCCACCTTATCGTAGTCGATTTCAGGGAAGATAAGCTGCTCGGTGATGCCCAACGAATAGTTGCCACAGCCGTCGAAGCTCTTCTTGGAAATACCGCGGAAGTCACGAACGCGAGGAAGTGCGATGGACAGCAGACGGTCCAAGAATTCCCACATGCGGTCGCCACGAAGCGTTACCTTGCAGCCGATTGCCTGTCCCTCACGAATGTGGAAGCCAGCGATGGACTTGCGAGCACGCGTCACGCAAGGCTGCTGACCAGTGATAACGCGAAGGTCAGCCATAGCTGCATCGAGCAGCTTGGAGTCGCTCGATGCAGCGCCAACGCCCATGTTGACAACGATCTTCTCAAGCTTCGGGCAGGTCATGGGGTTGGTCAGTCCCAGCTCTTCAAGGAGCTTAGGAGCAACTTCGGTCTGATACTTTTCCTTCAAACGAGGAGCCATGGTTTCAATCCTTTCGATGATTTGAACACAGGATTTCTGACCCTGCGTCCCAGCGCGGTTTCCCCCGCTGGGTCATAAACAATTACAAAGCGAGAAGGTGCTTCCCTTGCGGATGCCCACAGGCGGAAAGGTTCTCCGTCGCGCGCCTTAGCACGCGCAGGAAACTTCAATCGCCCAATAAGCCCGCTTGGGAAGCGTTCGAGCAGTTCCTTGGGAATTACTCGAAGTCCTTGCCGCACTTCTTGCAGACGCGGATGTAGCCCTTCTTGCCTTCTTCACGCTTGCGAGAAACGCGCGTGGCTTCTTTGCAGTTCGGGCAAATCAGCATAACGTTGGAAACGTGCAGCGGAGCTTCCATGGTGGAAATGCCACCCTGAGGGTTCTGCTGCGTGGGGCGCATGGCCTTCTTCATCATGTTGGCACCCTCAACAACAACGCGCTGAGTCTGGGGGATGGAGCGAAGGATCTTACCCTCTTTGCCCTTGTCCTTGCCAGCGATGATCTTTACCAAATCGCCTTTTTTGACGTTCATTTTCATTCTCTATCCTCCTTACAGCGTTTCCGGAGCCAGAGACACGATCTTCATGTACTTCTTCTCACGCAGCTCACGAGCAACGGGGCCGAAGATACGAGTGCCCTTAGGAGCACCGTCTGCGCCAATTACGACGCATGCATTCTGATCGAACTTGATGTAGCTACCGTCGGCACGACGAACTTCCTTCTTCGTGCGAACGACAACGCAGCGGACGACATCGCCCTTCTTGATGTTGCCGTTAGGCTGAGCTTCCTGCACAGCGCAGATAATCACGTCGCCCAGACCGGCGTAACGACGCTTGGAACCGCCGATGACCTTGATGCAGCGAACACGACGAGCGCCTGAGTTGTCGGCCACGGTGAGCATGGTTTGCATCTGAATCATTATTCAAACCTACTTTCTCAATCACAAGTTTATGCAGCGAGGCACAAACTATTTGGCCTTCTCAACAATTTTCACAAGACGCCAACGCTTCATCTTCGACAGCGGACGAGTCTCCATAATCTGAACGGTATCGCCAACGCCGGCTTCATTCAGTTCGTCATGAGCATGGAGCTTCTTGGTGCTGGTCATCATCTTCTTATAGATGGGATGAGGCTTACGCTCGGTAATCTTCACGACGATGGTCTTATCGTTGCTTGCGCTGACGACGACGCCCTGGCGCACTTTGCGGGAATTGCGTTCTTCACTCATTTGCAATCACACCTTTCCTTTAAGCGCTGATTTCACGGGCGCGCATCTCAGTTTGGATGCGAGCAATGTCTTTTTTAACTTGCTTGACACGAGCCGTGTTATCCAGCTGGCTCGTTGCCATTTGGAAGCGCAGATTGAACAGTTCAGCGCGCGCTTCCTTCAGCTTTGCCGCCAAGTCCTCAGCGGAAAGCTCACGGATTTCAGCTGCCTTCATGTTTATTCCTGCCCTTCTTCACGAGTGACGATCTTTGCCTTGATGGGCAATTTGTTGATTGCCAGACGAAGAGCCTCGCGAGCAACTTCTTCTTCAACACCGTCAACCTCGAACATAATGCGGCCGGGCTTAACCACGGCTACCCACTTCTCAGGGTTACCCTTACCAGAACCCATACGAGTTTCAGCAGGCTTCTGGGTGATGGGCTTGTCCGGGAAGATGGTGATCCACACGTGACCGCCACGCTTCATGTAACGAGTCATTGCAATACGAGCAGCCTCGATCTGGCGGTTGGTGATCCATGCGGGTTCAAGTGCCTGGATACCCCATTTGCCATGATTCAGACGAGTACCACCCTTTGCGTGGCCTTTCATGGAGCCACGCTGCACCTTACGATGCTTAACACGCTTAGGTACCAGCATTACTTAGCCCTCCTCTCACCACGATCGCGACGGGGACGGCTGGGGCGAGAACCACCCTCGAGTGCCGGGTTCGGAGCCTTCTGACCAGGCATCTTATCGCCCTGGTAGATCCAAACCTGAACACCAATGGAACCATAGGTGGTAACTGCGGTTGCGAAACCGAAGTCAATCTTCGCGCGCAGCGTGTGGCGGGGAACGCGACCTTCGCAAACCCACTCACGACGGCTCATCTCAGCGCCGCCCAAACGACCGGAGCACTGAATACGGATGCCCTTAGCACCGCTCTTACGAGCAGACTGGACAGCCTTACGCATAGCGCGGCGGAAAGCAACGCGGCCTTCGAGCTGCTCAGCAACAGACTGAGCTACCAGGTTCGCGTCAAGCTCCGGGCGCTTGACCTCAACAACTTCGACGGAAATCTTGCCGTCAACGAACTCGGCCAGTTCCTTGCGGAGCTGCTCGATTTCGGAGCCCTTCTTGCCAATAACCACGGCAGGACGAGCAGTGGTGATGATGACTTTCACCTTGTCACCGGCGCGCTCGATCTCAATCTTTGCCACAGCGGCACGAGCGAGACGCTTTTCCAGGTACTTACGGATAGCAAGGTCGTTATCCAACAGCTCGGCATAATTCTTACCGGCATACCAACGGCTACGCCAATCCTCCGTGATGCCCAGACGGAAACCGGTAGGGGATACCTTCTGACCCATGGATTATGCCTCCTCTCGAGTTGCAACGATGATGGTGATATGGCTGGTGCGCTTGCGGATGCGAGCAGCAGAGCCCTTTGCACGAGGACGAATGCGCTTCAACGTGGGGCCTTCGTCAACGTAAGCGGTCTTGACGACCAACTGCTC
>CAKTXN010000083.1 GCA_934630905.1 uncultured Eggerthellaceae bacterium
CCCAGCTGTTGTGCCGCTTCTTCTCATCGGCCCCCGCCCCAGAACCGAACAACATGTCGAAGAACAATCCCATACCACCCTCCAGACGTATTTCGTTTCTTTTCGCCATGATTCTGATTGCTTTATTTTAGCATCTCGAACCAGGACGGGTATGTGCGTTGGTGAATGCCCCAAGCTGCAGGCAGTTCTCCCGGTTTTCTCGGGGAGACAGCCTTTACTCTCAAGCAAGGCCTTATTCCGATGTCCCTATACTCCTCTATTGCTACTGGGGGATCATGCAAGGGTCGTCGACAACACCGAACGCCACATTTCCGCAAACTTCTCTGTTGACGAGACCTCCCGCTTTCCCTATACTTCCCGTCGCATAAAAATTGCCGTGGACTTTTCCGGGCGAAAGTCATCTTTTTGCCACGGCCCCATTAGCGGGGCAGTGGTTTTTCTTTACCTAATCAGCTATGAGTGCTCCGTTGCTATGTCGTTAGACAGTAAAAAAGGAGCATGTTCATGAAACAGGAGAATCAAGTACAAGTAATTGCCGCCGCGCAGGTGTTTATTGGCGGTGCCTGCTACGGCGCCAATGCAACTATGTTCAAAACGGCATTCGCCCAGGGTTTCACCTGGCCCCAGGTAGTTGCGTGTCAGATGTGGTTTGCGGCGGCATTGTTTGCCCTTGCTGTTGTTGTTCGCAGAGCCCAAGGAAACCTTTGGGTGAAACTCGGGACAAAAACGCTACTTAAACTTGCAGGGCTTGGGTGTCTCACCTGCACTACGAGCATCCTTTACTGCTTTGCTATGTCACGCCTGCCTGTTGCCGTAGCTATCACCCTGCTTTTCCAATTCACTTGGATTGGCCTCGTTATTCAGGTGATTATCACGCGCAGACCGCCGCGTCTGGGTGAAGTTGCTGCTGCGTTGATGATTCTTGCGGGTACGGTGCTTGCAAGCGGCGTGTATCGAACGGGCATTGCCGGCTACGATCCCATTGGCATTGTCTGCACCCTTCTGTCTGCCGTGAGTTGCGCGTTGTTTCTTACCTTGTCGGGCAAAGTGTCAGCTCCGTGCCACTCTACTCAAAGAGGGTTTTTGATAAGCCTGGGTGCCTGCGCGATGTTGATGACAATTTGCCCCGGGTTTCTGCTTTCAGGTGCGGCAACGATACAAGGAATCGCTCCGTTCGGACTGGTAACGGGATTTTTCGGCATGATGCTCCCCGTTATTCTGTTTCATATGCCCCGCACCCATGTCAAGAGACAAAAGTTGACCATGCCTCCCTCCCGTCGAAGGGAGGCATGGCCTTGTATCATCAATACGCGTTGCTGCTCGGAGAAGTCTCCGTTGAAGACGCTTGCGTTGCAGCACTTTCAGATCCGTGGACACCGTCCAAAACGGCCCACACTTCGCATTGTTCGGCATGAGGATTATCGCTTGAGATGACTCTGTAGGCGCACGCGCCGGTATTGCACCGGTGTGCAAATAGAATTCGCGAACTCCTCGACGCTCTCGAACCAGCAGCGCGGTCGATGTCTATGGAGAAAAGCGGCCTTACGCCTGCCCGGACAACTCTCGCTGCACCATGCGGCCAATAATCCACATGTCGCGAACGGCTTCGCTTGCCACGGCGACCTTGGCAACGTTCGGGTGCTTGCCTTTGGAAAGGAGATCTCTGTACCGGGTTCTGTTGCGCGCGTTGCACTTGTATGCTTCCGCCTCGACTTGCTGCGAGACGGTTTGGCCCCGTTTGAGTTGCTTCCTATTCGTGCGCGCCGCGCCGATTCCGCACATGCCCTCCATGATTATCAGGCGGCAGAGCGAATCGCCCGCTTTGGTTATCCTGCGGCTGCCTTTGTCCTTCCTGTCGCTCTCCTTGCGCTGGGGCGTCAAGCCGTAGTACGCCGACACCGAGCGCCCGTTGGCGAATCGCTCGAAGTCCCCCATTGACGCCACGAAGGTTATGGCCGAGATCGAATCGATTCCAAGCAGCCGGGAGATGGCGTCCACATAGGGCTTGATGTCGGGTTTCTCGCATTCTGCCAGGCATGCCCTCTTCAGGCCCTTCGCCCTTTCGATATCCTCGAGGGCATTCCGCAGGTACCCGTCGAGGGTGTACTTTGCGATCTGGTCGTCGAATCTCGCCTTCCCGACCCAGGCTACATACTCCGGCGTCCACGTTGTTTTGATCTTTCCCGTCGGGGTCTTCTCGTTCCATATGTAGCCATATCGCGTCAGCAGGCTCGATACCAGCTGCTTCGACCTTTTCGCGGCCTTTGCCGCATCATGCCTCGCGCGCGTCAGGTCGCGCAGCGCCTCGTGCCTGGGCGAGGGGACGTAGACGGTTTTGGCCTTCCCGTCGATCTTAGCGATCTCCGATAGAAGCCTTCTCGCGTCGCGCCTGTCGTCCTTGAGGTACTTGTCCTCCGGGCTTCTGGGGATGCTCGATACGGCGATCATATCGCAAGAGCATCCCAGGGCCTTGAAGTCGCGTTGGAGCTGAAACCCGCACGGGCCGGACTCGTATGCGAAATAAATCGGTTCCGCAAGCCACGATTTGGCCCATTCGGCGACCTGGTCGGCCTTCGGCGCATTCGCGAATCTCCTTGTGCGCACCTCGGATGTTACAAGGTCGACGGCATGCGCGGTTATGGACCTGGAGTGTACGTCCATGGCCACATATGAGGCGTACTCGGAATGCATGGTATACTGCGTCATTGCAAGCTCCTTTCGCAGTGTGCGGTGTGGTTGATGGCTGCTGTCTGTCTTGGTGAGACGTTCGCAAGCATATCAAGCCTAGCCCGCGGCGTCGACTGCAGGGAGCTTTCCTATTTAAAGCCCCGATTCACTTGACATGGGTGCGGGGCATAGTGTCTGGATTGGGGTCTCCGCACCTGCCGGCGGGCGTATCTACCGTTATGGCTGCCTCTGAGTTGCCCGCTGGTCTGCTGATTTCCATGATTGCTCTGGGCGAGGCAATAGGACCGGTGCAGTGGGCAGGGGTTGCTGTCATTCTTGCCGGTGTGGTAATTTCCCAAGCAGGAAACCTGGCATCCGCGAAAGAAGCCAGGTCCGCACGCATGCAAGAAAAGCTGCAGGAAAAACCCTTCTCGGCAGCTAGTACGCAATAGTTCAAAGGCTACCTCTAGGTGAACGCCGCTTGGGTATAGCTGCGCTTTACGCATTCGGAACTTTTATTTGAACAATATCTCCTACGTTGGTGTTCCGGTAGGTTTCTTTGTCCAGATACCAGGTGCTTTGATAGTTCGTTGTGGTGTCTTGTCCTTCAATGGGATAAAACTGAATAGACTCCGGACCCGTTGTGGCGGAGGTCGAGTAATGCGTTTCAACGTCGTTTATCTTGTCAACGCGAATTTCAACGTAGGTTTTTAGTGCTGCCGGCTTTCGGTTGAGCCGGTATAGCAATTCCGAAATCACGCAACATGCAGCGAAGAAAACCGAGGCAATGCAGGAAACGAAATGATACGGTTCAAAATCGCATGCCGCGGCAACAATCAAGCATCCAGCGAAAGCAATCAGAAAAGCGATCCTTCGTGGACGAGCCTTTTTCTCGTATTGGTCCAGTTGAGTCGCTAATTCCTCATCGGTATATGTTTTGATTGACGTATTTTCTTTGTCCGCCTGAGTAAAAATGATCCTGTTGCCTTCTCGTATCATGTCATCATCTTTTTCGGATTTTGCGTTCAGCCACTCCAAGTATCCTTGCAATGTAAAGCTGCACATTGTTTTACGCAATAGCAGGACATTCTTTGAATTGGAGTAAATTGCAATTTTACTGTATAACCCTATATTTTATTATTCTATCGCGAACGGGATTGGATGCGCAATGTTCCTTTGTATGCGATAAGTAACAGGGGGTTGTGGGGGTAAAGCGGCGCGTTCCGGCATGCCCTGCCATTAACACGCCCTAGTGATGATGCGCGCATAAAATGGAACAAGCCTCCGTCCCCTGTTCCATATTAATGCCGCTTAACGCGCATATCCGCTCCTCTTACTGGAGATTATATGGACTGCGAAGGTGGTTGCCTTAAAAGCGTTTACTATGGGCACTCTCTTACGGCAAGGCTTGCTGTGCAATCCGACTGAATAACGTACTCCACCTAGGGAAGCTCCCTGGGCGGAGCTTTATTGTCTTTGCTGGCTTTGCGGTGCCTCATACGCAAATGCGTTTTGGCGGAACCCGCGAAGAGAACGAACGCCCTGTGCGTGGGCGCGTTCCGCCGCCATTGCTCAGCGCGCTTAGGCAAAACTCAGCTGTGTCGCAAGAGTTATAAGAAAACAGCCACCGCAACACGAATTGAAGACTATGCAGCACGATAAAATTAAACCTATATTGTTCAGTATCATCAAACACTCAACGAAGGAAGAGCTGTGCAAACAGATACCGAAAGATATTGTTTCGGGCGTTGTTGTGGCTGTTGTGGCGCTGCCGCTTTCCATTGCGCTTGCTATTGCGTCGAGCATAGGTCCTGAACAGGGCCTCTATACAGCTATTGTGGCGGGCTTTCTTATCGCGCTGTTCGGGGGAAGCCGCGTGCAGATATCCGGCCCCACTGCCGCCTTCGCGACTATTGTGGCGGGCATTGTTGCAACCGACGGTTTGGACGGCCTGGTTGCGGCAACTATTATTGCCGGCATCTTACTTATACTCATGGGTTTGCTCAAACTGGGCACGCTTATTCGTTTCGTGCCCTACACCATTACGACGGGCTTTACTGCCGGCATTGCCGTTACCATCGTCATTGGCCAGATCAAAGATCTGCTTGGCCTTACTTACCCCGCTGGTACAACTGCGGTGAGCACTGTTGATAAGCTTTCGACCGTTGCTGTGAACATCGGCACGTTCAACGCGCAAGCGCTGCTTGTTGGCGCAATTTGCCTGGCAATCCTGATTCTGTGGCCCAAGGTATCGCGCCGCATTCCCGCATCGCTTGTTGCCGTAATTGCTGGTGCGGCAATGGTGCCCGCATTCGGTCTTGATGTCAATACCATCGGCGACCTGTACACCATCAATGCTGGTTTGCCTGCATTGCACCTACCTCAGCTTGACCTGGATTTATTCCGCAATGAGCTGGCAAATGGCATCACGATTGCCATCATGGCTGCCATTGAATCGCTGTTGTCATGCGTGGTGGCGGACTCTATGATTTCAAGCCATCACCGCTGCAACATGGAGCTAGTGGCGCAAGGCGTGGGCAACATCAGCTCGGTGCTGTTCGGCGGCATTCCCGCAACGGGCGCCATCGCGCGCACGGCGGCCAACGTGAAAAGCGGCGGTCGCACTCCCATCGCCGGCATGGTACACGCCGTGGTGTTGCTTGCCGTGCTGGTATTCCTTATGTCCTATGCTGCGCTCATCCCCATGCCGACTATTGCGGCTATCCTGCTGCAAGTTGCTTACAACATGTCCGGCTGGCGCAATTTTGCGCATTTGTGCGCCACCGCCTCGCGCGGTGCGGTGGCAACGTTGCTGCTCACCTTCACGTTGACAATTGTGTTTGACCTGGTCACCGCTATAGCTGTGGGCATGCTTATCACGGTGGTGCTGTTCATGAAAATGGTCAGCGAAGAAACCGAAGTCAAAGGCTGGACGTATTACTGCGACAAAGACTCCGAGGTTACGCACTTGCGCGAGCTGCCGAAAAGCGTGCGCGTGTACGAAATCAACGGACCCATGTTTTTCGGAATGGCCGACCGTATTTCGGACATCTCGGTAAAAGACTTCACGAAATACCTTATCATTCGAATGCGCGGCGTGCCGTCGCTTGACGCAACCGGCATGAACGCGCTTGAGAACCTTTATGAGTACTGCAACGAGAACGGCGTGCATCTTATTTTCAGCCATGCAAACGAGCAGCCCATGAGAACCATGCGTCGTGCGGGATTCGTAGATTTGGTTGGCGAAGAACATTTTCGCCCCAACATCGACGACGCTATTGCTCACGCGCGCGAGCTGCTTGAGGCAAAGCAGGCCGCCCCGGCGAAACGATAGCGCGCCTGAGCGCAGAAAGAGGATGCCCCGATGCTGAAGTTACACGTGCTGGCAAGCGGCAGCAAAGGAAATGCCGCCATTGTCGAAAACGCTGAAACAGGCGAAGGCGTGCTCATCGACTGTGGCATATGTAAGCGCGACTTTTTGGCACGCTGTGACGAAGCGGGTTTTGACCCCACGCGTATTCAGGCCGTGCTTATCACGCATGAGCATGGTGATCACACGAAAGGCTTGGGAGTTGTTCTGCGCGGGCTGGAAAAACTTGGCTGCGCTCCCCTTATTTATGCGAACAATGCCTGTGTGGTAAATAGCTCTGAACTGCGCAAACTCGCTGAAACTCGTGACATCCTTCCGCTCGGTATTGCACCCGCGGGGTCGGAAAGAAACATCATCAATGCCGCTGGTCTGAGCGTTCTTCCCTTCGCCACCAGCCACGATGCTGCTGCGTCGTTCGGTCTCCGCGTTGATGCACCCGATGGCGATGCCTTGGGCTACTTGACCGATTCGGGCGTGGTGACAGGTGCCGCTCACGCAGCCCTGCACGATGTGCGCATTCTGGCACTTGAGAGCAACCACGACGAAACCATGCTGAAAAACGGCGACTACCCCTACGTTATCAAGCGGCGCATCGCATCGGAATTCGGCCATCTTTCCAACCCACAAGCCACCAGTGAACTTGCTGCGCTCATTACCGAATCGCGCGAAGCGGGTCTGCGCACGCCTGAAACCGTAGTTGCCATGCATATTTCGCAGAACAACAACGATTACAGTTTGCCGCGAGCAGGACTTGAGAAGGGACTGGCCATGGCGGATGGTAATGCAAACGTCCTGTGCGGCTATCAGGGAAAACTCACCAGCGTGAAGTAGTCGGCAAACGATGCGTGGGCGCCAAGCTGCAGGTATCGGATAACCTCGCGCGTCATGAGATCCATGCTCTCGGCCAGGGGGCGCCCAGCCGTGCATTTGCCGCACTGATGGCAGTCTTTGAAATCGACCCCCGCTGCTTCGCCAATGCGCGCGCAAATAAGCTTGTCAGCGGCGGTGATTTCCGAAAGGTTGATAGCGTCCATTGCCTCCCCTTCTGCGATTTGCGGAACGGGTCCCTCTCTCGTCAAGGCTGCGAGTTCGCCTTGTTTGCGACCCGTAGAGATGCGTTCGCTTTACAGAGAGATTTTAGGTTTCGCTACAAAATCTGAGAAAACGGAACCTAAAAGGCATGCAATTTGTGGCAAATGGCGCAGGTCAGGGGGTGCGGCGTTCATGTTGTTGGATTTTACGCTCCAAATTCGAAGTTGCGATAGGTTGGAAGTAGGTCAGGGGTGGCGAAGGTGCTGTTTTCAGTGATGTCTCTGAAGTCATGCGTATAAAATACCAGGTCAGAGCGTT
>CAKTXN010000084.1 GCA_934630905.1 uncultured Eggerthellaceae bacterium
GTCGTTGATTTCCCCGCGCCATTCGTGCCCACAAACGCCACGAAATCGCCGTCGTTGATAGTGAAACTCACGTCCTTGAGCACGGGCACCTCATTGCTATACGACGCGCTCACGTTCTTGAATTCAATCATGCCAGCACCTCCTTCACCATGACCGTTGCCTGAGAAACGTTTTCGCACACCGCGCCCGCGTACAGCCCGCGGCGTCGCAACGCAACCGAAAGGCTGGTGGAGCGCGGACAGTTCACGCCCATCTCAAGCAGCTCGTCGGCATGCTCAAGAACTTGGGCGGGAGCACCATCGAATCGAATGTCGCCGTTTTCAATAATTAAAAGCCGATCGGCAAATTCAGAGAGCAGCGCGATTTTCTGCTCAACCACTATAACCGTTGTGCCATGTTCTTGCGAATAACGTTTGAGCAGGGAAAACACGTTATAACTGCTCGCGGGATCAAGCTCTGCAGTGGGTTCATCAAGTACCAGCACGCGCGGGTTCAGCGCCAAAATAGACGCAATGGCCACTTTCTGCTTCTGTCCGCCCGACAGCCCCGCAATGGCACGATGCCGCAAATCCGCAATGCCCATATCGTCAAGCGCTTGCGCAATGCGCCCTTCGATTTGCGCGCGCGGCACCGCGAAGTTCTCCAAGCCGTACAGGATTTCATCTTCCACTATGCTTGACACCATTTGGCTTTCGATATCCTGACACACGCTTCCCACCAGGCGCGATAAGTCGGTCAACGAGCTTTCGCACGTATCAAGGCCGTCCACGTGCACGCTTCCGTAGAAATCGCCGGGATAGCAATGCGGCACAATGCCATTCAACACATACGTTAGCGAGCTTTTCCCGCAACCGGCCGCACCGGTAATTCCCACGAACTGACCATCAGGAATGCTCAGGCTGATATCTCGCAGCACCGGCTGCGCACTCTCCCGATAGCAAAATGTCAAATCTTGTATCTCGATCATAAGTCTTTCGCCCCCGTCGCTCTCAAACCGCTCGCACAAGCAAGCCGGCACGCTCTACCTCTTCAAAACTGCCTTCAAAACAGGGGTCAGAATTGCTGCTGCAACCGCATTCATGACCGCCGTGCCAAAAACCATCGGCGCGTACATAGCCAACACCGCAGCCACTGCAACGTGATTGATGCCGGCGCCCACAATCAACGCGAAGCAATAGCCGGAAAACAGGGTGGACGCAAACGTGATAATCACCGGAAGCACCACATTCTGGCACGTCTTGCTTTCAGGCGCGATTTTCGCAGCGCCCATAACCAAAAGCCCGCAGACCAGCGCACCCAACGCCTCGGACGCGAAATTCACCATCGGCGTTGCATTCAGCAGGGGAATCTGGCTTACCAAGCCAACCAACAGACCAATAACGACCGCCTGATACGGCTTCGGCTTCGTTAGGATGATGGCCAAACAATACAGGGCAATCATGAAATTCGGCTTCATGCCGGCAAACGTCAAGAAGCTCGAAACCGTGAGCTTCAGCACTGCGCCCGCCGCAATCAGCACCGCAATCAAAATGAGATCCTGCACGGAAAAGCCCTTCTTTTCTTCCATCGCAACCATACGCTTCTCTGCCATTTTCTTTTCTCCTTTTCGTTTCAGCAGATGAACAGATTCTTGCGCTTGAATTGCCTTCCCGTTACGTCAAGGTTTGCTTTGCTTCGCCTTGCCCGCCGCCGCTTTTCTGCGGCAAGCGAACTTTCGGCAAAACAAAAAGGCCCGTCCTTGAAAACACGCGCCCAACGGACGAATGCTTAAAAGGACAGGCCTTGTAACCTGCGGTGCCACCTTTTATTGACCTGGTATTACCCAGATCCCCTTCCGACTGCGCTACCACACAATCTGCCTTTAACGCAGGCTCACGGTCCAGATACTCGGCTTTTCGCAGCTCGCACGCACCACGCACGCAAGGCAACTTCCGGCCTTTCCCTTTTCCCTCGGCGATCCATTTGCCATTTAGCATACTGCGGGATTCTCAGCATCGCCCGCTCTCTGTGAGTGCCCGAATGGTTTAATCTTCGCCTCAACGGTTTGAAGGTATATTCAATTTGCAATGCGCATACTGTATCACTATGAATTAAAAACGCAAGAAGAAATTTTCATTTTTTCGCGTTCGAAACAAGGAAGCGGCGGCGAAAGGTCTTACCCGCGGATCTCCGCACCTGTGGCGCCCGCAACCTTCTTCAGCATCTTCGCGTGCGTCTTTTCAACCTCTTCGCTGGTCAGCGTGCGGTCGGGCACGCGATACATCAGCTTGAACGCCATGGACTTCTTGCCCTTGCCCACGCGCTGCTCGTCGCGATACACGTCGAAAAGCGTTGCGCTTTCCAGCATCTTGCCCGCTGCCGACGTCATGCACTGCATCAAACGCTCGCACGTCACGTCTTCGTCCACCACGAACGCCACATCCATAGCAACGGCCGGAAACGCCGGAACGTCCACGTAATCGCGCGCAGGACGGGCAGACTTCAGCAGCGCATCCAGGTCAAGCTCGAACGCAACCACGGGAGCTTCGGCATCAAACGCCTGAACAGCCAGCGGATGAATCTCACCCAGCCAGCCCAGCACCGTGCCGCCCGCCACGACTTCCGCCGCGCGGCCCGGCTGCAAATGCGGTGCTTCATCAGCGGAAAGAGCCTTGAAGCGCAGCTTGGCAACAGCCAGCTCACGGCAAACGTTTTCCACAACGCCCTTGCCATCGAAGAAATCGAACGGCGCCGACTCGTTGTTCCACTGCTTGTCGCCAAACGCGCCTGCAAGAACGCCCGCAACTTTCGTGCGCTCCTTCGGCTTCTTGCGGCCTTCCGCAGCCGCAAACACCACGCCCATCTCGTAGAGCTGCACGTTCTTCACACCGCGGTTCTGATTGTAGGAAACCGAGCGCAAAAGCCCCGGAACAATGCTCTGGCGCATAACGCTTTGATCCACGCTCATGGGGTTGATAAGCTCGACCGGCTGGCCCAAACCAAGCTTCTCTGCGTCCATGCGCAGCTTCTCAAGGTCTTTCGGGTCGGCGAACGAATACGTCATGGTTTCGTTCATGCCGCTCGCGCGCAAGGCATCGTTCAGCAATGCGGTGCGCTTCTGGTCTGCGGTTTTAACGGCAAAACGACCACGACCGCCCGGCAGCGTGGACGGAATCAAGTCCATGCCGTACAGGCGCAGCACCTCTTCGTACAGGTCAATCTCGCGCTCAAGGTCGGGGCGGAAGCTGGGCGACACCACGTCCAAAACGTTTTCGTCGTCGGTCGCAGAAACGGTGCAACCCAAAAGCTCCAGCGTCTGCCACGCGAATTCGCGCGAAATTTCGGCGCCCATCATGCCCTGGAAGCGCTTGACGCGGAAGATGTTGTGGAACGGCTCGCTTACGCACGGCCATTCGTCGATGATGCCCTGGTCGTTGGAGCGCGCGTGCACCACGTGACCACCCGCAACTTCCACGATGAGCGCTGCCGCAGCAGCAGAGCGAATATCAATGTCGTGGTCGTCAACGCCGCGCTCGTAGCGCATGGAGCTTTCGCTGATCAGACCCAGGTTGCGGCTCGTGCGGCTCGTGCGACCCGCTTCGAACGTTGCCGTTTCCAACAAGATGTCGGTGGTTTCCTCGGTCACTTCGGAATCAAGGCCGCCCATCACGCCCGCCAGCGCAACAGCGCCGTGCTCAGGCGTAGAAATAACCGTCATATCGGTTGTGAGCGCACGATCAGTGCCATCGAGCGTTACCAGGTGCTCGCCTTCTTTTGCCGCGCGAATCACCACGGCGGCATGACCCTGCTCGTTTTGCAGTTTTGCCAGGTCAAACGTATGAAGCGGCTGACCAAACAGGAACAGGATGTAGTTCGTCACGTCCACCACGTTGTTGATGGAGCGCTGACCAATGGCGGCAAGACGTTCGACCATCCAGTCGGGGCTGGGGCCCACCTTCACGCCGCGGATGACGCGCGCTGCATAACGCGGGCAGCGCTTCTCGTCCTCAATCGCAATGCTCACCAGGTCTTCCAGCGCTTCGCCGGAGCCATCAAGCTGCAGTTTATCGGCCATTTCGTGAACAGGATTCGTGTGGACCGTGCGATACATTGCGCCCACTTCGCGCGCAAAACCCACCACGGAAAGGCAGTCGGGGCGATTCGGCGTAATCTCCAGGTCAAGCACGGTATCGGACTGCTTCAGATAATCGGCAATGGGCATGCCTACGGGTGCGTCTTCGGGAAGCACCCAAATGCCCGCATGGTCGGAACCAAAGCCCAGCTCACGCTGCGAGCAGCACATGCCGTTCGATGCCACGCCGCGCAGCTTGCCTTTCTTGATTTTCACATCACCCGGCAAATGGGCACCCACGCACGCAACAGGAACTTTGATACCGGCGGCAATATTGGGCGCACCGCACACGATTTGCAGCGGCTCGCCTTGCGCAACGTCCACCGTTACCACGTGCATGTGATCGCTATCGGGATGGTCTTCGCAGGTCAGAACGTGGCCAACCACCACGTGGTCGAAAGCGGCACCGAGTTTCTCCACGCCTTCCACGCCCGTGCCCGTCAAATCCAGGCGGTCGCAAAACGCCTTAGTGTCCGCAGGAACGTCCACGTAATCGGAAAGCCACTTCAACGATACCTTCATGTTTTGTCCTTTGTCTTCGAAACAACGCGGCCGCACGCAACGCCAGCAGCAACCCTAAACGAAACAGTTCGTTTGCCGCATTCTCACGCCGCAACCACGCACAATAAACCAATATACGTAACTATATATTGTACTGCTTTCGCACTTCGTAGCGGGAAAAATTTGGCCGCGTACACACCATGTCTATTTGTGCGCGGCGTGCGGGCTTCACGGTGTCCCCGCCAAGCCGCGTAACGCAAGAACAGATGCGCCACGCCGCAGCATATGTACCGCAGCGTCAGGGCGCTACGAATGTTCCTTTTCGCCTTCAGACGCAGATGCATCTTCCGACGATGCGTCCGACACGCCTTCGCCGCGCCATTCCTGCCAATCAGCGCGCGGCGCAAAGTAGTTCACTTCGCATTGATCAACCGTGCACGCCGGCGCGCCAAACGGAAACGCAGTTTGGTAACGAGCCACGGATTCTTGGTCTTCGAACACGACGAGGCTAATGCAATCAGGGGTAATCTTGTCGTAAATCTGAATCTCTGCCTGGGGATTCGTCGGATACTTATCGGGAATAAACCTCGTGCGCGGCGTGACCGCCAAGAAACGATTAGGCGTCTCGGTTTGATAAAACATGCCGTCGAAAGCCTGGGCAGAACAAGGATCGTTTCGGTTTCCCGCGTTGAAGTGCGGCTCCAAAAACGACTTGCTCGCAGCATTCGTCCAGTAAAATTGCGGCTCGTAACGCTCGATAACCTTCCGGGCATCCAAAAGCAGCACGCACCACTTTTTTTCGGACTCCACGCAGCGACGATGATAAAACGTTCGATAATTGGGAAACTCCACCGAAAGACAAATGGCATCGGTGCCTTCGAAGCGATTGAGCTTCAGAGCGGATTCCTCTTTCGACACGCCATTCATCAGGGACAGCGGCATTAAGCCACGCATTATGATGCTTTCCAGATTATCGACTTCCGTAAAATGCACGAAACGCGTGACGCCGCGCTTTTCCATGGATTCCAGTACGTGGGCACGTGCAGCTTCGGCGTTGTCGGAAAACAGCGTGCATTCGGTCGAAGCCACAGGCGCGGTACCAGATGCAGGGGCGGCGGCACGCGAAGCCGCAGTTCCTACCGCAGTTCCTACCACAGTTCCAGCCGCGCTTCCTACCGCGACCGATGTCGCTGGCGCCGCCCCACACGCAGCTCCAGCCGTCGCTCCAGCAGCTCCAGCAGCTCCGGCCGCCGCAGCCGCAACAGCCGCAGCACGCTCGCGCGCGTATTTCAAGTAGCCCCGAACACTGTAATGATCCGCGCCATCAGATGCGCTCGTCGCTTGATCGTCGGAATCGATGGTGCCAAGATAACCCTCGGGTGCCTGATTGCCCTGGGAATCAACCACCATGGCGTACCAATGGCTGTCCTTATAGGGAGGCAGCGTTAACTTGCAGCGAAGCGTAAGCTTCGTATCGCCTTCCGCCATAAACAGAGCGCCGCCGTCGGAAATAGTACGCAGGCGTTCGCCGTCGATCCAAAAACAGCAAAACGGCGTTTCAAAGGAATCCGTTAGGGAATCGTTCTCGCGCGTATACACGTAGCACATCAGCACGCGACCCACGCCTTGACACAAAAGCTCGACCTCGGACTCCTTCAGCTTGAACTCCGCAATGCCGGTGCTGCGTCCTTTTTCGTCGAAGCGTACCGTCGTCAAAGCAGTTTTGACCTGGAAAAAGAAGGTCTCGGATGCCACAGCAGGGTCCTTCAGCTGCTCTTTCAGATTCAGCGACACCACATCAATGCCCATGTCCGCAGGCGGACGCACCGCATCCAAACCATTGCGATACAAGGCGCTGACCGGCTGGTATTCGCCCGTGTAGCCGTTATAGAGATAATCGTAGAAGTCAAAAGCCATGATGGTTCCTTGAGTTTTTCGGTATCCGCGCCGGCACTCGCATTGAGTGACGCTCGCCTATTATAAGTCGTTTCAAAAGGAACAGCTCGGCAACTCCCGATTAAAGGAAAAGCCGAGCTGCACCTTCGCAGCGTAGCGCAAACGGGCGCGCCACCAAGCACAGCGACGTCCGCATGCTGCCACGCGCCCACCGCACCGTGCGCACCCCTGTTGCGCTTCCGCTGCACCGCCCGCACGCCGTCACGCCCGCAATAGCACGCCGCGACCTTGCACAATGCGACAAGCCTCCGCTACGCCGCAAGCCGCCCTACGCACCCACCACACCACGCGCGCCTCCGCTACGCCGCGCAATTTTCATCATCCAGGGGCAGCTCTTCAAACCACCAGTCATCTTCATCCCAAGGGCATTCCTCTTCGTCGAAGCAGTCGTCATCCTCCGACGGACCCTCGTCCGCCGCGCTCCGCAACTCCGCACCCGAACTTGGCTCTGGCGCGAAACCTTCCACCCGCGCCTCTTCGTACTCCGCGTACGCAGGATGCAATTCCAGCTGATTTGCCGCCTGGAGCTGGCCTTTCTCACCACGTCGGAAAATCCACCACTGACCTTGGGGCGTTTCCAGCAAAGCGCTGGCGGTGCGATTCGCACGCACCCCGAAGTACTGAGCGGTCTCCACATCCTGAAATGCCATGACCAGCTGAGTGTCGCAGTTGCCCACAATGGCGTTGGCGGCATCGCTGCCGTAACGCGCCGAAAGCTGGCTGACCGTCTGGCAAACCACCGTGCAGCTGATTTCACGAC
>CAKTXN010000085.1 GCA_934630905.1 uncultured Eggerthellaceae bacterium
GCTCGCAGCCCGTCCTTCGCCTTCCTCCCAAATGTGCAGAAAATGGGGATATAGACACGCCCGGACACGTGGCGTTTGACAAGCTGCATTTTATCCTTTAAATTGCATCCTCGCGTCTTTATGAGAAGACGTTGCTTCGTGTGCGCAACAGCTGAGCGCACCCGAAAAAATGCCCCGGCGCGAAAATCTCACGAAGCGCAAAAGGGCAGGTAGGGAGCTCATTTTCGCCTAACTCACGAGGGCGAAAAGACACAGCTCGAAATTATTGGCAGGGCTTCAGGATGAAGTCCCTAAAGGTTGAGCGGCTTGAAATCAAGCTGCTGGGTGAAAAAGAAGGAGAATCGCTTTGCCTACTATCAACCAACTGGTCCGTAAAGGACGCCAGAAGACGGTCGACAAGAAGAAGACCCCGGCACTGAAGGGTAACCCGCAGAAGCGTGGCGTGTGCACTCGTGTTTACACCACCACCCCTAAGAAGCCGAACTCCGCTCTTCGTAAGGTCTGCCGTGTACGTCTGGTAAACGGAATGGAAGTAACGGCCTATATCCCCGGTATTGGCCACAACCTGCAGGAGCACAGCATGGTGCTTATCCGCGGCGGTCGTGTAAAGGACCTTCCTGGTGTTCGTTACAAGGTCATCCGCGCAGCTTTGGACTGCAACGCAGTTGATAAGCGTCGTCAGGCTCGCAGCCGCTATGGAGCTAAGCGCCCCAAATAATGAAGTAAGTCGCGCGGGTCGCATTACAACAGGGAATCAAAAGATTCCAGCGGCCTAATGGATGCGAAAAGCATCCCGAAGCGCGCATGAGAGAAAGGTATTACTATGCCGCGTCGTGCAGCAGCTGTCCGTCGTGAAACCACGCCGGACGCAAAGTACAACAACCGTCTTGTTTCCCAGCTGATCAACAAGGTTATGCTTGATGGCAAGAAGTCCCTTGCCGAGCGCATTGTGTATGGCGCTTTTGATCGCGTTGAGGAAAAGACTGGCGAAGACGTTCTGACCGTGTTCAAGAAGGCCATGGACAACATTCGCCCCACCTTGGAAGTAAAGCCGAAGCGTGTTGGTGGCGCTACTTACCAGGTGCCTATGGAGGTCAACTCCCGTCGTTCTACTCAGCTGGCTATCCGCTGGTTGGTGGACTACTCCCGCAAGCGTAAAGAGCACACCATGATCGAGCGCCTGGCCGCAGAAATCATGGATGCAGCCAACAACACCGGTGCCGCCGTGAAGAAGCGCGAAGACACCTACAAGATGGCTGAATCCAACCGTGCATTCTCCCACTATCGTTTCTAAGGCGAGTGACTTAACATGGCAAAGACTACGCTTGAAGATACTCGTAATATTGGCATCATGGCCCACATCGATGCCGGCAAGACCACTACGACTGAACGCATCCTGTACTACACAGGCAAGACCCACAAGGTCGGCGAAGTTCATGATGGCGCTGCTACCATGGACTGGATGGTTCAGGAGCAGGAGCGCGGCGTAACCATTACTTCCGCTGCTACCACCTGCTTTTGGAAGTACCCGGGTGGTGCCGCAGACGGTAAGACCTACCGCTTCCAGATCATCGACACCCCGGGCCACGTTGACTTCACCGCTGAAGTAGAGCGCTCGCTGCGCGTTCTTGACGGTGCTGTTGCCGTGTTCGACGCCGTTGCTGGCGTTCAGCCTCAGTCTGAGACCGTTTGGCGTCAGGCCGAGCGCTATGGCGTTCCTCGCATCGCCTTCATCAACAAGTACGACCGCGTGGGCGCTGACTACTTCCACGCGATTCAGACCATGAAGGATCGCTTGGGCGCTAACGCTGTTGCAGCTCAGATCCCCATGGGCGCCGAGGACAACTTCTGGGGCGTTATCGACCTGGTTACCAAGACCGCTTGGGACTTCAAGGCCGACGACAAGGGTATGACCTACCCCGAGCCTATGGACGAGATTCCCGCTGAGTTCGTTGACTTGGTTGACGAGAAGTACCAGGAACTTCTGGATGCTGCCGCCGACTGCGACGACGACTTGATGGAGAAAGTCCTGATGGAAGAAGACGTTACCGTCGAGGAAATTAAGGCTGCTATCCGCAAGGGCGTTATTGCATGCAAGCTCAACCCTGTTTTCGTGGGCTCCGCTTACAAGAACAAGGGTGTTCAGGAAATGCTCGACGCTGTTGTTGACTACATGCCTTCTCCGGTTGACGTTCCCCCCATCAAGGGTACGAATCCCGAGACGGGCGAAGAGGATGAGCGTCCTTCCGATCCCAAGGCACCGTTTGCTGCTTTGGCATTCAAGATCATGACCGACCCGTATGTGGGCAAGTTGACCTACCTGCGTGTGTACTCTGGCTCGCTGGATTCCGGCAGCTACGTGATCAACGCCACCAAGGGCGGCAAGAAAGAGCGCATCGGCCGTCTGCTGCAGATGCACTCCAACCAGCGTATCGACATTGACCACTGCTCCGCGGGCGACATCGTTGCTGTTGTTGGCTTGAAGGATACCGGCACGGGCGACACGCTGTGCAGCGAGGGTGCACCTATCATTCTTGAGTCCATGCAGTTCGCCGACCCGGTTATCGACATTGCTGTTGAGCCCAAGACCAAGGCTGAGCAGGCCAAGATGGACATCGCTTTACAGAAGCTCGCTGAGGAAGACCCGACGTTCCGCGTGACCACCAACCATGAGACCGGTCAGACCATCATTGCCGGCATGGGCGAGTTGCACCTGGAAATCATCATTGACCGTCTGCTGCGCGAGTTCAAGGTTGAGGCTAACGTTGGTAAACCCCAGGTTGCTTACCGCGAATCTGCCACGAAGCCCGTTATGGGTGCCGAGGGCAAGTTCGTTCGTCAGTCTGGTGGTCGTGGTCAGTACGGTCATGCTGTTATCAACATGTACCCGACCGAGCCGGGCGAGGGCTACTCCTTCGAGAACAAGATCGTTGGCGGCGTGGTTCCCAAGGAATACATTCCTTCCATCGACAAGGGTATTCAGGAGGCTTTGAACTCCGGCGTTTTGGCTGGTTACCCGGTTGAAGATGTTCGCGTTGAGCTGATCGACGGTTCTTACCACGAAGTTGACTCTTCTGAAGCAGCGTTCAAGATCGCTGGTTCCATGGCTATCAAGGATGCTTTGAAGAAGGGCGCTCCCGTGATCTTGGAGCCGATGATGGCGGTTGAAGTTGAGACTCCTGAAGAGTACATCGGCTTCGTTATGGGTGACATTCCCTCGCGCCGTGGCCTGATTCAGGGCCAGGACAAGCGTGGCAACGCTGCTATCGTTTCCGCGAAGGTTCCGCTGAGCAACATGTTCGGTTACGCAACTGATCTTCGTTCCGGTACGCAGGGTCGTGCTTCCTACACCATGCAGTTCGACTCTTACGAGGCCGTTCCGAAGAACATTCAGGAAGAAATCATCAGCAAGGCTGGTGCGAACGCGTAAGGCGTTTGCCCACTATAATTGGAGGTAAGGTAAGTGGCTAATCAAAAGATTCGCATCCGCCTTAAGGGCTACGATCATGAGATTGTGGATCAGTCCACCAAGCTCATTGTCGATACCGCTCAGAAGACGGGCGCAAAGGTTTCCGGTCCTATTCCCCTGCCCACGGAGCGCAACATGTACTGCGTTATCCGTTCCCCGCATGTGAACAAGGACTCTCGTGAGCAGTTCGAGATGCGCACTCACAAGCGTCTCATTGACATCCTGGAGCCCACCAGCAACACGGTTGACTCTCTGATGCGTCTCGATCTTCCGGCTGGCGTTGACATTGAGATCAAGCTGTAGGGGGTGCTGATATGATTAACACGATTTATGGTAAGAAGATCGGCATGACCCAGATCTGGGATGAGAACGACAACCTGGTTCCTGTCACCGTTATCCAGGCTGAGCCTAACAAGGTTTGCCAGGTGAAGACCACCGCTACTGATGGCTACGAAGCAGTTCAGCTGGGCTTTGGCGCAGTTCGCTACTTCAAGCAGTCCGGTGCTCC
This sequence comes from uncultured Eggerthellaceae bacterium, assembly GCA_934630905.1. Taxonomy (GTDB): domain Bacteria; phylum Actinomycetota; class Coriobacteriia; order Coriobacteriales; family Eggerthellaceae; genus CAKUOV01. Next base: position 3,978 of record CAKTXN010000085.1, read on the forward strand.
CCGCCTGAACAAGCCCATGGCTGGCCATTTCGCCAAGCAGGGCGCCGAGCCTGCTCGCTACCTGCGTGAGGTTCGCGTTGAGAACGCTGCCGACTACAAGATTGGCGATGCCGTGACCGTTGCTGCTTTCGCTGATGTGAAGAAGGTTGACGTTCAGGGCACGTCCAAGGGCAAGGGCTTTGCTGGCGTTATGAAGCGCTACGGCTTTGCTGGCGGTCCTGGTGGACACGGTGCACACTTCCATCGCGCTCCCGGTTCTATCGGTCAGTGCGCAACGCCGTCCCGCGTTTTCAAGGGCGTTCGCCTTCCGGGTCACATGGGTTGCGACACCGTTACGGTGAAGAACCTGAAGGTTGTGCGCGTTGACGAAGAGCAGAACCTGATTCTGGTCAAGGGCGCCATTCCTGGTGGCAAAGACGGCATTGTCCGTGTCCGTATGGCTTAATTTTCGAGCAAGTTGAGGAGCTATTGAATATGGCAACTATTGAGATCAAAGACACGAAGGGTCAGGGTGCCGGCGCAGCCGAACTCGCAGACTCCGTGTTCGGCATTGAGCCGAACGTGCCTGTGATGCATCAGGTTGTACGCGCACAGCGTGCTTCTTGGCGTCAGGGCACGAGCAATACCCTTACTCGTGGTCAAGTGAGGGGCGGCGGCAAGAAGCCGTTCCGTCAGAAGGGCACCGGCAACGCTCGTCAGGGTACCAGCCGTGCTCCGCAGATGCCCGGTGGCGGCATTGTGTTTGGCCCGCATCCTCGTTCTTACGACATCAAGGTCAACAAGAAGGAAATCAAGCTGGCTATGCGCTCTGCGCTGTCCGCTAAACTGGCTGATGATGAGCTTATCGTTGTTGACAAGTTCGACTTCGAGCAGCCGTCTACCAAGGCTGCTGTTGCTGCACTGAAGGCTTTGGGTGTTGAAGGCCGTAGCACCGTTTTCATCGGCGACGACGACATCAACGCATTCTTGTCCTTCCGCAACATCAAGTCTGTTACTGTTATCCCTGTTGCTTTCATGAACACCTATGACTTCTTGGACAACAAGAAGCTCATTGTGACCTCTGAAGCACTGGAACGCATTCAGGAGGTGCTCGCATAATGAAGGATCCTCGCGAGGTTATCATTCGCCCGGTTATCACCGAGCACAGCTACGACATGATGGAGAAGAACACCTACACGTTCGAGGTTGCTAAGACCTCTAACAAGGTGGAAATCGCTCAGGCTATCACCGCAATCTTCAACGTGAAGGTGACCAAGGTGAACACGCTGAACGTGAAGCCGAAGCCGAAACAGCGTCGTGGCATTCAGGGCAAGACCCGTACCTGGAAAAAGGCTATGGTTACGCTTGCTCCCGGCGAGAAGATTGAGATTTTCGGCGCCTAATCAGGTGATTTAACGCTTGATGTTACGCCGTTAGTGGCGCACAACCTGTTCAGATGCATGTCGGGCGAATCAGTTCGCTTTATGCACTGAAGAGCGAACCTGCAAGGGACTCCCTCAAACGAGGGGGTCCCTTTTTTTGTATGCGCGAAGGCAGCGCTCGAACGGAGCGGGTGGCGCGAGAATTGTTGACAAAAGGTGGGGTAATTTGACAACAAATCGGAAACTGTCGCCGCTCCCCAAAAAAATGCTCTTTTGTTTAATGTTATGCTGCCATATTGCAATAGGTAAGCTACAATTCCAAGTTGGAAAAAATGGGTTGAATGGCATACGAGTTATTTTTGGGGGAGAAGCAAAAACATGAAGGTAACTCAGAAGAAAATTGATGGTGGCAAGTATCTGCTGGATTGCGTTGCCTCCGAAGAGGACGTTTCGAAGGCGTTCTATACCGCCTCTGTGGAGTTCGCAAGCCAAATGGGTCTGCGTCCGCAGAAGGACATCACGGTCGAGCAGGCATGCCGCGACCAGCTGGGCATCACTGATCTGGACTCCATGGTTCAGGGTCGCGCTCTTGAGCTGATTGCCCCCATGGCTCTGGACAAGAAAGACATTATTCCGTTGTTCCCGCCCACGCCTATGGGAACCACCGAATTCAAGCGCGGCAAGAAGTTTGCGTTTACCATGACGGTCACCCCGAAGCCTGCTTACGAGCTGACTTCCTATGACCCCGTTGAATTTACGTTCCCGCCGTTTACTCCCGATTTGTCGGGTGTGGATGATCAGATCAAGCGCATTGCCGAACAGTATGCTGGTTACGGCACCGCCCCCGAGCAGCACGAAGTGCGCAAGGGCGATACCTGCTTGATTTCCATCGATGCCGCCGTTGATGGCGTGCCGCTGGCTGGCTTGAACACGCCGGGTCGTCCTTACACGGCTGGCGAGGGCTACATGCCTCCGCAATTCGATGAAGCCGTTATTGGCATGAAGCCGGGCGAAACAAAGACGTTCTCGTTCGAGGCTCCCGACTGGGATCCCGAAAAGGGCGAGGTCATGCAGAACGTTCACTGCACCGTTGAGGTAAAGGAGCTGCAGGAAAAGCAGGTTCCCGAGATCGACGACGAGTGGGTTAAGACCTACATGCCCATGTATCGCAGCTTGGAAGACTTCCGCCATTCCTTGGAAGACCAGTTCACCGCTATGCAGCGTGAACAGTACGATAACGCCCTGCGCGGCCAGGCTGCTGCAGCTTTGACCAGCCGTTTCCAGGGTTCCATTGCCGATGAAGCATACGAAATCACCAGCAAGATGATTCAGGACAACTTTCGTCAGGAAATCTCCGCGCAGGGTATGACCTGGGATCAATTCCTTGAGGAAAACGGTGGAGCTCAGCAAGTCAATATGCTCATGATGATGCAAACGCGTCAGCAGCTGGTTACCGGCTTTGCGCTGGATGCCGTATTCCGCAAGAAGAAGCTGGTTGTTTCCGAAGAAGATATCATGGATGCATGCAAGAACATGAATCCGCAATATCCTTCCCGTGTACGCAAGGAGTTAGAGGACACTGGCCGCAATTTCGTGTTACGCGAAAGTGCTGAACGCGTGTGCGCTGCTAAGTACTTAGTGAAGCATGCAATCATTCACGAGCCGGTGAAGGACAACCAGGAAACTCCTACGGAAGCTGCCGAATAGCATCCGTGTTTCAAGGGTTATTGAAGCCGCCGGTCCGTGAGGGTCGGCGGTTTTTGTTTGCCCCTGCTTGGCTCGTTGCCCCTTTTGGTTGCATGCGGAAAATTTCAAAACAGCGAATTGCGCTGATTGTGGGGTAAAAGTGCTGCTCGCGCCCTGAAAGGCGAAAGCAGAGTAAAATACTAGGTTCGTACGTTTTTTTG
>CAKTXN010000086.1 GCA_934630905.1 uncultured Eggerthellaceae bacterium
AAAAGTCACAAGAAAGAGGGCCGTTCTCCCAGCTCAACGTAGGAGAACGACCCTCTTTGGCTGCAAAAGTCGGGTTAAGAACCAAGCCCATACCGCCGGCCATCATCATGCAAACGCCGATGAAGACGAGCCAGGCGCGATGAAACCCCTTCTTTTCATTAGCCATTTTTCTCAACCTTTCATTTTCCCTATTACTTATATCGGATAGCGAGAAATTGGACTGTTCCCTTTCTTACCATTGCCCTCCAAAGCAATGGTATTTCTCCCCCTTTCGACTACGGAAACAACCCCTCGCGCTTCCTTTATCGGATGCCTGCATTTTTATACGAACTAAACCTTTCCGCATGGGGTACTAATTCCTATATTGCGCTTCTTAGCACGTAATTAGACTATAGGTAATTAGGGCTTAGTCCTTATTTGAACAGGCGTTATGAATGATTAGTAAGGAGATGGTCCCTTGAGGCACTGCATGCGCCCCAAGGGATTTAGAACGCAGACGCTTATCGTATGAATCGCGCCATATTAGCGCGTGAGCAACGCGCAGCGGGAGCTGCCGTCGATCTTCTTGGCAAGGTCCTCGACCTCGCCGTAGTACATGCACCACGCCTGGCAGTGCTGCACGCACATCGGGATCTTGCCCTTGGCCACGCGGTCGGCGCACATGTCGCAGGCCTTCGTGAGCACGGGCATCCACGTCCACTCCCAGCGGTCGCGGTTGCCCTGGGCGCCCGTGTACTCGAACGGGCCGACCTCGGTCAGCTTGATGCCGAACTCGCCGGCGGGAAGGCCGAGGTGCTTCTTGCAGGCGACCTCGCAGGAATGGCAGCCGGTGCAGTATTCGTAGTTTACCAAAATGCCCTTCATTTAGAATCGTCCTCCCTCGCGAGTAGTGTTGTCATGCGTCCATGCATAAGGCTCGCCGGCAACGTAGTCGTTGCGGAAGCCGCCCTGCTGGGTAACCTTTTCGCCCGGAGTCGGTTCCGCATTTTCTTCGGTAACCTTGTAGATCTTGCAAACAGGAGCCTTCAAAGGATTGCCGATACCGCCAAAGCCGGTCTCATAAGAGGTGGTCAGGTTGTTGATGTTGGAATCAAATGCGCCATACAGGTTCGGGAAGGCAGGCTCTTGCTCCGGATACCACCAACCGTGCTCGGCATGGATGTAGTGAGGATCGATCATCGGGTCGATGTGGGCAACCTGCTTGCAGCGACCCTCGGTGTTCTCAATCCAGATCCATTCGCCCTCGTTGATGCCGTATTCTTCGGCAACGGCAGGATTGATCTTTACCAGCGGATACGGATGGAATTCGCGCATCGTTGCTTGCTGGCGGTTCTCGGAGTGGAAGAACTCGTAGGAGCGCGAGCCGTTGATGCAGATGAACGGGTATTCCTTGCGGAACTCTTCATCGTTCATGTGGCGCGTCGTGGAAAGCGATGCAACATGCTCTGCCAACGGGGGAATGCCCCAAGCGCCGAACGTGGCGTAGGGCACGAGCTCGATGCGGCCGGAGGGCGTGGAGAAGCCCGGCTTGCCGTCGGCGCGCAGCATGCCCTTCTCGTACTTGTAGTAGGTGTCGCAGAAGTCGTCGTACTCGTAGCCGCCCTTCTCAACCAAGGACTTAAAGGAGCACTCGCCGTCAGCAGCGTGCTTCTTGTAGTAGTCGGTGTGGGCGTCCTCAATCTCAATCATGCCCGCCTTGGAGCGGCCCGCGGACTTGTAGCTCTTGCCCGTCTCGGGGTCGTAGATGTTGAAGCCGGTGTCCAGGTAGTCCTGCAGCAGCGCCTCGAGCGTCGGCCAGCGCCTCTCGAACAGCTCGGGGTTGAGCTTCAGGCCCAGCGCCACGACCAGCTCCTCGTCGGACTTGGCCTCGTACCACTCGGAGACCGACTTCATGGCGCGCAGCGGCGTCCACCACACGCGCATGGAGTCGCGCTCGGCGGTGGTCTTCAGCGGCAGGAATATGTCGGCGAAGGCAACGGCGGAAGGAGTCATGTACGGGTCGGCCACCACGCAGAACTCAACGCTGGAGAGCATCTTGTAAACGCGGGGTGCCGCCGTAGCGGAGCAAACGATAGAGTTCGAGCCCTGAATCCATGCCATCTTGATCGGGTACGGCTCGCCCGTCTCGAACGCGCGGTTCACGGCGTCGCAGTCGGCCATGCCGATGAACTGAACGCAGCCGGGATGAACCAGGTCAACGGTCAGCTTCTTGGCAAAGGTGTCGGGGTCGCAGTACAGCTGGGCGGTGGCGTAGCCGGGGTTGATCTCGAAGCCGTTGCGCACCAGGATGTTGGTGCCCGGCTTGTCGATGTTGCCGCAGACGCTCATCAGGTTGGACACCGTCTGGCACAGCTGGATGGAGTCAACCTGCGTGTCGAACGCCAGGCCCCAATGGATGGCGCCGCGCTCGGCGCCGGCGTACAGGCGCGCGGCCGCCGCGATGTCCTCGGCGGGGATGCCGGTGATCTCGGATGCCCACTCGGGCGTGAATTGCGCTACATGGGCTTTCAGCTCCTCGTAGTAAGCGCACCAGTAGTCGATGAATTCCTTGTCCTGCAGGTCCTCCTGCGTGATGACGTTCAGCCACGCCAGGGCAAGGGCCAGGTCGGTGCCGGGGCGGACGTTCATCCAGTACTCGGCGCGCGCGCCCCACCAGGTCAGCTGCGGGTCAACGGAGATGATCTTGGTGCCCATCTGGTGGCACACGTTCAGCCAGTGGCCCAGATAGCCGTCGGCGTTGGACTTCAGCGGCTCAGAGCCCCAAACGACAACGACGTCCGGGTTCTTCCACTCGGGGTTGTTGTAGCGGTCGGCGTGGCCCTCGGAGGCGTCCACGATGGGGAAGTCGCCAATACCGGCAGCCGTGCCGCAGGTGCGGGGCAGGTAGCAGGAGTAACCGGAGAAACCAATGGCGCCGATGTTGGGGGTGCCCAGGCAGGCGCCGCCCAGGAAGGGGACCCACGACGAGATGTTGCGGCCGGTGCCGTGGTTCACGAAGATGGACTCGCGGCCGAAGCCCGCCTCGTCGATGTTCTTGTGGATCCAATCGGCGATGATATCAAGCGCTTCCTCCCAGGAAATGCGCTCCCACTTGTTCTCGCCGCGCTCGCCGGCGCGCTTCAGCGGGTACTTGGGGCGCTTCTCGTAGTTCACGCCCTCCACCAGGTTCAGGCAGCGCATGCACAGGCGGCCGTTGGCGCACGGGTCAAGCGGGTCGCCCTCGATCTTCTCCAGCCTGCCGTCCTTGGTGTACATCAGAACGCCGCACGAGTCGTGGCAGCCCGGGGCGGAGTACGTGTAGGTGCGGGTGACGGTGTAGCCGTCCTCTTCCCATTGCCACTCCCCCTCGTGGTAAGCCTTGCGATCAATACCATCAAGAAATTCTTGGTAATTGAACAGCATGTACTTCTCTCCTCTCTATTTCCTACAAACACTATCGTGTATTGCATTGCGATCCCAAACGGGGAATCACAACGCCCACAATAGCGCAGGCAGAGAGGCAAGACATGGGGTTAGAGGTGTTATCTTCTAAGGTATAATCCTTGAAGTATTATGGTTGTCTAAGAATATAAAAATAAGCCGCCAGAACTATTTCCCCTGATAAACACATAGGGAAAGAGAAAAACTACTCTTCTTCCGCCTTGGCGATTTCGCACAACCGGTCTTTATCGTACTCGGCGTTTTCAACAAGGTCCATAAGCTCTTGTCGCGAATGAACTCCCGTTTTCTGATAGATATTGTAGATATGAGCCTTCGTGGTATGAGGCGAAATAACCAACTTCTCAGTAATGTAGTCGCCGTTTCTTCCTCGTGCAAGCATTGCCAAAACTTCGCGCTGCCTATTGGAAAGGCCATACTCTTGCGCAACGGCATCGCACTTAGCTTGGAAGATATTCGAGCTGCTTACTACGATTTCTTCAACAATTTGCCCCGCAGAGGATCCGCTCAGCGACTGATCAATCTTCCGAATGGGGGTTCCCGGTTCAATCTCGACACGCGTCTCTCCATCTTCGTTATGGATGTGGAAATTCTCCTCTTCGGGGAAATTATCCTCAATCATGACAAACGAAGTTGAGAAGACAACGATCAGAATAAACACAACGATGGCAACAGCATGCGAAAGCGACGAAGAGCCAACAACCGACGGCAGAAAGCCCGTATACGCAATCCCCATGCCAACAAAAACGCCTAAAAACGCAACAAGACGTCCCAGCGAAAAAGAGCGTAACGTGGCCAACTCGCAGATGATTACATGCTTAAACATAGCCACGATCGAACAAGAAGTAGGAACAATCGACCAGCAAAGAAGCACTACCGCAAAGAAGGGCTTCCAAACATCGTCAACCAGCAGCAAGGGAAGCGTCGCAACAGCAGATACCGGTAAGAAAAAGCGCATCATAAGCGTCTCATTGATTATTTGCTTATGGAAAGAGTCCACCACCAACACAAGGCAGGTGCCCAAAACGGACGCGATCATAAACACGTAGTGAGCAACTGTCAGCTCGCTCCAGTATGAAGCAAGGCAACCAAACGCAAATCCGCAAGCTATCGTAGCCGTTGCCGTTGAAAGGTACGACCGCCACGATACCGACTGCCGGGCATCCGACTCCGCCTTTTCAACAACGGTCTTTTTCCCTGCGCCAAGCACAAACTGGGCAACGGCGTACAAAATATACGCAGCCAATGCAAAGAAAACAGCGATGAACAGGCATACCCCCCTATCGAAAAACAAGAGCGGACAGCAAACAGCCACGCCGCAAGCGAAAAAGCCATGAACGTAATCTTTTATTTGCGCATAGAAATGCGCACTAATGAAATCACCATACAAAGGGTACAGCAAGCCACTCCCAATACCCAGGAAGAAGTTAAACGTAGGGCAAATGCCTGCCCCTTCCCCACAAAATACAAGGCCAATAACACCAATAACGCTGCAGACTGCAGATAGGGCGTAGCACAACCCATTATGCCTTGCGAAAGCGTCTGCGCATTGCCAAACGCAAGACAAAGATATGCAAGCACCCAGAACAAAGCAAAGGTGCCCACACGCACCAACCAAAGAATCAGGCGCAACATTGCTGGGAAAAAACGCTGGTAACGCAAGCGCCAAAAACAGCCACGCATAACACGCCACCGCACCAACGAAGCCCACTAACGTCCGGGCATCAAAAGAACTATATCGTTGAGCAATCTCGCTTATCTCCAGTTCTTTTTCTGGCTTTTCGTGACAAGCCTCAACTTTTTTCAAGAGAGCCCCCTAATCACCCAAGACAGTCAACGCATACACAACGCAAGCCCAATCGTTTCTTCAAATACCTATGGCATTTTCGGAATCTATCGGCATCCCCGCAAAGACCACAGCATGCTGCGCATCGCACCGCACCGCACGAATCGTTCGTTTTCTCTCCACAACGAAACAATCGCTTGCACGCCCGATTGCCTGTCTACCATTTCGCAAGCGCCAAATCGGTATCTAATACTTTAGGGCTGATGTCAGCAAGCTAATCTAAACCAAGTCACTCAAAGGGGACAATACTTTTACACCACTTCGCATGAGATGTAAACCTTTGATTTGTAATTGTACCTTCTTTTTAACCCGCAATGATAAATTTATTTCAGGTAACCCCGGCAATCCGCGCGAATAATACCTCACGCCCCATGCCTAAACGCCACCAACAACGCAAATAGGAATTTGTGCGCGATAGAAAAACGATGGCTTGGCTCCTAGAATCTTCAACCAGAGGATGCGTATTTATGCGCCTTGAAAGAGGAAAGGAGAAAGTATGGCCGACTATAAAGAATGGTTGGAACAGCTTGATCGCAAAGCCTACCACGATGGAGAGTGGCAGTGGGACGAAGACGGCTTCACCGTCACCCGTACCACCCATTGGTCACCTCCGGGCTGCCACATGGGCTGCGGCGTGTTGCTTTACACTAAAGACAACAAATTAGTAAAGGTGGAAGGCGACCCGCTGAACGCGGTTGCAAACGGCAAGCTGTGCGTTCGCTGCTTGGCAATGCCCGAAGCAGTAAATCACCCCGATCGTTTGAAGTACCCGCTAAAGCGCGCTGGCGAGCGCGGCGAGAACAAGTGGGAGCGCATTTCCTGGGACGAAGCATACGATGAGATCACCGAAAAGGTCCTTAAGATTAAGGAAGAGTTCGGTTCCCAGTCTATCGTTGTTGTTCATGGTACCGGCCGCAACATTGGTTGGCAGGTTCCTTACTTCGCTTCTGCCTGCATGGAGACCCCGAACGTTTCCACGTTTGGTTTCACGGGCTTCGCTTGCTACCTGCCCCGCATGATTGGCACTTCCGCGAAATTCGGCGATATGTTCATCTCCGACGCATCGCAGCAGCACTGGGATCGCTACAACAACCCCGATTGGCAAGTTCCGGGCGTTATCTTGGTATGGGGCAACGAACCCATCAAGTCTAACGCCGATGGCTTCTTGGGTCACTGGCTGGTTCAGTGCGTGCAAATGGGATCCAAGATCATCTCCGTCGATCCTCGCCTGACCTGGTGGGGTGCGCGTGCAGCTTACTGGTTGCCCGTTCGTCCTGGCACCGATGCCATTGTTGCTATGGCAATGCTGAACGTGATCATTGCCGAGGATCTTTACGATCATGACTTCGTTGACTGCTGGACGTTTGGCTTTGACATGCTTGCCGAGCGCGTCGCAAACAAGACCCCCGAGTGGGCATCCGAGATTTGCGACGTTGACCCCGAAGTTATTCGCGGCGCTGCACGTTTGATCGCTACTTCTTCAAGCTGCGCTTGCCAGTGGGGCTTGGCCTTCGAACAGCAGATTGCAGCTTTGGGCGTTACCGAATCCGTGGCCGACATCATGGCTATTACGGGTAACATCGATAACCCCGGAGGAAACCTGCTTACCCGTTGCGCCTTCTTGATTGAAAAGCGTTACGGCTTGGGCGACGAGTACATTGACCCCGAGGTTTACGCTAAGAAACTGATTCCCGCAACTTCGGGCATCAACGAGTCGAATATCGTGTCCTGCGCGGACTCCGACGCAATTCTTGCCGCCTGCGAAACCGACGAGCCTTACAAGATTCAGATGTTCTGGATTCAGAGCTCCAACGCTTTGGCCTGCGCTTCCATGGACCCTGCACGTACGCGTGCCGCTCTGATGCGCGTTCCGTTCATTGTTGTTGCTGACCCGTTCATGACGCCGACCGCACAGG
>CAKTXN010000087.1 GCA_934630905.1 uncultured Eggerthellaceae bacterium
GGAATGGTAGACGTAGTGGACTCAAAATCCACCGCCAGCGATGGCGTACCGGTTCGAGTCCGGTCACCGGCACCAAAGCGAGTGTTCTTACAGGATCTGGTATCCTATGAGAACACTCGCTTTTTTCTATTCATTTTGCGCCGGTTTCGTGGTTTCTGCTGAACCGATTATGGACTCAAAGTAGCGGTTGCCAAAGCCTCGGCTTTTAGTATGACTTATGATAGAGTTCGTAGCCGATTTCCCGCAGGAGCAGGGGCATCTGGCGGATTTCCCGGCGGATAAAGTCCCGGGTATCCTCGGTCAATTCCTCATAGGGCACCAGCTCGCTGGAATGCTTCAGCTCCGGGTCGGTATCACCGACTTGCCAGCCGTCCATGTACTTGTCGTTCATCCAGCGGTCATGCTCCACTTTGGACAGCTCCTCCAAATCGGGGCCGTAGAGTTCGGTCACTGCGTCGGCGGAGTTGGGGACAATGGGACGGATGCCGATGCGGGTGTCGAAGGAAACCAGATATTCGCCCATATAGCGGATGCGGGAGCGGTAGCTTTCCTTGTAGCATTCTTTCAGGCTGTCCCAGTCTGCCAGCTCCTCCCGGACGGAAATGTCGGGGGCGGTGCTCTCCGGCTGGAGGCTCTGCATTTCCAGCCACCGCTTCTGGTAGTTTTCGTGGGCAGTCCGGGCGTAGGTCTCCACCATTTCCCCCATGATCTGCTCAAAGATCAGCTTTCGGCGGAAGTCTTCCACATCCAGATGGATGTCCAGCTGGGTATCCATAGGCAGGTTGGAGGGGGTGAACCGCTTCTCGCTGGACAGGCGGCACATGGCCAGCACAAAGCCCAGCGACCGGGCGTCATGGCGATATTCGGAAACTCTGAGCAGAGCGGACAGCAGAGAGTGTGAGATATTGACGCACCCGGTTTCCGGATCGTAGATACTGGGCACATTGCGGACGATCTGGGTGCGCAGCACCATGGCCCGGCGGATGATGTAGCTCCGGTCGGACACATCCGTCCGGTTTAAGCTGCGGACATTCAGAATGCCCTTCAGGCGGCTGACAAAATCCGGCCCCTTCACCTTCACAAAGGCGGCGTACTCCTCGGAATCGCTGCGGGCGTTAAACTCCTTGAAGGTGTGGGCGGTGCCGCCGGCGAACACAAACACCGCCCGGTCAATGAGCCGGGTTCTTCCCTTAGTGGTATACTCCCCGTCCTGCATAGGGGCCAGGAAGTACCGCAGCCAGCCCCGGCTGATGCCGTCGAGCTCACTGTCAAATTCATCGAAGAACACCAGAGGGATTCTGCCCTTGGCGCAGTTGATTGCCTCGTCCAGGGCTTCAAAGAAGTCCTGAGGGTCACCGCACTGGGACAGGTTGATGGAGGATACCTCGAAAATGCCGCTGGTGGCGGCAATCTGCCGGACACCGAAGGACTTGCCGGAACCGGGATAGCCGAACACGGCAATGGACAGGGGCTGAATCTGCTCCCCGGGCTCAGCGCTGTTGCAACGCAGAATGTACTCATCCATCAGCGCCTGGATGGTGTTGTAGTTCTCCATTTCACTTTTGTCCACAGTGGCCAGATTGTTGTAGCGGCACACCGGCACGTTTTTGAACAGGGTGTCCGTGCCCTCCATCACGATTTTCTCCGCCACCCGCAGGTATCTGCCCGGTTCGGTTTTGCAGTATTCATCCAGAATGCAGAAGGGGGAGGTGCCTGCCACCAGCGCCTTGAGACTCCGCTCCGGCACGGTCACGGAGGTGATCTCTCCCTTTTTCCAACGGGCATGAAGATTTTTGAGGACGGTATACAGGTTCGCGTCCTGGCTTAATGTGGCGCACTCCCGTTTTTCCGGGATAAAGTACAGGGTCCACTTGCCCTGACTGAGGATCAGCGCCCCCTCCTCGTTGAGAAGCACCGCCATTTCGCTGCGGTTGCGCAGGGGGCGGAGGGTGTCATTGGTTGCCAGCTGCACCAGAAATTCATCCACGGTGCGCTCGTAGGAAATATTACGACTGATGGGAAAATCCAGGGCCCGCAAATGGTCCATGGTCATCAGGGGAATGCGTTCATCGGAGAAGGCCTCCTTCAGGCGTTTTCCGGAAATATACTCACAATATTGCTTCTTTTCCTTAATTATAATAAAAATCACCATCGATTCCGAAAATAAATTTGAAATCCGCCGGTTTCTGCTTTCGCAGTCCCTTCGGGTTCCGGCTATATTAGCGCATCCGATCCCCGCTGTCAATCATTTCCTGTCATCGTTTTCAGAAGATTCACAATCTATTTTGGCATGAATGCCATACATCTGCTTAGAACAGCCCCAATATCTTCATAAATATAGATAGACCTGTCCGCAATCTCTCTTGGGGAAAAAGCACGTTCATTATTTATGCAGGCATACGTCGCCTTCGGATTTTTCATGGTGTATCTCCAGAAAGGATACTTGATGATGCCCGGGGTGTTGTTGCCCACACCCAGCTCCAGAAACAGCACCTTGCCCCCCTTGTGCCGCCGCAGGAAATCCGCATACCGCTCAGAGGCGGCGTACCATCCCCGGTCCTGCACGAAGGTATCGTCGCACCGGAGGTTCATGGTCATGGGTGCGCCGCACACCGGGCAATGAGGAATCAGCTCTGTTGGAATTTTCATATCCTGCTGCTGGGCAAGCATCTGCCGGACTTCCGCCTCATTGTCATAGGTTCTGTTGTGGCAGGCTTTGGAACACTGCCACAGGCCGTAGTCTCCCTGCGTGTAGAACAGACGGCGTTTGTCAAAGCCCCCACGCTGGAACTGGTGGTCAACGTTGGTGGTCAGCACAAAATAATCCTTGTCCTTCACCAGTGCCAGCAGCTCCCGATAAACGGGAAGCGGGGCATCCACATAGCGGTTATAGAAAATGTGACGGCTCCACCAGGCCCAGTATTCCTCCAGCGTGTCATAGGGATAAAAACCCCCGGAGTACATATCGGAGATGCCGTATTTCCGGTAAAAATCGGAGAAGTACCGTTCAAACCGTTCCCCGCTGTAGGTGAGGCCGGCAGAGGTGGATAACCCTGCCCCGGCTCCGATTAAGACAGCATCCGCCGTATCCAGCGCTTCCTGCAGCCGCTCAACGGAGCAGCTTCCGGTAGATTGCTTCATCCCACTCTTTGAAAACATTGAATACCACCTCAATTTTGCTTCCGGTTTCCACCTTGTATTTTCGTACCGTGTCCACGGCAATCTCCGCCGCTTTCTCATTGGGAAACATAAATACGCCTGTGGAAATGCAGCAGAAGGCCATGCTCCCCACTCCGTTTTCATCCGCCAGTTTCAGGCAGGAACGGTAGCAGGATTCCAGCAGAGCGCAATGCTCCCGGGTCAGTTCTCCCCGCACGATGGGACCGACGGTGTGGATCACATAGTCACAGGGAAGATTGTAGGCCGGTGTGATCTTGGCTTGTCCGGTGGGCTCTTCATAGCCTTGCTGTGCCATCATCTCCGCACACTTCAAGCGAAGCTGCACCCCCGCATAGGTGTGGATGCAGTTGTCAATGCAGTTGTGACAGGGCTGGTAGCAGCCGGTCATACCGCTGTTGGCTGCATTGACAATGGCTCCGCATTCCAGGGTGGTAATGTCTCCCCGCCAGAGATAGATTCCCTCCTGAACCGGGCGCAGATCAGGCAGCCGGGTAATTGTCTTTGCTGCCAGTTCCTCATGGAGGTAAGCATCCTGCACTTTCAAAAATTCCCGGCTAATGGCTGCCGGATGGCGCACATTCATAAGTGAGCGCAGCAGCACCTTCTGGCGTTCGGCATCCCTGGGAATCTCCTGCGGCTTGCAGGAAGGACGCTCCCGCAGCAATTCCTCAATCAAAAATCTTCTTCGCTCTTCCTGATTCATGGTGTTACCCCCGTATAATCATTGTGCCCTCCCAAAAGCAAAGCGGCAGAGGCCACGCTGCTGCCGCTTTGCGTGGCCTCCACGATTTAATCAGAACTTCCCGTTATCGTTGGCCCAGGTGGACTTGTCGGCAATGGTCTCCATCACATCCCAATGCTCGGCAATCTTGCCGTTTTCCACACGCCACAGGTCATAGTAGGCAGTAGGAGCACCGCCGAAGGTTCCTTCGCTGACTGCCAGGACGAAGTTACCCTGTGCCAAAACCTGATGCACGGTGGTGTAGATCATCTGGATACCCTGCTGGGCAAGAGCAGCCAGTGCCGCACCGAGGCCGGACAGGCCGTCGGCAATGCCGGTATTGTGCTGGATGTAGGTGTCGCCGTCAAAGTAATCGGGGGTCTTTTCCGGGTGGTTGCCCTGCATCACATCGTACAGGAAGCTCTCAACCAGCTTACAGTTTTCCTCGGTCTTGTCCAGATCGGTGACTTCCATCGTGCCGTCGGTCTGGGTGTGACCGGAAGGATTGGGAGCAGCCAATGCGGCCAGATTGTCCCAATGCTCGGCAATCAGACCGTTTTCATCAAAGCGGAAGATGTCAAAGGCCACCTGATCGCCAGCCCCGGCAAAGTTATAGACGGTCTGGAGGAACACCTTGTCGCCATCCTCAAAAACCCGGATGTTCTTCACTGTGGTCTTCACCGGCGCGGAGGCCAGATAGGCAACGGAGCCAACAAAGGCATCCCGTCCGGTGCCGTAGGCCAGATTGTGCTGGATGTAGCCCTCTGCCAGCAGGCTCTTAGCGGTTTCGGTATCGCCGGTGGCGAAGGTGTTGATGAGTTCGAGAGCTTTCTGAGTGTTTGTCATTTTAGGTTCCTCCTTGGTATTGTCATGGCTGCTGCCGAATAATTTCTGGAAGATATTCATGTTCTGGTTCTCCTTTTGCTTCGTGCCTGGGATCGGCCGTTCTCCCCGGCTCTTGACTGTATTATAATGCCGCAAGTTTCCACTGTAAAGTAAGCACAATATTGTGCTGTAGTTACTAAATGGAAACTATTGACATTCCGGCAGCAGGTGTTCTATAATGAAGGAAACATCCGGCTTGCAAAGGAGACATTTTCTATGAGCGAAGAAAAGAAAGAACTTCCAGTCTGCCCTGTGGAGACCACCCTCATGCTGATTGGGGATAAGTGGAAGGTGCTGATTCTGCGGGACTTGCTTCCCGGAACGAAACGCTTTGGCGAACTGAAAAAGTCCATCGGCCATGTCTCCCAGAAGGTGCTGACCGCCCAGCTTCGGGATATGGAGGAAAGCGGACTGCTGACCCGCAAGGTTTATGCCGAGGTGCCGCCCCGGGTGGAGTACACACTGACGGACCTGGGATATAGCCTGAAGCCCGTTCTGGATTCCCTATGGAATTGGGGCGAGGAATACAAATCCTCCCACCCATAAAGCAGTTGGCAGGAAATGTCGCGCCAAAACACAGCCCCTGTCTGAATTCCAAGATTCAGACAGGGGCTGTGGATTTACTCTTTTTCCGCAATGGTCCGATTGCAAAATACCGCCACCCGTTCCTGGCCGTCCCTGGTGCAGGTGTAGAGGACCAGGTCGTAGCCGCTGTTCTGTACCGCCTCCACGTCCTTGGGGCTCAGGGTCTCGATCATTTCCGCCCGGTAGGTGTTGACGATCCCCGCCATATCCGTAAACGTGACGGTATTGCCCACGGACATCTCGTTCAGCCGGCCAAAATGGCTTTCAAAATTGTGGGCGGCAATCACCAGGTCATCCTTGCGGGAGGAGCCGAACTGGCGGCAGGGGGCAATTTCCAGCCTGGTATAGTCCCAGTCGGACATGACCGGCAGCTTCAGCCCCAGGGCCGGGATCTCCACATAGCCCACATATCCGTAGCCCTCCAGCATAGCCACCGGCATTTCCGGGTCAAGGGCCTCCGGGGCAGTGGGTTCCGTCGGAGTATTCTCCCCGGTTGGCCGGGTTTCCTGTCCACTGGGCCGGGTTTCCTCCGGCTCAGCCGCCTGGGAGGAGATGGCCGCCTCTACACTGGCCAGCAGGGTCTCGGCTTCCCGTCCGGCTCGCGCGTCCGCGTAGCGGTTATGCAGCAGCAGGACCAGCGCCGACAGGATCAGCGCCGCTCCCACTGCCACAATGGCAATGCCTGCTTTTTTACGCACGGTTTTGCTTCTTTTTCTTCGCCAGCATTGCCCCGCCGAGAGCCACAAGGGCAAGTCCCAGACCGCCCAGCACCCAGATGGGCCAGGTAAGCTGGCCGGTCTGGATCAGGCTGCGGGTGTTGGTGACGGTCACAACCCCGTCCTTGACACGGTAGGAGGGGACATAGCCCTTGGCGATGTTGGTTTCA
The DNA here is from genome assembly GCA_934630905.1 of uncultured Eggerthellaceae bacterium. Lineage (GTDB taxonomy): Bacteria > Actinomycetota > Coriobacteriia > Coriobacteriales > Eggerthellaceae > CAKUOV01. The sequence goes on from CAKTXN010000087.1 coordinate 6,258, forward strand.
ATGACCTGCCAGTTGCCGTAGGCGGTGGGGTCCACCCAGGAGTGGGTCCAGTTGTTCCAGTCCCCAAGGCGCACGGTGTCGTAGACCTGATCCCCCTTATACAGGGTCACGGTGACGGATGTGGGGCGCTTTTTCCCGCCGTCTCCGCTCCAAACCTTGTGGACCGTGATATCCAGCGGAGTGTCCGATGGCCCAGGAGGCGTATCCTGCCGGGTGTTGGTAATGGTTGTGGCTGTGCCCACCGTGTCGTAGCTGACGGTATACCCCTCCGGAACGGCGGCCTCTTCCACCGTCCATGTATGCCCAGCCTGGAGGCCGTCAAAGGTGTATGCCCAGCCGTTTTCCCCATTCAGCACCTGGGCTTTTTCCGCCTTGCCGTCCTTCAGCAGATTCACGGTGACGCTGTCATCCTTATGGTTTTCGTTGCCGTCGGACCAAACCTTCCGGACGGAAAGCAGATTTTCATTGTATGCCTCCACGTGGAAGATCCAGTCCACCTCCCCCACCCGGTTGGCAAACCGGTTATCCAGGGAAAGGGGGACACTCAGCTGGACCTTCAATGTGGCAGACTGGCCGGTGCGGAATACCCCCAGGAGCTTGTTGCTCTGCAGGCCGTCCAACTCATGGGGAGAGGCCGCATAGATCAGCTCCGTGCCATTCCAGACCTTCATAGAAAGCTGGGAAAGGAACTCCGTCATGGTGGCCAGGGTCTCCCCCTCCGCCACCTTGGGGCTGAGGGGATTGGCGGTCTCATCGTGGGCTTCGGCCCGCAGATAGAGGTTTACAAAGTCGCAGTCTGTGGCAGCGTTGGTGAAGGTAATGGTCTCCGTTACCGTATCGCCGGGCATCAGGTTTTTGAAATTGCCGAAGAGGTCCGTCTCCGTGTACTCGCTGCCGGGCTGGAAGTCAAAGCCCTTCGAGAAGCCCTGAAAGGTAATGGA
>CAKTXN010000088.1 GCA_934630905.1 uncultured Eggerthellaceae bacterium
GATGCTCCGTTTGCTCGGGCGGGCTAAAGCCCGCCGCTCCCAAACGGAGTTGTTACACCAACAATCGGCACGCTACCACAAGAGGGGTCGATTCAGCAGCAAAACAAGGCTATTTCGCAGATTTTGCAGCCCACCGGAATCAAACCAATGCAAGCCTGAGCAGCTCACGGATGCCTGGAGTCAAATTGCAAAGGCTTTAACGCACCGCCTCACTCCAGCAGCCACCTCGCTTTAACCACTACCCAGCCGCCACTCCGCTCACTATTTATGATAGGGCTCGCCGCGCGAAATCTTGAAGGCGCGGTAAATCTGCTCCAGCAAAACGACGCGCGCCAAGTTATGCGGCAGCGTGATGGCGCCAAACGACAACGTCTCATCGGCACGTGCACGAACGACGTCGTTCACGCCATCGCTGCCGCCAATCACAAACGCCAAGTCGCTTTTCCCTTGCAGTGCCAGGTCATCAAGACGCGCGGAAAACTCTTCGCTCGTGCGCTGCTTTCCCTTAATAGCCAAAAGAAGCACGTGCGCGCGCTCGGGCAGGGCGGCAACAATCGCTGCACCCTCGCGTTCAAGCGAACCAGCAATGCCGCCCGCTTTCGCTGGGTCAACATCGGGGATTTCCTTAACAGTAACCTGAGCATACGGCTTCAGACGTTTCAGGTATTCGTTGCAGGCATCCACCCAGTATTTTTCTTTGAGCTTGCCCACGCAAACTACCGTAATGTTCATAGTACGCCTTTCGTAATGCATCAACATCGCAGCGGCGCGGCGTCATTGCAGCGGCGCAGAATATGCGCGCCAGGAGTCGCATCAGTCGGACCGCGCCAAGCTACGCTCCGTAATCGGAACCCAACACCACCAAGAAATCGCCATTCATCAGGTATTCGCCGGCGTCGTTTTTCACCACACGGCCAACCCCCATTGCCTGCGCAATCTCCATGGCCTCGGAGCGCTTATCTGCGGTTTGATACACAATAACCGTTTCGTCGAAGTCGCTGCTATTCGCATTGGCAATGTCGGTTGTGTATCCCATGGCCGCAATGACTTCGCCTACTTTGCCACCCGAACCAGCGGGCGCGCCGCCATTACGTATGACAACCGTACCGCTCTTCTTGTTCAGGAACTCGTTTGCAGACGACCCGCCCAGCGACTGACCCGAGCCCGTTGTTGCCAACACGGTTCCCGTGGCGTCCACCACATCGGTCTCTGTGGGCGGCAGACCCTGGTTCACGCGATCGAGCATCTCTTTCCATTCGGGTTCGTCGCACGTGTTGTACCACATGCCGTCCTCGTAAACCGACGTAGTAGGCTGCATGGCCGTATACATATCGCTGCTCATATCAAGGCCGCGCAGCGCCTGCGCAATGCCAATGATGTCGTTTATCCCCAGGTCAGTAGACAAATACTTGGAAAGCGTGCCCACCGTTGATGCAATGGTTCCAATATCGGAAGCCAAGATTTTCTGCGCAATGGCCGAAAGAACCATGCGCTGGTTCGCGGAACGATACGAATTGCCCGAGCCATATTCCTCGTAAGCATGACGCGAACGGCATAGAATGAGCGCTTGGTCGCCGTTGAGCGTTTGAGGGCCGGCTGCCAGGTATCCGCCTGCGTCGTCATCGTCGATTTCAATGGGAACATCCACGTCAATGCCGCCCAGTGCGTTCACCACATCACAGAAGCCGTCGAAGTCGATAAGCGCATAATGCGAGATAGGCGTGTCGTGCGCCATCTTCGACACCATTTCAATGGCGTACGCGGGGCCGCCGATAGCGGAAGCCGCATTGAGCTTTTGCCACCCGGCGTCGCCCATGTCCAGCAGCGTGTCGCGCTCCAGCGAGACAAGCGTCACTTTCTTGTTGGGGCAGTCGATGCGCGCGAGCATCATGGAATCGGAACGGAACGAGCCGCCATACGACTCGTCCGTCGCGCGTTCCTGGGACTCGTCGGTGCCCAAGAGCAGCATGTAAAACGGCTCTTTCGAGTATTCGGTTTTCACCAGGGCGTTGCGCACGTCTTGCGTGACGCCTTTGTGCAGATTGCCCGAAATAACGTTGATGTAGATGGCAATACCGCCGCCGACCAGCAGAACAAGGATGAGAAGCGCCAGGGCGATGCGCTTACCAATGCTGGTTTTTTTCCTTTCGGGAGCAGCGTTGCGAACGTTGTTGCGGCCGCCGCCTCCGCGAGCGCTGCCTCCGCGAGCGCTGCTGCGGGCGTCCCCGCGGGTGTCACGGACGCTTGCGGCTCGGGCGTCGTTGCCGCGGACGCTTGCGGTATGCGCGCCATCGCGCGCGGCACGGCTGCCGTTGTTGTCACGGGAAGGGGCACCATTGCGCGCGGCACCGACGCGGACATCACCGCCGCAGACGTCACCACGTGCGGAAGATCCCGCGCGCGTGCCGCGGCCTTCCTCGCTGTAACCGCGCGCACCCGCATAGCTACCAGAGCGCTGATTGCGCTGTTCATAAGCCTGTGTATCGCCGTAGACGGAACGCGCGCTCCGCGACGATTGCCTATCGTGCGCGGGCCGCCCATCACGTTGCGACCACCCACTGCGCGCCACCTGACCGTCACGAGTCGCGCGCTCATCGCGTTCCGCGCGACCATCGCCGTTCAGCCGCTCACTGCGCGACTGGCCGCCGCGTGGCTGAGAGCTTCGCGCTGCTCGATCTTGAGAAGAAAAACGCCCGCTCGGGTCGCTCGAATAAGCGTCCCGAGAAGAGCGAGCGTCGGAATAGTGATTATCGTTGTTGTTGCGTAAGCGGTCGCTCATGTACCCTCATTTTCCCCGCGAAGCGTCGCTGCGCTTTTATGTGTACGTCCGACCATTTTACTCCATGCGCCAAAGGCGCGAAACGCGCTGCCTCTTTCCCCAGGCAAAAGCCACAAGCCCCGTCTTGCACGCGAAGAATTCCCACGCTCGAAGCGACTTACAACACAGAAGCGCGCAATTTGGGTTGCAAGACCGATTGGCATGGGTTTACATCGCGAAGGCACACCGCGCGGGTTCATCGGACGCGCACCCCGCAAAACGCACGAAGACCCGCCGGAGCGGGCCTTCGCCATAATGTTTGAGTTTTTTCCTTGGTACGGCTTCGCGGTTTCGCGCATTTTCACGCGCTTTCACGCAGCGAACCTCCGCGATGCGACACCTTCGCAGCAGCGCGAACGCCTTCGCAGCGCCACTGACGCCATCTCTGGTTCGCCGGTGCCTTCGCAACCCTTAGTCCCTTATGCCACCAAGAAGAACTTGACCAGGAACAACAGAGCCAAAACGTACGTCAGAATATACTTCTTGTCGGCCTTGCCCGTGAAGATGTTGATAACGCTGAAGGAGATCAGGCCCAGGCCAATTGCGTGACCGATGGAGCCGGAAACGGGCATTGCGATAAGCATCAGAGCAACCGGAACGCACTGCTCGATTTGGCTCAGATCAACGCTCTTCAGGCCCTGCAGCATGATAACGCCCACGAAAATCAGAGCCGACGACGTTGCCGCAGCCGGAATAACAGCGGCAATCGGCGCGATGAACATGCACAGCAGGAACATAATACCGCAGGTCAGAGCGGTAAGACCCGTGCGACCGCCCGCCTCAACGCCCGATGCGGATTCCACGAACGTCGTAACGGTGGACGTACCCGTGCATGCACCCACGCAGGTACCAATGGAGTCGGAAAGCAGCGCTTCCTTCATCTGGGGCATCTTGCCCTCTTCGTCCACCATGCCCGCGCGCGATGCGGTCCCAACCAGCGTGCCAATGGTGTCGAACATGTCGATCATGCAGAACGTGATGATCAAGGTAATAACGGTGAACCAGCCGATCTGCAGGAAGCCAGCGAAGTTGAACTTGAAGAACGTCAAGTCAAACATGCTGTTGAACGCAGGAATCCAGGAAGCGGTTTTCAGCGACGCGAACGGATCCTGACCCAGAACCGTGGCCTGGCCAATCCAGTAAATCACGGCTGCGACCAGCATGCCAATGATAACGGACGCCTTCACACCGCGATGGTTCAGCAGCACGATAACGAACAGGCCAATGAACATCGTAACAACAGAAAGAACCATGGTGGGGTATGCGTCGCCCATGTTCTGAGAGGCAAACGATGCCGTCAGCGAACCGAAGAAGTCCTTCATTACAAAGAACTGCTGGCCCTCGGAGTTGGCGATGTACACGTTGGAGCCCAGGCCGATGTTCAGCAGCATCAGGCCAATTGCGGGGGCAATGCCCATGCGCACGCCCAGAGGAATGGCGTCAACAATTTTCTCGCGGATGTTAAGCAGCGTCAAAATCAGGAACACAATGCCTTCGGCCAGAACGATAATCAGCGCCGCCTGGAACGAAGCGACATACGTTGCGCCGGTGATAACGGCAATGTTTCCAACAACAACAGCGAAGAAGCTGTTCAGGCCCATGCCCGGCGCCAAGCAGAACGGCTTGTTGGCGATGAACGCCATGCAGATCATTGCAATGCCGGATGCCAAACACGTGGCCAGGAACACGGCGTTCCACAGGTCCCTGCCGCCGTCGGTGAAGCCGTAGCCCGCCAAAAGGTTCGGGTTCAAGGCGATGATGTAAGCCATCGTCATGAACGTCGTGAGACCGGCGATGATCTCAGTGCGAACGGTTGTGCCGTTCTCCTTCAACTTGAAAATTTTGTCCATTCCCTTATTTTCCTCCTTGTTTTCCCTTATGAGGCTGCTTTTCAAGCGCTTGGGCGCTCTTGAGAAAAGCCTTCCAATTGTACCACGCCGCACGCGGGGATAATGCGACGCGCATCACATTATTTACATACGGGAAAACATTGGCAACGAAGGGACCGGGGGAAGCGGCGATCGATGGGGCCGCAGGCGCGGTAGCAGGTGACGCTGCGGGGCCGGGGCTGGGGCTGGGGCTACGAGCCCGACACCCGCAGGACCCTCTCGGCGGGGGCGCCGTTCGCCCAGCCGTACGGCGTCGCGGCGACGGACACGTCGCCGTCGGTGCGCATGCGCCACGACAGCGTGAAGCTCGAGCTGTAGCCGGGCCGGACGCTGACGAAGTAGTCATCCCCGTGGCCGCTCACCGACAGGGCGTAGCCGTCCTGGTGGGCGGAGAAGGTGTAGTCGTTGCCCGCCGACGAGTCGCGATCCCCCATGTTCGTGTAGGTGAACGACGCGGTTATCACGTCGCCGTTGACGGAGTAGGCGTCGATGGTGAGCGGAGCGCGTTCGAAAGAACCCGTCATAACGTATCGTTGAATGGCAAATGCGTCCGCAGAATCAACTGTACCGTCTTCGTTAACATCCGCAGCAACAAGCATAGCGGACAGGCTTGGCGAATCGGCATATACGCCGCATGAAATATCGTAGGCAATTTGCGCATCAACAATATTAACTTCCCCATTTCCATTCACGTCGCCCTTCATTGATGCAAAAGCGCAGATGGGGAAAACGGCAGTCAAAGCAAAAACCAAAACGAATCCGAGCACGGTTCGCTTGAGCATCGCATTCATTTTTACTCCTTAGTCAGCAATAAAACACTAAATTCAATCATATTACGGAGCACTTCGGACGGCAAGAACGCACCCAGATCAAAAACAGTTGCATTGCCTACCATTCAGCATTAACCTATCGCCAGATCCCCGACATCAAAACAGACAAACATCTCTACAGACTGCAAAAAAACAAGCTAACATCTATATAATTCCTAGAAAAATACTTTCATTTTCGGTTTGCATTGTGCTTGAAGCGCTATAATACGGAAAGCCAAAGTTAGCCACGTGCCTTATCGTTAGGCGGCGATTTGACGTCATCCGTCGTGCAGCGGAGCGTGGTTTTTCGTTTTTGCACCGGGCGCAGCAAGGTGGCAGCTGTTGCGTCGCCCCAGTAGAAAGGTGCAAAAATGGGTGTTGTCAAGGCCGTTTGCACAAGCTCCGTTAAAGGCGTTCAGAAAACCGAGGTTGAAAGCGTTGTCCTGGTCCCCGATTTCGGCATTGCAGGCGATGCTCATGCTGGCAATTGGCACAGGCAGGTGAGTCTTTTGGCGCAAGAGCCCATCAATGCGTTCAAGGCGCGCGGTGCCGATGTTCAAAACGGTTCGTTTGGCGAAAATCTTATTGTCGAGGGCTTGGGCGATTTGAAATCATATCCCCTGGGAACGCGATTTACCTGCGGCGATGCGATTTTGGTACTTACTCAAATCGGCAAAGAATGCCATTCCCATTGCGCCATTTATTACACCATGGGCGAATGCATCATGCCGCACGAGGGCGTGTTCACGCGCGTGATTAAAGGCGGCACCGTGACCGCCGGCACGCCAATCGACGTTATAAGCTAATTGTTTGCCGAGCTACCTGCCGAGCAAGCGCGCGAATGATATTCAGTCGCAGCTGTTTTGATCGGCGATGAGCGCAAAGACCCCCGTTTCGCACCCATCGCAACCCCCCAGACCCGCAAGCCACCTCAATTGTAATTGGTGGAAGACTCCATTTCGCTTCTGTCGCAACCCTGTTGTTGGAAAAATGGGTGCAAATTCGGGCAAATCGACGATATTCGGTGGTCGAGTTTTTGCTTCTGCACCACATCCGATTTCAATACTGCCTGCGACCTGCGGAAACATAAAAGCTTGTTTCGGGGAGCCCCCTATGACGTCCCGAAACAAGGCTATTTGCGCAGGCAAACCACCGACTATCGTCGATTAGCCCGAATTCAGAGGTTGTTTTTCAACAAGCACCTCTTAGCGCACTCCCCAAGAAAAGCAACAAGGCAACAAATTCGAGATATTTTGAAATAACTGTCAAAAAAATGGAATAAGTGCGATGCGGAGAAGCGCATTCCGTCAAAGCCGGAAAACCAGCGAGTCGCGACCTGGGGAAATGCCAGCATCAACACATCTCCACGCATCGAAAACGTCTCGGCGCGACAATTTCATCACACTTACTAGCTTTTTTTGACAGTTTTCCAGAAATAAGCCAAAAGCAGGATAGTCTCACTCGAGCTCCAAAACGGGGAAATGGCCAAAGTGTTAACGTCGGGCAATTTTGACCACTGAAAGTCAATTTAATTTAGCCAATTTAAGCCAAACTAAATTAGCCAC
>CAKTXN010000089.1 GCA_934630905.1 uncultured Eggerthellaceae bacterium
CAGTACCTGTGCGCAAGCCGCGCCGCCGCTCCACGAAGCTTTCGGGCGGCGATTCGTCCGAGCTCACGGTTGAAACAACGCAAATCAAGTCCTCGGCAGGCAAGGGCGCGCAGGACTCCGGAGCGAAAAACGCTGCAAGCAGAGAAGACGCGCAGAGCTCGCGTGGGCGCACACGCTCACGTCGCAATAAGGGCCAGGCGTCTGCGGCTGTTCAGGACGGCCAGGGTTCTTCGCGCGTAAAGGGCGTTGATGCTGCAAGCGCCCATGCAGGCGCTAAAGCTTCTGCTCCCGCGAAAGAACAGTCCAGGCGCGCCACAGCGGGCGACACTAAGGCGAACGCGGAAGCGGGATCTTCCGAGCATCGTCGTCGCCGCCGTTCGGGAAAGTCCGCGGCAGGTGAGCGCCCCGCAAACGGTGAGCGCACCGAGCGCAACCAGCAAGGAGCAGCACAAGGGCGCGGACGTTCTGAGCAGCGCGAAGGTCAGGACAACCAGGCAATGCGCCCCGGTAGGCGCTCGTCGAGCCTGCGCCAGCATGCGGATGCTGCATCGCCCGAAAGCGCGCGTGAACATCGCAGCAACGCCGCTGGCGGCAACCGCAATGATGGTTCTTCGCATGCGAATGCGGGTGCGGATGTGGGCGCTTCTGCAAATGCACCGGCAAATGGAGAAGAACGTCGCTCAAACCATAGGCGTCCGCGCCGTCGCAAGAGCTCAAGTGGCGGCTCATCTGCAGGAACGGCGGGTAACGCCGGTTCTGGCAACGCTGGCCCAAACGGAGCAAAGAGCGGTCGCGGCAGCGGCAACAATGGCAATAACGGCAACAATAAAGGTGGCGCTCAACAGTAGCAGCGCACATCCGATTCCGATAAGAGGCGTGTGACTTATGAAATTGAACGATCCTTTGCTTACAGACCTGTACCAGCTCACCATGGCGCAAGGCTATTGGGAGTGCGGCAAGGCGGATACGCAGGCGTGTTTCCACATGTTTTTCCGCGATTATCCCTTTAACGGCGGCTACGCAGTGGCATGCGGCATGGCGCAGTTGGCTGATCTGGTGGATGGCTTCACGTTTTCTGAGGATGACTTGGAGTATCTGGCTTCCATTCCTGCGCCAGGCGGCGGCATGCTGTTCAAGCCGGAGTTTATCGATTACTTGCGCGATTTCAAGCTAAGCGTTGATATCGAAGCCGTTGCCGAAGGCGAGATTGTGTTCCCGTATGAACCGCTCGTGCGCGTAACGGGTCCTATTATGGAGTGCCAGCTTTTGGAAACCGCGCTTCTGAACTGCGTAAACTTTGAAACGCTTATTGCAACGAAAGCTGCTCGCGTTTGCATGGCGGCCGAAGCCCCCGTGGCGGAGTTCGGCCTGCGTCGCGCGCAAGGCGCTGCGGGCGGCGTGTGGGCTTCCCGCGCGGCGGTGGTAGGCGGATGCGCTTCCACATCGAACGTTCTGGCGGGCAAGCTGTTCGATCTTCCCGTTTCGGGTACGCATGCTCATTCCTGGGTCATGTCGTTTCCCGATGAGTTGAGCGCGTTTCGTGCGTATGCGAAAGCGTTCCCCACGAACTGCGTGCTGCTTGTTGACACGTACGACGTGGCGCAGGGCATCAAAAACGCCATTACCGTGGGCCTTGAAATGCGCGAACGCGGTGAAAAACTTACGGGCATCCGCATTGACTCGGGCGACCTTTCGTGGCTAGCAAAAATGGCACGCACGATGCTCGATGATACGGGCTTGACCGATTGCGGCATTGTTCTTTCCAATGACCTGGACGAATACACAATTCGGTCCATTCGCGATGAAGGTGCGCAGGTCATGTCATGGGGTGTGGGCACGAAGCTTGCCACGGCTTACGACCAGCCTTCCCTTGGTGGCGTGTACAAACTTTCCGCTACGCGCGAGAATGATGAGTCGGCATGGATCGACCATGTGAAAATCAGCGAATCCTCCGCGAAGTTGACCACGCCGGGCGTTTTGAACGTGCGCCGCTACTATTTTGAGGACGGCCACATTGCCGGCGACATGGTGTTTGACACGAACGCCGCCGTGAATGAAGGCGAAGTTATTGTTGACCCCATGGACGGTCTGCGCCGCAAGGATCTTTCCGGAAAAACGTGGCGCGAGCTGCTTATTCCGTTGGCACGCGCTGGAAAAACCGTGCTTTCTGAAGAGTTCCGCAGCGCCAAGGCGGCGCAAATGCGCACGAAGCAAGGGCTGGCAACGCTTGACGAAAGCCAGAAGCGTACGTTGAACCCGCATACGTATCCCGTGGGACTCGATAAGGATTTGTTTGACCGCCGCCGCGACCTGGTTGCGCAGCTGCGCGGTATTTCCCGCTAAAAGGAGGATCTTATGGCTGCAAAGTGCAATTTGATCATTGATTCATGCTGCGACCTTCCCCCGCAGCTTGTTGAAGCCGAAGGCGTTAAGCTTTTGAACTTCCCGTATCTGATGAACGGCTCGGAGTGTTTCGACGATCTGTTCAAAACGGGCTCGGCGCACAGCTTCTACGAGCAAATGCGCGAAGGCGTTATGCCTTCTACGGCACAGATTCCCTATCTGGTAATTCGGGATGCGTGGCGCGAAGCGGCTCAAAGCGGCGTGCCTACGGTCTATCTGAGCTTTTCCAGCAAGCTTTCGGGCACGTATAACACGGCTCTCACGCTTCTGGAGGAAACGAAGGAAGAGTTCCCCGATGCAGAGTTGTACCTGGTAGATACGGCGTTAGCATCGATTGCCGAGGGTTTTTTGGTTCATGAGGCGTTCCGTCAGCGCAATTTGGGACTTTCTGCGGAAGAACTGGCGAAGTGGGCCGATGAGGCAAAATACTACGTACGCTGCATCTTTATGGTGAACGACTTGGAGGCGTTGCGTCGTGGCGGACGCATTCCCGCGGCAGTGGCAAATCTGGGCGCAAAGCTTGATGTGAAGGTGCTCCTGAGCTTTGACCTGGACGGCTCCCTTGCGCTCACAAGCGTTGCGCGCGGTCGCAAGAAGGGCATGAAAGCCATGGTGGAGGCGTTCGCGAAAGACGCCGATACCTCTGAAAACGTGATTACGCTGGTCGCTGGCCATGCCGATTGCTCGAAGGATTTTGAAAAACTGTGCGACATGGTGCGAAAAACGAAGCTTGAGACGAATATCATTGAATGCAACATTGGCCCGGTAATCGGCAGCCACGTTGGTCCCGATATGATGGCACTTGTTTTCTGGGGCGATGATCGCCGCAGCGGCATGAAGCTTGCCGATCGCATTGCAAAGAAAGTGAAAAATAACTAATGGCTGAGCAATTTTATTTCAACGGAAACGCGGCACTTGGCAATGCGCTTGAGAAGTGCCTGGTGGAAGCTGGTTTTTCGCGCACCTCTGCTCTTGCTGATGCTGATTACGTGTTCAGTTATCACCCGCTGCTTTCGCAGTTGGAGGATGCGTATTTCGATGCAAAAGGTTATTTGGCGCGGGCAAAGAAAGGCGCGTGTCTTATTGATTTGAGTCCCGCGACCCCCGAGCTGGTGCGCGAGATTTCCGCGATTAGCAGCACAAGCGGGCTGTTCTACGTGGAGGCTCCGCTTTCCGTGACCGATACAACGCTTGATGACGCTTTTGCGCAGCAATCGAACATGAGCTGCTGCGTTGCGGGCGACAAGCCCGATATTGCGAAAGCTCAGAAGATTCTGAAGCATTTCGTGGGTACGATTCGCGTGACGGGCGAGCCGGGATCAGCGCAGCTGGCGCACGCTGCTTGGACGCTTCAGCACACGGCGCAGCTGTTCGCCGCTATTGAAGCCGAGGCGTTATATCGTGCGTTCCTACGCATTCCCACCACGGCTGCTGCGGCGTCTGCTGCGGGTGCGAGTCCTGCAGGTGATGCAGAAGCCGCTATTGCGCAGGCTGTTGCCCAGAAGCATTTCGCGGGAACGTATACCGTTGAGATGTTCATGGCCGATCTTTCCGCTGCGCTTACGGCTGCTGAAGAGGCCGATTTGAGCCTTCCCCAGGCAGAAACTTGCATGAATTTGCTGGAGCTTTTGGCGATTATTGGTGGATCGGATTTGTCTCCTGTTTCGTTGGCGCTTATCTATGACGAGGAAGAAGCGGCTGCGACTTGCGGTCTTGATTGGTCGCGCACGCAGGAATACACGCAAGAACTGGGTGCTCACGAGCACGAGCACCATCATGGCGGTGCAGCAGGCGAAGGCTCTGCGGAAGGTGATGCCGATTCGCACGATGGCACGCTGGACGATTTCGATGCGCAACTTGATAGCTTCAGCGGCTTTGATGCTTCCGCGGATGCGATGGATGACGATTTCGATGAATTCGCCAACGACGACGATGACGACGACGATGATTTCGGCGGTTATGCGGATTTGCTCAACCGTTAGATTGACCAGGGGATATGACCTCTTTCATTGACAACAAGGCTACTGTGGCCGTAGATGAAAACAACCAAGCCTGCCTCGAAGCATCGTGGCAGGCTTTGCTTCCTTCTGCATGCGATTGGTGTCCGCGCCATTGTGGCGCGAATCGTGCAGCGGGAGAAAAAGGCTTTTGCGGCGCCGATGATACGGTTCGTGTGGCGCGGGCGGCGCTGCATTTCTGGGAAGAGCCCCCGCTGTCGGGTGGGGCAGGAAGCGGCGCGGTGTTTTTCAGCGGATGCCCGCTGCGTTGCTGCTTTTGCCAGAATGCGGTGATTGCCGCAGATCAAGTGGGCAAAGAGATTTCGTCCGAACGTTTGGAGCAAATATTCTTTGAGCTGCGTGATCAGGGGGCGCTCAATATCAACTTAGTGACGCCGACACATTATGCGCCGCTGATTGCCCCTGTTGCGCTGCATGCGCGAAAAAATGGTTTCGACCTGCCGTTTGTTTGGAATACGTCGGGGTATGAAACAGTGGAAGCGCTGCATTCAATTGCTCCGGTTGCTGATGTTTTCCTGGCTGATTTCAAGTACGCCGATTCCGAGCTTGCCCGAAAGTTTTCGCATGCGGTGGATTATCCGGCGCATGCTCTAGATGCGCTTGATGCCATGGTTGAAATTACAGGAGAGCCGCAATTTGATGAGTACCACGGCCAGTTGCGCATGACGCGTGGTGTGGTGGTGCGCCATTTGCTGTTGCCGGGACATGTGCCTGAATCATGCGCTGCTGTTGAGCTTTTGCATAAACGCTACGGCGAAAAAGTGCTGTTATCCCTGATGAATCAATACACGCCCGTACTTGATGCGTCAAGCGTTGCCGCACAGAAATACCCCGAGTTACTGCGTGCGCCTTCCTTGGAAGAGTACGAGCGGCTGCTTGACTTCGCTGATTCGCTGGGTATTGAGGATTATTTCTGGCAAGAAGGCGGCGCTATTGACGAGAGTTTCATTCCTGCGTTTGATTTTACGGGCGTGTAGCTCTATGCGTCTGTAGTTGTACGTTTGCTGTGGCCACATGCTTGCGGTTGGTTATTTGCTCACGAACACTTTGCATCTATACGAAAGGGACACCAGGCGAAGAAACGCCCGATGCCCCTTTTTGAATCGTAAACCCGTGTCAAGCACTTACACGCTGATGCTGCCGCTGAAACGATACTTTCGCGTGTCGCTGGGAACGGCAGTGGGGTAGTTACCGTCGAAGCAAGCGGTGCAGTATCCTTTTTCGGGCGCATCGCCCAGCAGGCGTTTTACCGAATCAACGCTTAAGTACCCTACGCTATCGGCGCCAATGATTGCGGCGATTTCTTCCCATTCGCGCCCCACGGCAATAAGGTTCTCGCGGGAATCTACATCGGTGCCGTAATAGCAGGGATTCAAGAACGCGGGCGATGAGCTGCGGAAATGAATCTCTTTCGCACCGGCATCGCGCAAGCTTTTTACAATGCGGCGCGCCGTGGTGCCGCGCACAATGGAGTCGTCGATGAGTATCACGCGCTTACCGGCAACAGAGCTCCTGATGGGGTTCAGCTTCAAGTTCACTTTCTTCTCACGGTTGCCTTGACCGGGTGCGATGAACGTACGCGCGATATACTTATTTTTCACGAAACCGATTTCATAAGGAATACCCGAAGCGCGCGAATAGCCCAACGCCGCATCCAATCCCGAATCGGGAACGCCAATAACAACATCGGCCTGAGCAGGGCATTCTTGCGCCAGAAATTCTCCTGCCTTGACGCGTGCCTCGTGCACCGTAACGCCATCAAGCAGAGAATCGGGACGCGCGAAATAGACTGCCTCGAACACGCAGAAGGAGCGCGGCTCTTTCTTGCAATGATCGGTTAAGCTGCGAATGCCTTCCTTGCTGAATACCATGACTTCGCCAGGTTCGATTTCACGCACATAGGTGGCGCCCACAGCATCAAGTGCGCAGCTTTCCGAAGCCACGACATAGCCGCCTTCGGGCAGCGTGCCGTAGCACAACGGACGAAAGCCCTGCTCATCTCGCAGAGCAATGAGTTTCGTGGGCGACATGATGACCAGCGAATAAGCACCTTGGATTTTATTCATGGCGCGGTTTGCGGCTTCTTCAATAGAAGGCGCTGTCAAGCGCTCGCGGGTGATCAGATACGATATGACCTCGGTGTCCGATGTGGTGTGGAAAATGGATCCTGTTTCTTCCAACGCGCTGCGCACTTCAAGCGCGTTCGTCAAGTTTCCGTTGTGCGCAAGGGCGGTATGTCCCTTCATGTGATTCACCACAATGGGTTGTACGTTGTTCAGCTCGTTTCCGCCGGTGGTGCCGTATCGAGCATGACCAATAGCAATGGAGCCGTTGCCTAGCTGCGCAAGCGTTTCGGGTGGAAACACATCGTTTACCAGGCCCAATCCTTTGTGAACCGAGAACAGGCCATCTTTGTTCACAACAATGCCGCACGACTCCTGGCCGCGATGTTGCAGTGCCGTAAGCCCTGCAAATACATAATCGGCCAAGGGTTGTTCGGTGGGCGTGTAAATGCCGAACACACCGCATTCTTCATGGAGCATATCAGTAGTACCTTTCGTAATGTTAAAAAGGGACGGGGACTTTTTAACATTTTTACCCCGTCCAGGTGTGCAAGATGCCGTAGGTGAAAAAGACCCCGTCACTTTTT
>CAKTXN010000090.1 GCA_934630905.1 uncultured Eggerthellaceae bacterium
TGGGCGTCTATGACCAAACGGCAGAGGCAGACTGCATTGCCGACATCATGCTCACCAACACCAAGGGCCAGCGCAAAACAATTCTTGAAATCGCCCAGCCTACAGAATATGAAAACGTGGACATCGTTCCCTCGAACTTCCGCTTTTCAGATGCAGACGCACGCATGAGAAACGAAAGCTCCCAATCGAGCATCGACTCTCGTCTACGATTCGCCATTGAAGATGCCATCGAAGAAACGCATTACGATTATGTCATTATCGACTGCCCGCCGTCGCTGGGTCTTGTGGTAACAAACGCAATCACAGCACTCGAAGCCGGAAACGATGCATCGATGATCATTATCCCTGTTCGCTGCGACGGTTTCGCAATTGCTGGTCTTTCTAATACTATATCCACTATCGAACAAGTTGCACGCGAACGCCGCACGCGCATGCGCAAATGGAAATTGCTTTCGACTATCGCCGAAAAAAATACCGTTGCATATCGCGAAGGCAAAAAAATCATTGAACGCAGCTTCAAGAACGCTGAATTCTTCAATACGGTAATACCGAAAAACACAAGCGTCATCGAAAGCACGCTGGCAATGCAACCGGCGGTCATCTACGATCCAAAATCTAAAGCCTCAGAAGAGTACCACCGCCTGGCGGAGGAAATCGAGGAAATCAATGGCTAAGTCAAAACTGCAGGCGGCACTCGAAAAAAATGGGGGAGGAGTGAACCGCTACATCACTGAATCGGAAACTTACGAAACCGATGAAGAGTTAATGCAGGCGGCACTCGAAAACAAAACCGAAGAAGCAGAAGACGGCGCAAGCCAACTGGCGCGTGCGAATAAACGAACATCACTGCTGAAAAAGGCTGGATTCGATTACTTCGACGTACGCGATTTAGTCCCGAATGAAAACAACACGTACACCATTGACCAGGGAAGTATCGAGAGCTTGGCCTCCCTGATTTACGAAACAAAAAACACTACACCGCTGATCGTGCGGGCAACAAAAACCGGTTACGAAATTATCGACGGTGAGCGTCGCTATCGCGCGCATCTTCTGCTGGGGGAGCGCTACGGCGAACACTGGTACATGGTTCCTGCTCGTTGTTTTGAGATAGGGAAACTATCGGACGAAGAAGCGAATTTCATCCTTCATGCTGAAAACATAGGTCAGCGAAATATGACGCCATCGGAACGCGCAGCTGGAATGGCAGCAGTTCAAGAGCGCATTTTGAAAGCGCGTAAAAACGATGCAGCATTCAAGGGGCGCGCTACAAAAGAAATTCTTGCAGAGCAATTCGGAGTAAGCCCCCGTACCGCAACAATGGAAGTCACCATTGGAAAATCGCTATGCGAAGAGGGAAAAGAGCTCTACGACAACGATTGCATCACGAAAACTGCAGCTCATGCAATCGCACTACTTGATCTAAAAAGTCAAAAAGAAATCTGCGAACAAATCAAAAAGGGAGTGGTCACGAAAAAAGATGCTGAGAAAACTGCTCAAGAACGTAGATTGAAAAACACTCAAAAGGATAAACAAGCAAAGGCAACCAACGGATATCTCAAGCTCGTAAAGAAAAATCTCCAAGCTGCACTCAATTCAAAGGAAGCGCCAGATAAAGACTTGCTAGCAGAAGTACATAACTTGCTACAAGAAATCGAACAGCTTTAAACATCGCAAAGCAGCTACCGCGCAAAGTTATGCTGAAGAAGGACTCCGCAAGGGGTCCTTTTCTATGGAAAGGGAAGAAGAAAAGCTAAGACAAGAGCCAGCGGGGCAAACGGAGCAAAGGAAGGAGCACACACATATAAAATCGTCTGCCAAAAAATTGCACTCTTTTTTCGCCAAAGCATCAAGCGCGCGGCGTGCGGCCGTCTTGAGGTCGATAAGGGTCGTCTCAGTGGCATTCAAGCTGGTCAGTGCAACGCGTGCTTGCTTCAGAACCGCTGCAACGGTACGCTTGCATACGCCCACCGTTGCAGCAACGGATTCCATTGTTGCCCCAGGGAGTGCGTATAGCGCAAGAATCTTTGCGTTACGAGCTGCACGCTTCTCGGCAGTTGCCTGCTTTGCCTTTTGACGTTCGATCATACGCCGGGACTCAAAGAATGCAGTCGCTTCAATTTCAACGGAAGTCATCTTTAATTTAGCAACAATGGTAGCAGCAGACATCTTGTAGAAGCCGACCTTACCAACAGAGCGAGCAATCTGTCGAAGGACCGCAGCATCGAGCGGCTCAATAAAGTGCGCGTTGAACTCTTCAAGGCGCTGAAATGCGTCATCCTTGCTGGAATATACCTGAACAGCAGCGTTATAAAGGCAAAAGCACATCAGCTCGCGATTGCCTTTGCAGTCAAAACCGCGAATTTCCTGCAGTTTAAAGATCTTGCCAACGCGCGACAGCGACAGCTTATCGAAGACAACGAAGCGCGTCTTCGCATTTTGCTGGGCGGAGGGAATCTCGGAAGACGTTTCAGCGGAAGATCCTTTCGCCTGAGAGCGCTGTGAAAAACAAAGCGTGCACGCAGCTGAGAGCTGAGCCAAGCCATAGAATTGTTCGGAGCATTGGACCAACTGCGAGACACGACCCGCCGATACGTTGAATGTGCCAGGGATGCGACCTACACGCGAAAAGTCAAAAACCGCGGTGTCAACTTCAAGCGCGGGAACACCCGAAAGAGAATTTTTGAGTGCAGCAAGAAGTTTCGCTTCAACATCGCGAAAGAACGAAATTCCCTTTTCATTATGCGCGCTACCGCGCAAGCGATAAGAAAGGGAGTGATCCAAAACGTAATAGAGATGCAGACCGCGTCCGGTGTCAACCGTCATGGTAGGCTCGGGTAAAAGACCGCGCTGAACTGCAACTTCAAGCGAATGCAAGCCTGCAGCAACCGCAGCACGTGCATCGCCCCGATGACAATCAAGGTCAAACATGAAAGCATTGATCTGACGCAGACGCTCGTTTTTACGCGAGCGTTGCGTAAAGCCGTTGCGCGTTACATACCAATCGGAAGAATCGTCAAACAAGCAGTAACCAGACAGTTGCTGGGAAGTCGCAAACGATTCTTTCCATGATCCGTTTTTGTCACGACGCGCAATGCAATAGAACGAAGAGCGATCATCGTGGGTCAAAGTGCGGAAGAAAAATTGCGCAGGAGTCTCGTCCAGACGCAAAGCGCTGGTTCCAAAGGAGGAAAAATATGTCATTAAAACGGGGCAAAAGGTGAGGATATGAGCGTTTTTGAGAAAAAAGACAACACTCACATAAGGGATGGTATAATTCCCTTTATCAAGTCGCATTGATATGAGCTTGTCTCAAACAAAATCCTGAGTTGCCGCTCGGGATTTTTGTTTTTCTGGCGGTCTATCCTTACGGCTAGCCCAACCCTCCTTTCCAGCGTTGTGTGTTTAGAGTGCGTTTACTGGAGTATGAGGATCAATGCAGATAGAATCGTCTGCAATCATCGTTGTAATAATATATTGGAAAATGGGATTTGTAAACACAAAATCTTATAGAAATATTTTCTTTAGACACATTTCATCTTATAGAGCTATTTTCCATAGAACACTTTGAACGACATATGCTCATAGAAAATGGCGTGCGCGAATCAATGGAAAACTCGTAACGGATAATCGCACAACAATGTACTAATTACAAAGCTTATGCACGAGGCTCAGTCAGAAATACCCTCGCCCGAGACACAAGGTAAGGGTCGATACCAAGGATATCCTTGATGAAAGCATTCATGCTGCCGTACCGCTCAGCAACGGAATCTCTGTAGGCTTCAAGGTTTTCGGGGCGCGCAGCATGGCTGTTCGTAACTTCCCAAGCAATACGCTCATCCCCGCCAGAAAGACGCAAGAAGCGTTGGAACATCTCATCGATATGCTTATCGCGAGAAATGTTCGTAAGCAAATAATCGTCAAGAATCGCCTGTTCAGAAGCACCAAGAACCGTCAAAAGACAGAGCGTGGCAATTCCTGCACGATCCTTGCCACCGCTGCAATGGACATACGTTGCCTTACCCTCTAAAGCACGCTCGAGCATAAGCCGCACAACTTTTCCCGTTTGCGCCGCCGTAAGCTCGTTGGGCATATGGCGATAGAAATGATCAGGATCACAAGCAACATCCTTGCCCACCAACTGCGTACCCTGGGCTTTTTCGGTATAATCGATGCCCACTTTATCCTTGTCGTAAAAAGGAAGGTGAACGTACTCAACGCCAGGAATGGGCACATCGGGCTTTTCTTCAGTTTCCCATCCAACGCGAAGGTCTATAACAAGAGAGACGCCCAGGTCGTGCGAAAGGAAATGTGCGCCGTTTTTCGTGATGCCAGAAAGATTAGCACCACGAAAAAAAAGACCGCTTTTCACTTTGCGGTCGTCAAGAACCGATATTCCACCTAAATCACGAACGTTCTCAACGCCATCGACAGAAATGATTGCCACAATTCCCCTTTTATAACCACTATTTGCAGAATGCGATTATAGGCGATTGCAACGAAATTCGAGCAAAATTGCATCTGTTTCTTCGCATTATTCCGGCAACGGAAAAGGGAAGGGAGACGCAAACAGTTTTTTTGTTGAGCCAATTTGATCCAGGTGTTCTTGGAGCAGCGGTTTCACTTAAACGTACAATACAGCAGATCTTTCGGAATCGCTCCAAGCCCACCTAGCGATGATCGGCAGTGCTGCTCCACCACGCAACAGCGATTTGCGTGCGATTCTTCAGATCCATCTTGGATAAAATGCTGCTGATGTTGTTACGCACCGTG
Source organism: uncultured Eggerthellaceae bacterium (assembly GCA_934630905.1). Lineage (GTDB taxonomy): Bacteria > Actinomycetota > Coriobacteriia > Coriobacteriales > Eggerthellaceae > CAKUOV01. The sequence continues at coordinate 4,771 of CAKTXN010000090.1, forward strand.
CCTTCGCTCAAAAAAGCAATCGCAGCAATTTCCCGATTGTCCAGCCCCTTTGCCACTAGCCGCGCTACCTCGTATTCGCGCTCGGTCAGACAGGCGAAGAGCGACGGACGCTGTTGCGCCGTAGCGGCATCATCGTGAGGCGCAGCAGTATCAGCTTGCGCTTGCAGCTGCTCAAGCGATTCGGCAAGGGAGTGGTTTCTGTCGCGAAGCGTGATTGCTTGCGAGGCCAAAGCATCACGCGTGTGCCAGGCAAGGCGCTGGCGAGCAAGCACCGTGCTCGTGCGAATAGAAAGCGCCGCAGCAACAAACGTCGCGCATAAAAGAGACGCCGAAGAAAGCGGCGGAAGAGCACCTGTCGCTAAACAAACGACAAGCACCACCACGCCAAACGCACTGGAAAACCTGAGCGCATCACTGCGATGGATACAGCGCGCAAAATCATAAACCGCAAGGGGAACGAAGGGGAGAGCAGATGCGTAAAAACACGAAGCAACGCAATAACCAGCGGAGGCAATTATCCCAACGCGCAACGGAAACGCCTCGACCATCGCCGAGCACGCAATAGCGGTAAGCATGGCAACCGCGCAAGCAAGCAGCTGAGTACCGATAGCCATTGATGCGACAGTTGCACCCGTTTCCGCCAAAAAACAAGCAACCGTGAGCAAGCAGCTCGTCAAAACAATCGCCTTGTCCAAAAGTCTATCCATAGCTGCATGATAGCAAAACACGTTGCCATGCATGAGAGGCAGACAAAACGCGCATAAACCGCACAGTATGTCGTGCCTTGCAAACACATCATTTACCTGCGAGAATGCAAATCAATGACAAAAGTCACTAGTTTGTCGGGCGCGCTTATTCCATTATGGAGCCATAGAAAACAACAACGGCGAAGTTGCAACGCGCGGCCAGCATCGCGACAAGACTCGAGTCGCGCACTCGGGCGCGAACTCGATTGCATGGCACTAACGGATGACGCGTTCATGCTGCGTTAGAAGCTGCAACACCTTCGCCTTCTCATATCGCATGCTTAAGAAGAAAGGAAACGCAATGGCTGAATCGAGCAATCCCGCGAGCGTAGTGCGCGTGAACAATCTGGTGAAGCGCTACGGCGATGTTCTTGCTTTGGATCATTTCAACCTTGAAATTGGCAAGGGCGAGATTTTTGGGCTGTTGGGCCCCAATGGCTGCGGTAAGACCACGGCCATTAATTGCATGCTGCAGCTGCTTACCTACGACAAAGGCAGCATAGAGCTGTTCGGCGAACCCATGAAACCCACGCGCTATGACCTTAAGCAGCGCATTGGCGTGGTGCCTCAGCAGGTGGCGGTGTTCGACGAGCTGAGCGTTGCGGAAAACGTTGACTGCTTTTGTGCGCTGTACGTGAAGGACAAAGCGCGCCGACGGGAGCTTGTCAATGAAGCAATCGAGTTCGTAGGGCTTGAGGATTATCGCAAAATGCGACCGAAAAAACTGTCGGGCGGCCTGCAGCGGCGCTTGAACATTGCCTGCGGCATTGCGCACAAGCCCGAGCTCATCTTCTTCGACGAACCCACCGTGGCCGTTGATCCGCAAAGCCGCAATTCTATTCTTGACGGCATCATGCGCCTGCGCGACGAGGGCGCAACCGTGGTTTACACAAGCCATTACATGGAAGAGGTCGAGCATATTTGCAGTCGCATTATGATCATGGATGGCGGCAAAATTTTGGCGTTAGGCACGGCCGATGAGCTCAAGCGCAGCATTGCGGTAGGGGAGAAAATCGTGGTGGAACTTCCGGGGGCACCCGAGGCGCGTGCGCACGCCGCAGCACAAGCTATCCAGTCGCTTCCGCATGTTTTGACCTGCGCTTTTACTGATGGAGCGTTGCATGCATCATGCGAAACAAGCGATCGCAACTTGCTTGATGTGCTGGATCCCGTGAAGGCATCGCGCCTTGCAGTGGGGCGCGTGTACTCCAAGCCGCCCACGTTAAACGACGTGTTTTTGGAAATTACCGGCCGCGAGCTGCGCGATTAGCGATTGGGGGGACCATGCGAGCTTTGTTCGTGCACACCGTGCGCATGCTTCTACGGCGACGCGATGTGCTTATTTGGGTCGTGCTTTTCCCGTTGGCGCTTGCCACGCTGTTCCAGATAATGTTCTCGAATTTCGACGAGTATTATCGCGTTGAGCCCGCGAGCTGCGTGGTGGTCGATGACGAAAATTATCGTTCCCCGCAAGCAATGTTCTTCCGCGAAATGCTTGATGCAGTATCTGAACCTGGCGATGACCAGGTACTATCGGTTTCGATGGTCGCAAC
>CAKTXN010000091.1 GCA_934630905.1 uncultured Eggerthellaceae bacterium
GACCGATTCTATTCTGCCGTCTATTACGCGTCGCTCGCTGGTGGCGCTGGGTCGCGACATGCTGGGTCTGAACGTGATTGAGCGCCCGGTGAAGTTCCAAGAAGTTATTGATGGCGAGTTCGTTGAGTGCGGCCTGTGCGGCACCGCGGCCGTTATCAGCCCTGTTGCGCGTGTGGCAAAGGAAGGTTTCTGCGACGTGACGTTCCCGGGCACTGCCAACGGATGCGGTCCCGTGCTGAAGAAGCTGCGCGAGACGCTGGCTGGCATTCAGGCGTGCGACATCGAAGGTCCCGAGGGCTGGGTCCTGGAGATTCCTGTCGAATAATTCTTGCGTCGCCGCTTGGGCTATCGCTCGGTAGCTGCGCTGGCCGCTGTTGCTCGCAATGCCGGTGACCGCGATTGTGATTGCGACCGTGACAAATTACCCCACCTTTTGTCAACAATTGAATCCGAGGTGCTGTGTGCGCCTCGGATTTTTTTGCGCTGCGGAGGCGTTTCGGAATTCCTGTGGTTTCGCGACCGTGCGATATCGAAAAGGTGAGTCCTTGCCAGCAGACGCCCCTTAAAGATTGTGTCGGGGTTTCTGGGTCCATTTTCGTTCCGTGGCGACATGTTGTCGCTTTTTTCGTCCAAATACGCTCAAATCGACGTTACGGGGCAGGTGAGGAGGGTGCCGGTGCGTTTGTTGTCGCTGAGGCGATTTTGCGACCTGGGCTTTTGCCTGGGACGGGAGGATCGAAAGCCTTCCAATCGCCTTGTGCGTGCTTTCAACCTGCCCCGTAACGTTGATTCGCGCGTTTTCACGCCCGTTTTCCGACAACATGACCGCAGCTCGATGCATTCCGAGGGAAGCGGGGATTGCGAACGCGGCACCCGTGCGTCAGATGTGCAGCGCTGCGATGTCTGCCTTCTTTCCGCCCTTCATGCACCGGTACAGGTACGAGAGAATCTTGAAGGCCACTACTTCGAAATCATCCGATGCCATAGCTACTCGAAATCCCACATTCCAGCATACGGGTTAGGCAAGGCGCTCTGCGGGACCGTTTTTTCAATTTCGTCTTCATGGATGACGCGATCGTCGTATCTGCTCTCACCGTTAGGCGTAGGGAACTCGAAAAGGTAGCCGCCGTCGCCGAAATCCTCTATGAGGCAACCGAGCGTGCCGTCTTTCAGCATTACGTAGTCAAACTCTTCAAACGTCATAACATCAACCGCCTAACCGTTTACTCGAATCATAAGGAATTATATTGTAGGTTCTATCGGTCGAGAATTCACGTATCAGAGCTAGTTGTCATACTTTCGACGCCCGCAGCCATCACAAATCACTTTACGAGCTCTTGAGGCGCTCGTAGCTCACTCTTGTCTCAACTTTTGTCAACTGTTGACAAAGGGGACAATTGGCAAAATCTAAAGAAATATGGTAAGATAATCTTCAGAACACGACAAAGGAGGCGAACCGATATGCGCGTAATTTCAAGTACGGTTCTGCGTAACAATTACAGTGAGATATCCGAGCAATGTCATGTGGACAGTGAGCCGATGATTGTCACGCGAAACGGCAATGGCGATTTGGCCATAATGGGTGTTGATAGCTATGAGCAGTTGCGTGCGCGCCTTGACTTCTACGAATTTCTCATGCAGGGCAGAAGGGATGCTGAAGAGGGGCGTGTTGTATCTGCTCGCGATGCATCGCTGCAATTGCGTCAGGAGCTGGGATTGTGAGTGCCTTTCGTATTTTTGTGACGCAAAAAGCCTCTGATGATTTGAGTTCGGCGGTGCGGTATATAACATTCTCTCTTTCGAATGCTTCTGCTGCTCGGCAGCTCCTTGATTCTTTTGACGAGCTTGTTGATAAGCTTGAATCGTTTGCTTCGACGTATCCTTTCGTGCGTGATGAAATTGCTGCATCGGCGGGTTATCGCTGGGCAGAATTCGGCAACTACATGGCGTTTTTTCGCGTAGACGAACAATCGGGTGTCGTGTGCGTTGACAGAATTTCCTACAAGAAGCGAAACTGGGCGGCGCTTATCGGGTAAAACTCCCGCGCTATCAAGGGCGGTCCGTATCGGTTTATCCTTCGGATGTAGGGTCTGCCTAAGCTCCTGCATAATCAAGGGAAGTCCGTTGCGTTGCTTTGCAGGGCTGAAGGGCGGGCACGTGGTATCATAAGCGCATGAACGAAAACGAAACATACGATGTAATCATTATTGGTGGCGGCGCAGCTGGTTTGGCGGCCGCCATTTCTGCCGCATGGAAGTGCCGCGCGCTGGACGGGGAAGATGTTGCAGGCGCTTGTGCAGGCGCCGGCGATGCAAGTGTCAGCGCGTCTGCCCGCGCAGGTGCCGATGGCACCGTGCACGCTGCAGCAGGCGTTGGTGCCGGCACAAGTGCGCTCGCCAACGAAGTTGTGGCTTGTCGCGCGGCTGTTGACAATGCCACCGCAACCTCCCGTTCGGTCGCGGGCGTTCGCCCTGCGAACATCGCGCTGTTCGAGGCAGACGACCGCGTGGGACGCTCGATTTTGGCAACGGGCAATGGTCGCTGCAATTTCTCGAACGCCGTGATCTCAAACGGTCTCTACCAGAATGCTGCGTTCGTGGGTGCATCTCTTGCCGCTCTTGAAGAGGCGGCATTTTGGCCGCGCTCATGTGCATCCGCTGGTCAGCAGACGCAAAATGCCGTCCTCGATTTCTTCGCCGGCTTGGGTCTTTGTTGGCGCGAAGAAGGAGAAGGCCGTCTTTTCCCCATAACAGGCAAAGCTTCGACTGTCCTTGATGTGCTGCGCGCTGCTGCGCAAGGACTGGGCGTCAAAGAATGCTGCAATATGCGTGTGCGCTCCGTTGAGCCGCCGCGCGCGCCGGGAAAACCGTACACGTTGCGCATGGCCGATGGGTCGTTTCAGCGCGCGCACCGGGTCATTTGCGCTGTTGGTGGCTCCGTTGCGCGCGAGCTTCTTCCCAGCGACTTGCCGTATGCGCCTGCAAGGTCCGTGCTTGGCCCGCTGAAAACCGACACGCGCGACATCCGCGCGCTGGATAACATTCGTGTGCGTTGCCAGGCTGCCCTTGAGCGCGATGGCGAGCCGCTCGCGCAGGAGCGCGGCGAAGTGCTGTTCCGCAAATACGGGCTTTCGGGCATTGCGATATTCAACCTCTCGCGATTCGCTCAGCCGGGCGATACGGTAGTGCTTGACCTGTTCCCCGATATGACCAGGGATGAACTGCAATCCTACCTGCATGAATGCGCCGCTGCCACGCGCGCACTGAGCGGCAGGGAAGCCACGTGCCAGGATATTACGCGCGGCATGGTGCTTCCTTTAGTGGCCGAGGCGCTGCTGAAAACGCTCAAGCTGCGGCCGGAAGACCCTGCATCGGCGCAGAACATGCATCGTCTGTCGCGCGTGGCAAAGCGCTTCAAGGTTGCGGTAGAAGGTGCGGGCGATCCCAAGCAGTGCCAGGTGCATCGCGGCGGCTTTCTGTGCGAAGCGTTCGATGCAACCACCATGGAGTGCAAGCAGCATGTGGGGTTGTTTGCGGCGGGCGAGATGCTGGACGTGGATGCTCCCTGCGGCGGGTACAACTTGCACTGGGCGTGGGCGAGCGGCACGTTGGCGGGCGCTTCTGCCGCCGCCGCTTTCAAAAACCGAAGAAAGGCCAGGTAGAAGGCGTGTCAAGCTTCGATATTACGCTGAATGCCTATCACGACGACGAAGCGGTGGTGTGCATTCCCCCCGGCGTAACCGACATTGCGCCGCGCGTCTTCACGAACAAGTTCATGCTGTCGCGCCTGATTATTCCGGAAGGCGTGCGCCGCATCGGTGCGTTTGCGTTCAACGCCTGCATGCAGCTCAAAGAAGTGCAGCTGCCCTCTACGCTTGAAGTCATTGAGGATGGCGCATTTTCCGGCTGCACAGGCCTGCGCGAAATCGTGTTTCCGGAAGGCGCGTGCGAGATTGGTTCCAAGGCGTTCCAGCGCTGCAACGCGCTTTTGTCGGTGGTTCTGCCGCGCGGAATCGAGCGTGTGGGGGATGAGGCGTTTAAGGGGTGTCGCAGTCTTGAACGCGTTGAAATACCTGATGGCGTGCGTATTCTAGGCAACGCTGCGTTTCGCGATTGCGCGCGCCTGCGCGAAGTGGTTTTGCCAGAGACGCTTGACACGTTGGAAGACGAAGTGTTCGCGAATTGTGCAGCGCTTGCGGCCGTTGAGCTTCCGGCTTCGGTGGGTTGGATTGGTCGTCGGTGCTTTGAAAACTGCACGAGCCTTGAGGGCATCGATCTGCCCGATGAGATTTCCTACATTGAAGAGCGAACGTTTGCGGGCTGTACGCATCTGGCGTGCGTGACCATGTCCGATGCCGTGCAGGGCATGGAGCCCGACGCCTTCATGGGTTGTCCTGTGGCGCAAGCGCAGGAAAACGAATAAGCAGCCAGACGGCCGACCGTGCGTTCTGAAACGCAGGCGGCTTTGCGCGGCGCGTGCATCGAAACGCGGACAACCACTCCTATGTCATACGTGCGCGCTGGGTATGCCGAAACGCAAGTTGCTTCGCGCGCACGATGCGCTGAAAGCAGACAACCGCTTTCGAGCCGTGCGTGCAAGTTAAAGTGCGGTGGCTCGTGTTTGCGCGTTCCTTTGCTATACTGCAATGCGATAAAAACTATTGCTGAAAAAGAAGGGGAAGGGGCTCTATGAAAAAACATTCCTCTGCGGTTCACTCTTCGGCGCGTGCATGCGTAAGCGTTCTTCTTTCGATCACCTTGGCGTCGGGGCTCTTCCCTGCGCGCGTGTTTGCGACAGATGCATCTGCTGCAATTGCGTCATCGACTCTTACGACGAATGCATTTGCGGAAACGACACCTATGTTGCTTGACGTTGCTGCAACCGCTTCCGCAGACGATGTAGCTGCGTCACCCGCGGAAGTGAAATTTTCGGCAGACCCCATCTCTGCTACAGACGCGACACTCACCGCTGGATGGAACAAGTCGGGCACCTGCGAGTGGCGCATCGATGACGCCGGCCTGCTTACCATTCGCCCCTTGGGCAATGGTGCTTCTGGCGAATTGGATTCATGGAGCCCTTATGCGCCATGGGCGGCCAGCGAAGATACGCGCGCCTCTATCACGGCGGTGCGCATTGAGTCGGGGGTGTCTACGCCTACGTGTCGCTTTATGTTTGCCTATTGCGCATCGTTGGTTTCGGCTGACTTGTCGGGTTTGGACATCTCTCGGGTGACCGACATGGCTCTCATGTTTCGTAATTGTACAGCCCTTGAGTCGGTGAATTTCTCGGGCATCGATGCATCCTGCGTGACTAGCATGGGTGGCATGTTCAGGGGATGTTCGTCGATAAAAAGAATCGATTTATCGGGAATCAACGCTGCGCACATGACGGATATGTATGATTTGTTCCGCGATTGCGCTGCCCTTGAGTCGGTGGATATCTCGTCGTTCAGTGCTTCCACTATAACCAATGCGGGGTATTCCTTCATGGGAGCCGATTCTCTTTCGCAGCTAACGCTGCCAGCGGGATTGAACTTGACTGAGCAAGAATCCCATGCGTATATCGGCGTGTCTTCAACAGGAGACCGCCATGATTCTCGCTGGGTAGACACAACGGGCGCGGTATATGGTTCAACCGATGAGATGCTTCGCGCGAATGCGATGCGTACAACGGGCGCGGAAACATATACCGTTACCAATGCAGCGCCTTCTTCGGGCTGGATGCAAAGCGGCGGCTGCGAATGGATGGTGGATAGCAGCGGTTTGCTGGTTGTTCGCCCGCTTCCTGGCTTCGAGCAAGGGGTATTGCCTGATTGGAGTGAAGGCGTCTATAACGTACCCTGGTCTGGGAAAAGCGAAGACATTGTTTCGGCCCGATTCGAGCAAGGCGTTATTGCCAAAACGTGCTTCGGTCTTTTCGAGAATTGCTACAACTTGAGCTCCTTTGATCTGTCGGGGTTGGATACATCCCAAGTTACAGATATGCGCTATATGTTCGATAGTTGCGCAAAGCTTACCCGCGTTGACCTTACCGGCATAGATAACGTGCAGAAAGCGGATACGACCCGGATGTTTCGTGACTGCTCATCTTTGACGGAGTTGATTTTGCCTGCGGGAGTGCGCCTGGTCGATGATGCCGCAGACAATCTTTCCTGGAAAGACACAACGGGTGCGCTTTACAGCTCGACCGCCGATATGCTTGCAGCCAACGCTGCGCGCGAAACGGGAAGCATGACGTATACGGCGATTCGTCCTACGGATGGCTGGGATCGATGTGGCACCTGCGAATGGTCGATGAGCGAAGGAGAGCTTGTTATTCGTTCGCTTCCTGGGTTTACGCAAGGAACGCTGGCCGACTGGTCGGGCAATTACGAGGACGTTCCCTGGTACCCGTGGCGAGACGGAATCGAGTGCATTCGAATCGAGCAGGGCGTTGCAGCGAAAACCTGTTATGGCATGTTCTATGGCTGCACCAACTTGTACTCGGCAGTAATTTCCGAGCTGGATACTTCGCGGGTAGCCGATATGCGGCTGATGTTTGCCAACTGCGAGCAGCTTGAAACCATTTTCGCATCGAAGCTGGCCATAAAGCAGGTCACGCAATCAGAAGGCATGTTTGCCGGTTGCACCGCGCTTGAAGGCGGCGGAGGCACCGTATTTGATGCATCGTGCACCGACGTTACGCGTGCGCGCGTTGATAACGGCGCCGTCGCACCCGGGTATTTCATCGGAAGACATGCGAAGCTTGACGGCGATGTGAGCGGAAACGGCGCGCTTAACATTGTTGACGCGCAGATTGCCTACGATATGGTGAAGTCGCCCGAGACGTACGCCGATTGCGCCGATTACGAAAGCATGTATTCTCGCGCCGACGTGAAGTGGAACAACGATGTTGACGCAACGAATGCGTTCGCCATTCAGCGCGCCGCTCTTTACGGATGGGATGACTG
>CAKTXN010000092.1 GCA_934630905.1 uncultured Eggerthellaceae bacterium
GAGCAGAAGCGAAGAGCCAGGCCAAACGACAAATAGCCCAGCGCCGCGCCAACAAGACCGAACCCCGCAAAAAGCAGAGCGGCGCTCACGACAAGCTGAATCACGCGCGCGACGGTCTTCGCTTTGTTTTCGCCCGCGACATCGCCGTAGCCGCGCAAAAACGTAAGGAAGTAGTAGTAATACAGGTTGAAGAAAATCGCCAGGCAGAAAATACCCCAGGCAATCCAATGGGACGTTCCCACCATGTCCTGCGTAATGGTCCAAACGTAAAGCGTGCCAATGGTCGCAGTAACAATAAGGGCCACGAATGCAAGAATGGCGTACAGCAAACGTGATGCATCCATGATTGATTTCAGCAGCGTCCAGTCAACATCGTCTTGAACAGGCGATTCACTTACTCCCAGCTTCGCAATCGAGCGCGCGCCCGACAAGCAGTACACAATATTGCGGGAAAACGCCGGATTGAAGCCAAATTCGAAAAGAAGCGTTAAATTACTAATGGCCACGAAGACATACCACAGACCAAGCTCTTCTCCGCTTAGGAAGAACAGCAGCATGGGAAGCAAAATGAAGCCGCTGGCCATGGAAAGGATGGTACCGCAGTATCCCCAGATGACATCCGCTTTTGTCGCTTTGATTCTTACCATGATTCGCCGGCGTCGCTTTCTTTTTCAGCCATGCGCGCGAACGGATATTTTCGCCGGCGCCAAGGCGCACCGAGCACGCGTCCCTCGGTTGCGAACAGGTAAAACAGGAACAACGGGATCACGTAATACGCTTCCCAGTCCATGCTGCACGCCACAAAATAGGCGAACACCGAGAAGAAAAGAATAATACGGCGCGGCCCTGAACAATGATCCACCGTGCAACCCCCTGCCGCATCGCAGCGCTGCGCCGCGCCCATCGCGCGATCGAAATCAACGGCGTCTGACATGCCGTTTGTTGCAGACCCCTTCCCCATCAGGTGTTTTCCCACGTTCGAACAAGAGAACAGCGCCGCTGCAAACAGCACCAACGACACAATGCCGCCCGTGTATAAGAGCTGCAGGAAGATATTGTGGCAATGCGTCTGCGCGATTTTCTCCACGGACGTAACGGAGTCTTCAATGCCGTAGCCAAGCAGCGGCGATTGCGCAATCCAGTCAAGGCTCAGCCCCCAAATACGGTCGCGGCCTGAAAACGAAATGGATTTCGAGAACAGCGCGCTTATGGCAGAGAAGTCCTGGTTCCCCGCAACAAACAGCACGGCGATGGTTGCCAAGAAGCCAAATATCACCGCCGATGGCAAGCTGAACAGGTGCTTTCCCACGTAGCTTCGCGAAAGCGCCCCCGTGCGCGCATCGATGAGCGCAAGCGCCACGCCCACCACGAAAACCGCCATCGTTGCCATGGCCGTTGCCGACTTCCGCTCGAAAAACATATAGAGCACAAGGACGGTCACCACTACGGAAAGGATTTTCACCTTCCGGCTTCCCCCGAACGCAAGAAACCACAGCACCCCCACCAAAGGCAGAAAATAGAAGATGGAGGCGTTGTCGTACGTAAGGAAATACCAGTTCTGCTTCGTGGTTTTGCCATCGAACTCAATGTAACCGTGGCGCATACCGCCCGTAATATCTTTGAACATCAGGTACGAACCGAAATGAATCGCGCACATAATAAGCGCGGCGCCCGCAAACGCCCACGCCGCCTCCTTCGCATTGCGCTGCAGTGCGAATTCACACAGCGATGCAAAGCCCACGCCCTCGGCAAAACGAAACGCAAGGTTGACGTAGTTGACGTCGGTCTGCGAAATCAATCCGGAGATCAGATAATAATCCACGTAGAAGAGCAAAAACAACACCCAGCACAACGAAATACGACGTGGCGATGCAAGCACCGCAACGGTGTACCCCAAAGACACCAGGCACAAAAGGCCCTTCCACAGCAGATAGACCGTTCTGCCCACGGCATATTCATACGGGAAGAAGAACAGCATGAACGAGACCAGAAGCAGTCCCGCTCGAAACAGTTGCTTATAAGTTGCTGTCACGTTTTTCACCTCCCGTTTCATCTGCGCTTTTGCGCCCCTGCGCGCCGCCTGCACTAAGCGTGCAAGAAGCATCCGTGCCTAGCGCGCCGTGAGCACCTATCGCATGAGCCGCGCTTTTGCGCCCCTGCGCTTCGCTATTTTCTCAAATCCCAATACAAACCAATGCAGCCAAGTTTAAGAAGCGCCACTTGGATTGCCACTTTTTTATTCCCAACCCACTTCAGACGGACGTTTTTCACCGCCGATGCATAAGGCTCGCTCTTCGCAAAGTGTGCAAACGCCGCCTTGCGTACCTGCTCAGATTCGCCATTGTTCGGATGGTTGAAGTAACCGTCCATCGCTAAACCCAGCAAATGGATGCGCTTCAGGTAAATGGCCTGCGCAAGTTGCTCACGACCTGCGCCTGCGCCCTGCAAAAACGCATCAAGCGCCCGATTCACCGCCGAGAATCGCTGCTCGTAATCGCCAAAATAACGATGGCACAGCGAATCGCCCTGCACACGATAATGGTAGAACGGCACGCTTCGATACATAACTTTGCGCGCATGCTCCAACGCATGCAACGTGAATACGGAATCTTCCATATAGCCGCTCAGAACGGTATCAAACGCTAGACCAGCGGTTTTCGCAAAAGAGCGCTTCATCACGTAGCGCCAGCACGATCCGCCGCCCACCATAATGCGGTCGAAATCGCGGCACGAAAAACGCGAGGCCGGCACGTATACGGCGGCGCATTGCAAGACCGCAAACGTTTCTTTATCGATGCTGCAAAAGTCGTTCGGAAACAGCTGGCACCGGCGCGCAACACCTTGGCTTTCGCGACAGTAATCGCCATACGCCATATCCGCGTCGTTTTCCGCCGCCGCTTTCACCAGCGCCGCCAGCTGATCGGGCTCAACCCAATCGTCGGCATCGGCAAAGAACAGGTAATCACCTTCTGCCGCCGCCATGCCGCTGTTACGCGCCGATGACACTCCGCCGTTTTCCCGATGCAGCACACGGACGAACGCATGGCGCGCCGCAAATTGCCGTGCGACGGCAAGCGTTTCATCGGTGCTGCCATCGTCCACCACAATGACTTCGCAAGAATCCAAAGGCAGCTGGGCAAAACTTTCAAGGCACGTGTCCAGAACGCGTTGCGCATTATACGCAGCAATAACCACGCTAAGCAAACAACGCATCACAAGCTCCCGAACGTTTTATCTATCAGGGGGCGAACGCCTTTCTTCAAAGAGATTTGCGGCCCCACGAACTGACCGCCGCTGTTGCCTTCGACCAGCACCCATCCTTGCGTAGAATACGCTAAATCCCAACCGATGTATTTCTGATCAGGAAGAACTTTCACCAGCTCAGATACCATTTCTTTCGCCGCAGCCCATTCTGGCAGCTGGTAGCCGACAAACGCGATTCCCGTATCGGGATGAACAGGGTACTCTTCTCCCCATTCCGTTCGACCCGCCGTAAGAATAACTCCCGTTTCGCTGTCCACTGCGGCAAGTAGCCCGCCGGCGCCGCCGTTATCCACCACCGATGCGCCGCGCCCGATTTTAAGGAAGCACGCGAGCGTCGTGATAGCTCCGTTCTCGTAATACGTGGCATAGCGCACCGTGTTCACACTTTGCGGATGAAGCGCCGCAAGCTCCGCGCCTTGCTCGATGCGCTCTTCAAGAACGCACGCACCTTTGCGCAGAATTTCCTGGAATTGCTCGCGCGCATCCTCACCCGCAGCCCTGGTGACCAGCGCGATGCCGTTTCCGCGCGATGCCGCTGTGGGCTTCACCATAAACGTTTCGTGCGCCTGGGAGAAATCAAGAAACCTCTGATAATCCGTCTCGCGGGAAATCAAACACACGTCGCGCTTGAAGAAGGGCGCGAACGCATCGTAGGTTTTCATCTTGTCCATGAACACGTAACCAGAAGCGGTGGCGTTATAAAGGCGCGAACAGAGAATCGTTCGCTCCAGGTCGCCCACAAAAGAACGTTTCTCCTGTTCAGACAAATGCGGAAAGTCGTAGAGGAAGTATTCTTCAGGCGCAATCAAATACTGGTCCATGGCGGCACGCACCGCCGCCTTCACCGTGTTAACGTATTCCTTATTGCGCTGGTCGTCCGCAGAAAGAAAATGTGCAAGACATTCATCGATTTGACGAGGATGCCGTTTAAGATAATGCCCTACCATGACCTTTCCGATAATCGGCTTCGGAAGACCCAGCACCGCACGCTTTATCAATTTCTTTCCCATGAAGCAAAACCAATCGAACAAACAAAATCGTACTCGTACCATACGGCAATCGCGCCGCGTTATCGCGAAGCCTTATTGCGCACCGGCAAACCTCTCAAGCAGCGCAGCGTTTGCCAAAATGTCGCCTTCTCCAATTTCCAGCGAAGTGACCTGCTGTTTTTCCTCGCATTGCCGCAAAAGTTCGCTGGCAATAAGCATATCGGTAAACCCGAGCCCGATAGCGTTGAAATAGATAAATTCATCATTTGATGCGCGGCCAAGCAGCGGATTGGCGAACAAGTCAGCGAGCTCTGCGTAAATGTCACTATCCGTCAGAAGACCATCCTGGTACATATGCGCAAGCGTGGGGCTCCCCCGGTGCTTCAGCGCCGGCCACGAATCGCACACGATCTTATCCGCTTTCTGAACCACGGCGTATTCGTCTTCATAACCGCCCACGTGGAAATACGTAGCGCCCGGCTTTATCCAATCCGCCTTCAACACCGGCTCCTGCGCGCTAATGGCAGTCACAATCAAATCCGCACCGGTAACTGCTTCAGCATAGCTTGCCGCAGCGTGAACAGACGGAACGGATACCGCGCGCGCTAGCTCACTCGCAAGCGCTTCGGCATGTGCCGCGGTACGCGAAGCAATAGCCACCTCCTGAATATGCGGGAAAAGCGCGCAGAGCACCACAGCATGGTATTTCGCCTGCTCACCCGACCCCAGAACCGCAAGTTTCTTCGGATTCGAAACGGCAAGACGCCGTGCAGCAACGCCGGACACCAGCGCCGTTCTGAGCGCCGTGACCAGCGCGGCCCCCATGACCGCACGTGGGGAGCCATCGGTCGCATCTAGAAGCAGCACCGCGCCCGAGACGTTTTTCTTTCCCACCTGGGCGTTTCCTGGGAAAACCGATACGAGCTTCACACCCGACACCGCATTCGACAGAAGTGTTGCCGGCATGCAGTTAACGCGCGTTTGGTTTGCGGCATCCAGTATCTGCGAGTTTTTTTCCGGCTGCAAAATTTCGCCCGCACGCCATTGCAGAAAGCCGTTTTCCAGGATATCCAAAAGCCTGGGGATATCGCCGTCCCACGCATCGATGATATTTCTATCGCTCACAAATTGCATTATGATTCGACCTCCGAGAGCGCGTCACGCAAAAACAGCGGGTATCCTCCCTGGTCATTGGGGTCAAACAGCGAAAAGAGCATCTGATTGCCCGCTTCGTCAAGCACCGACAGCCGCTCTTTCACCCGGCGCATTCGAGCAAGAAGACCCTGCGCATCGTCCGCTTTCACGTGCACGTACGCAAATACTTGCTGGGCAGAACCCCATTGCTCAATGGTGTCGCCTTCTCCATGGACTTGAACGCAGGCAACAACGCCGTCCATGCGCAAAACGTCTTCCGCACCGCAAATGCGAGCGATAGCGCCCGGCTTCAAATGGAGCGGCCAAATGGCATACGCGCCCGCTGCGGGCTGCGCAATAAGCTCGCCAGCGTCGCTCCCCGTGGCGCACGCATAAAGTGCGGCCAGCTGATCAATGCCATACATCTCTCTGACCAGGTAATACGTAAGCGAACCACCGAATCGGAATCCCATTTCGTTGAACAGGAACGAACCATTGCGGTTAAACGCCTCGATCCACAACGGACCTTCGGTGATACCCATATCCCTGAACAGGGCAATGGCCTTGTCGTTTAGCTCGTCCAAATACTTCTGTTCATCACGCGAAGGAGCAATCTGGAGCGCCATGATCGGCGCGCCCGCATCGCCCATTTTCTGAGAGCATTTATCAGCAATGCCCGAATACACAATAGAGCCTTGGTGGGCCGTATAGTGGATGATCACCGCATCGCCATCAATGAAGTCTTCAATAACAACGTCGCCCGCGAACGAAAAAGAACGTGCCAGCTCAACGGCCGCATCCAGGTCGGCCGGGTTCACAACTTTCGAAAAGCCCCTGCTCCCGCTTCCGTCAAGCGGCTTTACCGCCAACGGATAAGCGCTTTCGGGAAGGCATTGCGCTTCCTTGTAGGAATAGCGGCGCGCCGTGGGAATGCCATACTCCTGGCAAAGCGCCTTAAACTGGCCTTTGTCGCGCAACGCATCGAACTGCTCGGGGGTGCAGTAACACGGGTATCCCATTTTTTGGGCAACGCGCGCCATTTTATCCAGGTTGAACTCATGCACGCCCGAAAGCACGCTATCGATTCCCTGCTCACGGCAACGTTCGCACAAGCCGTCCACATCTGCCGTGCTTGCATCCCACGATTCATCGGCAAGACGTTTCGCAGGCGATGCCTCGGGCGCAAGGTAATCGGCAACCACCACGTAATCGCCCTGAGCCTTCGCGTATTTCACCAGTTCGCACGAGCCAATTGGCTTTCCGCCCAAAACAAGCAGCTTATGCGACATTCTTCCACCCCATCACGTAATCTCT
>CAKTXN010000093.1 GCA_934630905.1 uncultured Eggerthellaceae bacterium
CCTCGACCTCTCCTCGTTCGACACCCCCCGGGTAGAGGACATGAGTCGAATGTTCTCCGGCTGTTTGAAGCTCTACGCTCTTGATTTGTCATCTTTCGATGCTTCTTCTCAGCCAACCTTGTCGTCTATGCTCAGTAACTGCCCTGAGCTTTCCAAACTCACGTTGTCAGCGGGTTTGAACCTCTCTGGATCATCCTTAAGAGATGCATGGTGGAAGGACTCCTCAGGGATTGGCTATTCTACGACGCAGGAGATGCTCTCCGCTAATGCTGCCCGAGAATCGGGCGTGGAGGTTTACACGGCCTCAAATTGGACGCGTTCTGGAACCTGCGAGTGGAAAATCGATAATGAAGGCTTGCTTTCCATACGTCCGCTGGGAGGTTTCGGAACGGGCTCGCTTGCTGACTGGGGAACCGAACAGGATTCCTCGCCATGGTATAGCGTGGCGAGGAATATCAAATCGGTAAAGCTTGAAAATGGCGTCTTCGCTCAGACATGTCATGGTATGTTCTCTGGCTGCTCGAATATGACTTTCTGTGACTTATCTGGGATGGACGCTTCCTCCGTAACCGATATGGCAAATATGTTCTCTGGCTGCTACGCTCTTTCTTCCGTCGACTTGTCGTCTTTTGACACTTCAAATGTGCAAGATATGTCTGATATGTTTTTTACTTGCTGGTCTCTCTCCTCGCTCGACCTCTCTTCTTTTAACACATCGAAAGTTACTAACATGAGCAGAATGTTCGAGGGTGACTACAGTATCGGGAAAATATATGCTTCGAGATCATTTACGACTAATGCCGCCACGTCATCGAACGGAATGTTCGACCATTGCACCTCTCTTGTGGGAGGTGCGGGCACGGCGTATGATTCCTCGTTTGTCGATACCACCCGTGCACGCATCGATGGCGGCGCCAATGCACCTGGGTACTTTACTGGCAAGCATGAGAAACTGGACGGCGACATCAACGGCAACGGAGTTCTCAGTGTCGTTGATGCCCAGATAGCCTACGACATTGCCACGACAGGTCTTTACAAGGATCGCCAAGATTATGCCGATATGCGCGCCCGCGCGGACGTCACCTGGGATAATGAGGTCGATGCTACGGATGCGTTTGCCATCCAATATGCGGCTCTTCGGGGTTGGTAAGAGCAATGAGACGACCGATCTGATGACCTTAAATCTCGAAAGTCATCGGTTGCTGGCTCCTAACGATGCCCCCTTCGTTGCCATTATTTCGCCGCAATCGCGACAGAATTTGGCATGGTATATTTGTTGTGTCCTGCTGCTCTGTGCCCCCCATTCCGACGATAGAACGCGTAAGGAAAAATCGTTCTATGGGGAATCATTATGAAAGCATTCATCGCCGCTCGTAGCTCGGGCCATACCGTCTTATGTTCTTCCTTTTCCAGTTGGGTACTTACAGCTGCGGCTGGCATCTTGTCTAAGTTGATATTGCCCTATAAATTGGTCATAATTCTGACCACAAGGTAAGGAGGATTGTATGGTTGCATTGACTATGGGCTTAGCGGAGGCCAAGACCAACTTTTCCCGCTTGACGGCGGAGGTGAACAGAACTGGCAGGCCGGTTACTGTCTTGAAGAACAATAGGCCCTGGGTGGTAATCCAGCCGGCCAGGGCGGAAGCATCAGCCGTAGATATTGCGGTTGACTTCATGGACGAGTACGCCGATGTGTTTGAGGAGCTTGCTAAATGAGCGCCTGTCCTATCACGAAAGACGAGGCTATTGCGGTGCATTCCGCTGCGATAGCCAGGTTCGGTGGGGTCGGCGGCATACGCGATGAGGGGCTTTTGGCATCTGCGCTTGCGCAGCCATTTCAGTCATTCGATGGCATCGAGCTCTATCCGGCCGACGAGGCGAAGGCTTGTAGATACGCGTACGGTATCATCAAGGATCATCCGTTCGTCGATGGTAACAAACGGACCGCTACTGCCCTTATGGGCGCGTATCTCAGGATGTCTGGTTTCGAGTTTCGGCCGGGTCATGCCGAGCTGTTGGAAGCTATGAGCGGCGTGGCTGACGGCTCGTGGGGTTTCGAGGAATTGGTGAGCTGGGTGCAAGCTACTGTGCGTTAGCTGGTTGCGATTGCGTTTTTCTCGGGGCGGCAAGTCCAGTCATGGGTTTTGCCGCTTGATGAGATTGCATCAGTGGTTGCTATCGTATCATGTTGTTGAAAAACCAGGGCCAAATTCGAAGTTGTGATAGGTTGGAAGTAGGTCGAAACTCTGCGTTGAGCAGCGATTTTAATATACTCTAATCGAGTATAATCTTGAACTGGTATTTCGCTAATTACTATTTTCCACAAACAGCTCACTTATGGGAAAATGCTTCGATTTATGTTCCCGATCTACTTCCAAACCGTATCAACTTCGAATTGGGGAGCCATTTTTCAACAACATGCATGAAAGTCAGTCTGTTGATGCGCAAATATATCGGTGCGTCCCGCATCGGTGGCACGCATATGGACGATTCCTCTTTCGCGTGCGACAATACTCATCGTAATAAGCGCAATCGATTGGAAAACGGAGGTTCCGCATGGCAACGAACACGCAGGGACGCGAGACGCAGCATTGCGAACTCGCCCTCAGATTGAGGTTAGATTTCCTCTTTGACGAGTTTGAGTGCTCTCGCATTCTTTTGGTGCCCGCCGCATCCCCTCTCGACGACCTGCACACTATGATTCAGGCCTGCGGAAACTGGCTGAACTACCACCTGTACAATTTCAAGTTCGTATCAAAGGGCAAACTCGTGCAGGCGGAACCCCTCTGGCAAATAGAGCAGCTGGAGGATTTTACCCCCAAGATTGCCAAGCGCGACGCCGCGAAGGTCTCGGTCGAGGATGCGCTGTCCGAGTTGCCGTCCATGTTGTACTCCTACGACTACGGCGACGGCTGGGAGATATCCATCACGCGCATGGGCTACCTCTTCGATCGGGAATCGAGCGCTTTACCGCGCGTGGAGAAGGGAATCGGCGCCTGGCCGCCAGACGACGTCGGTGGCGAAGGTGGCCTGAGCAGGTTCTTGCACGCATGGGACGACCTCGCCGACCCCGAACACGACTACCTTGCCGATTGGGGGAAGCAGCAGGGGTTCGAGAAGTACTCGTTGGCGAAATGCAATCGCCGTCTTTCTCGCTGGGAGGACTTCAGGGCAAAAGAGGCGTAGACCCACAGGGACCGTAGACTGCGGCCCCTGGCCTAATAGGTCCTGCGCAAACCATCTTTTTAAAGGGTGGTTCATGGTTTTGACTATCAACGCACCGTCAGCGCACAAACCAAGCAAGACGCCAACTGATTTCATGCAAAAGCGGAAAACTATTCTATGAGATAGGAATGAGCAATCGCCTCAAAAAATGATTATCGAAGCAAGCTCTTTGTGATATCGCAGAAGAAGTCTTCGCTCCACAAGTCGAGGGAACTTTGGTTCGAGAGAAACGGAGTCACATCGGCTTTTGCGTTTTCGTAGTCAATGGCATGAAATCGTTCAAATAACGCGTTTTGCAAATGCGTCATCTCGAACTCTGCACCATCTTGCAAAAAGCCTGTCTGCATTAATTTGGCTCTTAAGTGCGTAAGGTTTACCGTGGTATTTCGAGAGAGATAGAACACGTAATCATATAAGTCGCGTCCTTTGACTCGATTCTTCCAGCCTCGGCATAATACCGCATGAATCTTTCCCGCAAATAGTGAAGGCTCGTCATAAAGGCGCACCTGATACGGGGCGGGAAGCAAACGGTATCGCTGAGAGAACTGCGCGAAAGGCGCTGGATTTGTGTCTATCTCAAATTTGATTTTAATTTTTTCACCCGCTGCCGCCTGTATTTGCTCGTCCGGAAAGAACAGCAATAAATGCTCTTGGGTATCACCTTTAAGAAATGCTGATTGGATTTGGCTATCCACGTGCTTTTGCTTCTGCTCCACAGACATGTTGAGTCCGAAAGAGCGCATTTCTTTTTCGAGCAGAGGGAAGTAACTACTTATATCAAATTCTTTACTTGGGGCCGTGAGCGAAAAATCCAAATCCTCGGAAAACCTGTCGAGGCCGTAAAAAATTCTAAGCGCCGTACCTCCATAAAAAGCGGCATGATCAAAGAGCCCGGACCGCGACAAGCCGCACAGAACCATCTCTTGAATTACTTCTTTCGCGGCGTTTTTCTTGTCGACCGGAGTTGTTGCCATATAGGGCGCTAACATGTTATTAAAGATTGAATCCATTACTTCCTCTTTTCGAGAAGCTTGCAGAGCATACGTAGGTTTTTTCGACGATACTGCGGTGCAAGCTGCAACAACAATTGTGTATTTAGTGTACAAAAGGCGGTTTCTTCTATACGCCAATCGGCAAAGAGAAGATCGCGTAACTGCTTCATACTTCCAACAGGGGTTGCCTTATAAAGCTGATCGCAAAGCGCTTTTTCTGGACTTGCGATACGGAATGCGTAGTCGCCTTCTGTCTCAATCCGAAGCCCCAGAGGAAAGACGGCTGACGGTACGTCTCGATAAGAGAAAGCGCCAAATGCATTCGTAAACGTTTTGCGGCGGTTCTTTTCGAATGTCGCGCTTGTAACCGTTGAAACGCGTTCCGGAATAAGTCCATAGAAAGACAGCGCATACTCAAACGAAACATATGATGGTCCGTATATACTCGCGGCAAGGCAGACCGGAGAGACAGAAGGATTCGTTTCGTAAATACCACGGTTAAGCGGAATAAGCTCATCTGCTTCAATCATTCGCATTATTTTGTTGTTTGGCGCCCCGTAGTGCGATAGTTCTTCTACGAGCATACTATGCGTTTTTATCATTGATTTCCACCTCGAAATTGCATTATAGTCAATTAAGTGGAGGAAATAAAGCATCCTCTTACTATGCTTTTGTTGATATACCTATCTACTTACTTACTATATTACGCATGATGAATTGTCGGATATGGAAACCGGGGATTATCGGGGGACTGTTGTTGACAAATTACCCCACCTTTTGTCAACAAAAAATCCGAGGCGCTGCTTGCCCCCGGATTTTTTGTTGAGCTCTGCTGTAGTGCGTAGTCCGCGCTGCATCTTTTCCTGGCGCGATGCCGCCCAACGATGTGGGCGGCATGATAAAAACGACCCACTTTTCGGTGGATTTACCTGAGCTTATTTTTTTGCAACCTGGGGGAACGGTGATTCTTGGCGATTTCAAAGAAGAAAATCGACAGAAAAGTGAGCCATTTTTATCAGGTCGGGAAAACTCTGCCGCCCTTTATCAATCCAGGGGGCGTCCGTCGGCAAGGGCTTGCCTCACGACTCCGCTTGGATAATGCTTCATCGTACACGCAACTCGCTCAACTTATCCAAAGCGTCGCAGTTCGGCTCGACCCTTGCCGGCGGACGCCCCTGAGGGTCTGTGTGTCGGGAGTTCGGTGCGCGCTTGGATTCGTGGCGCGTTGGCTTTTGGCTCGGGCGTCTCTTTTGGGTTTCTCGGCGGCATGTTGTCGTTTTTTCCGCCCGAATGCGCAAAATATTCCCGTTCGGGGTACCTCGGGGAGTGCTTTCGGTCCATATCGCGCTGTCTAAGTTGTCGCTGATCTGCAAAAGCCCAGGTCGCGCACTGCAAGCATCGGGCGAACAAGGGTTGACACCGCTTAAACCTGCCCCGAACAGGAATATTTTGCACATTCGCGCTCATTTTCCGACAAGATGAGACTTGCAGCTTGGTGATTTCCGAAAGAAGCAGGATTGTGAAGGCGGTGATTGCACCTGCCGGGTTGCGTTGCGGGTCGACAGAAGACGGCACTTTCCAAGTTAATTACGGATCAAAAGCGCGAAACATGTTATGGAGAAAAATATGCTATGGAACAGGGGACGGAGGTTTATTCCAAATTGGAACAAACCTCCGTCCCCTGTTCCATGGGCTTCCTCGGTGGTGAGAAAGCCTTTTTCGCTTTGGGGCGCTGAATTGTTGACAAAAGGTGGGGTAATTTGTCAACAATGGCGTGCGCAGGTGGCGACCATGCAGGCAATGGGGCGGTTTGTGTCGTCAACGACATCCAAACCACCCTTTTCGGAGGGTGGTTCATGGTTTTGACTGCTACGCTCCATCTTGCAAAAAGCTTGTCTGCATCAATTTGGTTCTTAAGCATTTTAGTTTTTGTTAGGTTGGTATTAAAAATGAAGTGGCGGAAATCTTGAAATATTCCGCCACCCATAAAACACCTATTCGTCAAGAAGTGTTACCAGGCGCTTATTTCGGTCATCTTGAAGCTTACAGCGCCTTCGTCAAACCCTGTTGCTTCGTACTTCCAAATACCATCAGCATCAAGGTTGTTGATATTGGTCCAGGCGCTTCCAATCTGCGCTCCGTCTTCATCGTAGAGGTTGAATTGGATTTGAGCATAACTCAAATCTTTTCCGGAGATATTTTTTAGCGACCCATTGATTTTCGGATAACCGTATTCGATTGTCATTTCTGGCTCGCTAACAGTTTCGAATTTTTTTGAAATCTGATATGCCTGATCATTGGCATGTTCGTCGGTTACCGTTGTGGAGCTAGATGATTGTGAAGAATTAG
>CAKTXN010000094.1 GCA_934630905.1 uncultured Eggerthellaceae bacterium
CAGAATATCAACAGCAGGAAGAAGATACATTTAAACCTCCTGGGCAATCGTCACGAAATTCCTGAGCAGCGCCAAGCCCGCATCGGAGCTTTTCTCGGGGTGAAACTGCACGCCAAACGCGCACTGACCCAGCTGCACCGCGCACGGGAACGTAATGCTGTGCGTGGTGGTTGCGATGGTTGCGGCGCTATCGGGCGAAACATAGCTGTGCGTGAAGTAGAAGTACTCGCCTTCGGATATGCCGTCGAACAGGGCGCTTTTCGCGGGCGCTGTGGTAGACGAAACGGCAGAAGACCTTGCGGAAGGGGTCGGCTGCTGCTCGTTTGCAGCAAGGTTCGTCGCATGCAGCGAATTGTTGACAAAAGGTGGGGTAATTTGACAACAAGTTGCGGGCGCGGCGGCAGGTATTGCCGCGAAAGACACTTCGTTCCAGCCAACGTGCGGGATTTTATAGGCGTTCCCCTGCGCGTCTTCGCGTGGAAGCGCCGCCACTAGCCCGGGAAGCAACCCCAGGCCCTGCGCGTACCCGGCGTCAGCTGCGGCAACGAGCGCATCGGCTCCAGCAGCACCAGCGGCAGCGCCTGCGGCACCGGCAGCGTCACCGGAAGCCGCAGCAAGGGCGACACGCTCCGCCGGCGAGCCTTCCACACCGTGCTCGAACATAAGATGCATGCCCAGGCAGATGCCCAAAAAGGGAACGCCCACAAGCACGCGGTCGCGGATCACGTCCATCTGCCCCAGCTCACGCATGGTGGCTGCGGCATCGGCAAACGCACCCACGCCAGGCAGCACAATGGCACTGGCTGCAGCGATTTCGGCAGGATTGCTTGTCACAACCGCCTGGCCTCCCACAGCCGCAAGACCGCGCTGCACGCTCAGCAGGTTGCCTTTCTGATAATCAACGACCGCAATCATTACAGCGCGCCTTTCGTGGACGGCAGCTGATCGGCAATGCGCGCATCAACGGCAACCGCAGCACTTAACGCCCTGGTCACAGCCTTGAAGCTTGCCTCCAGAATATGGTGCGAGTTTCCGCCCGCCAGCTGACGCACATGCAGCGTGATGCCCGCATTCGCGGCAAGCGCAATGAAAAATTCCGCGCCCAGCTCCGTATCGAAATCCCCCACTTTCTGGGCGGGGATGTCCAAATCAACGTACGCCGCACCGCGTCCGGAAATGTCAACAGCAGCCAACACAAGCGTTTCGTCCATGGGCAGCGTAATGGACGCATAACGGGTAATGCCGCGCTTGTCACCGAGCGCCTGCGCAATAGCCTGGCCCAATACAATACCGCAATCCTCTACCGTATGATGAGCATCGACTTCGATATCGCCTTTGCAACGCACGTTCAGATCAAACAGACCGTGACGACCAAACGCATCAAGCATGTGGTCGAAAAACGCAACGCCTGTCTGGATATCGGTTTGACCCGTGCCGTCCAGATTGATTTCAACCTGAATGTCGGTCTCCTTCGTCGTACGTGAAATCTGTGCTGTACGCATGTTTTCTCCTTATAGCTTCGCGCGACCAAACATCGGCCGCACGTCATTACCGCATGTCAACGCCATATATCGGCACCCAACCGCACTGCACATCGCACGTTTGCAAGTCTGAGTGCACCACCCTGCACCATTATTGCGCTAGCGAGCCCGCAGCGCATTCGCCAGCGCGTCCAAAAACTTCTGGTTTTCCTCGGGCGTGCCTGCTGTCACGCGCAAGCAGCCTTCAATGCCAGGGCAACGCGAGAAGTCGCGCACCAAAACACCCTGTTCATAGAGCATTTGCCACACTAAATCCGCGCGCCCCACTTTGAACAGCACAAAGTTCGCATCCGTTGGATACACTGCCTGCACTTGGGGCATCTCCCCCAGCGACGCCGCCAAATCCTGCGCAGCGTGCGCCAACTCGCGCGCATTCTCTAGGAACTCATCGCGATGCGCGTAAACCACCTTCGCAATTGCTTGAGATACGGCATCCACCGAATACGGCTGGCGGAACTTGATGAACTCGCGAATAACCGCTTCCGAGCCTAAAAGGTAGCCCAAGCGCACGCCTGCCAGCGAATATGCCTTGGAAAACGTGTGCAGAATAAGAAGGTTCTCGTGCTCTTTCAGCAAATCAAGACACGTTTCGCCCGCAAATTCGCCGTATGCTTCGTCGAGAAGTACCAACGCATCCGTGGTGTTAAGCAGCCGCTCCACGAAATCGCGGGGCGCAGCAGCACCCGCGGGGTTGTTCGGGCTGGTCACCACAATGTATGAGATATCGCCTTCCGCGGCGCGCGCCAGCACCGCTTCTTCGTCAATGGAAAGGTCGGCCTTGCGCGGAATATCAACGACTTCCGTGTTATTCAAGCGCGCATTGAGCGCATACACGGAAAACGTGGGCGTGATGTTGATCATCTTGCGGCCTGCACACCCATATGCCAGCGCAACGTCGAACAGCAGCTCATCGCCGCCGTTGCCCAAAAGCACCTGGTCACGCGTGAGTCCGTTCACTTGCGCAATCATGTCGCGCAGCTCGTTTGCCAACGGGTTGGGGTACCGATTGAACGGCACCGCGGCAACCGCCTGGGCAATTTCCGCGCGCAGTTCGGGCGAAATGTCGTACGGGCTTTCGTTTGCGGAAAGCAACGCATCGGCCGGCAAATATTTCGGGTCGTAAGGCACCAAGCCATCAAGCTGGGGGACCGTTTTCACTACACTTTTCATTCAACTTCCTTAAACGGTTACGCCTGCGTCTTACCGTCGATGATCTCTTTGCGCAGCTCAACGCTGTGTGCATGCGCCCACAAGCCCTCGTGATGCGCAATGGTGATAACGGCGTCGGCATCGCTTGCCAGCGCTTCCGCAGAATAGCAGATGACACTTGACTTCTTCACGAAATCGTCCACGGAAAGCGGGCTGGAAAAGCGTGCCGTGCCGCCCGTGGGAAGCGTGTGATTCGGGCCGGCAACGTAATCGCCCACGGCCTCTGCGGTCCATTCGCCCACGAAAATCGCGCCGGCATTGCGCACCGTGCCCAGCTTGTTCATGGCGCCTTCGAAGTGCAGCTCCAGGTGTTCAGGGGCAATGACGTTAACCGCTTCAAGCGCCGTTGCCATGTTGGGGCACACCACCACCGTGCCGTGATCGTTCAGCGACGCCGTGGTGATTTCCGCGCGTGTGCTTTCCTGCATGTGCTTTTCAATCCAGTGTTCCACCTGGTCAACATAGGATTCACTCGTGGTTACCAGATAGCACGTTGCCAGCGGGTCATGCTCGGCCTGCGCCATAAGGTCAATGGCCACCAACATGGGGTCAGCTGATTCATCGGCCACAACGCACACCTCAGAGGGGCCGGCAATCATGTCAATGCCGCAGTCGCCCGACACAATCTTCTTCGCAGCGGCAACAAACGCGTTGCCCGGCCCGGTCACTTTGCACACGGGCTCAATGGTCTGCGTGCCATACGCCAGCGCGCCAATGGCCTGGGAGCCGCCCACCGTGTAAATCTCGGAGATGCCGCACAGCTGCGCCGCCTTCAGAATGGCGGGGTCAAGCGAGCCGTCCTTCGTGGGAGGCGTGCAGCACACAATGCGCTTCACGCCTGCAACCGATGCCGGCAGCGCGTTCATCAGCAGCGATGACGGATACAACGCGCGACCGCCGGGAACATAGATGCCCACGGAATCAAGCGGCGTGTATTTCGTGCCCACGAATGCGCCGTTTTCGCGTTCCTCGAACCAGCTCTGCTTCACCTGACGCTCGTGGAACTCGCGAATCTGGGATGCAGCATGTTCCAGGCATTCCGCCACATGGGGGTCGCATTTCGCCACAGCTTCGTCAATGGCATCCTGGCTCACGCGGAAATTATCGATTTCAACGCCGTCGAACTTCGCGGTGTATTCGCGCAACGCTTCATCGCCGCGGGCGCGCACGTCTTCGATGATTGCCGTGGCAGCCGCCATTGCCTGCGCGTTGAACGCGCCCTTACGGGAAAGATCCGATTCCTTCAGCTTTTCGCCTTCTTGCAGAATGATTCTGCGCATGGTAGTTCCTCCTCTATCGTATCCGCTGTTCAGCGGCCTGTTACCTGTTTCGCACCGCCACTGCCAGCAGCTTTGGCGCTGCCGTCAGCCTTGCGAGTGTTAGCGGTTTTGCCGCGATGCTGCCGCATGCCGCCCCTGGATGCCCGCGTGCCGTCCACAATTCTATTCAACGGATCACGGCGACCCCTTCGCCTGCGCACGCCCGTTTTCTTGCCAGGCAAATGCACCTGAACTCTTGCCGGACAAGCACGCCAAGACTCAAACCCTAGTTGCTTGAACCCGCAATCACCGTTGCTTCGCCAATCGTCTCGCTCATGTTCTGCGCCAGTTGCGCCACGCGCGAATCCGTGCGAAACGAGCACACATTGGCAAAGAATCGCGCTGTTGACGCGCATACCTCATCGACGATGACCAGGTTATTCTCGCGCAATGTAGTACCTGTAGCGGTAATGTCGATGATACGCTCAGCAATGCCCGTAAGCGGCGCCAGTTCGATATTTCCCTGAAGTTTCACGATTTCCACCTGCATGCCGTGCTTTGCGTAGAAATCGCGCGCGATGCGCGGGTACTTCGTTGCCACGCGGAACGACCCCAGGCGCTGGTAGCGCTCTTCGGCAACGCCGGCGGCCAAAGCGGGCTCTGCCACCACGAAACGGCACGCGCCAAACGTTAGGTCAACAAGCTCCACAACGTCAACATCGGCCTCTATCAGGGAGTCTTTTCCGCAAATGCCGCAATCAGCAGCGCCCAGGCTCACCATAACGGGCGCATCCGACGGACGCACGATGATGTACTCCACGCCCGGATTACTAATGCGTAGCAAGCGACCGGGATGCTCCAACCCCGTGGTGTCCAGGCCGGCACGCTGCAAGGCGGCGATAGAATCGGGATTGAGCGAGCCCTTAGGCACGGCCACGCGCAACGGGCGCGCGGGGACTGCAGCGGTTGCGGCGGCGGATGCAGCGGTTGCGGCGGCGGAGGCAACCGGAGCGATGCCCGCGTCTGCAGCACCAGCACCCGCAGCAGCTTCCCCTTCACCCTCGCGCTGAAGCTCGCGCGCTGTCATGACTTGCTCCAGGTAGAACGCGAAACCAGCAGCGGGCCGATCCTGCCCGTAAGCCGCCAGCATGTGATCGTAGCGGCCGCCGCTGCCCAGCGATGTGCCAATCTGGGGCGCATACGCCTCGAACACCACGCCCGTGTAGTAATCAAACGAGCTCATGACGGAGAAGTCGATCATGATGCGCTCGCGCAAGCCACGCGCGCACAGAAGAGCGTATGTTTGCTCGAATTCATCCAGGCCATCGGCGCATCCCAACGGCTCAACCAGTAAGCGCGCCGCCGCAATTGCATCTTGGCCGCCGCGAATGCGCGCCAGCAAGCGAATGGCGCGGGCGACATCGGCCCGAGCGCCGCTTGCCGCAAATCGCGCGCTTTCGCTCTCGGTCAAGACGTCCAAGTCAACGAAGTTCGACGCATGATATGCCTGCAAAATGCTTTTCTGCCACGCTGGCGTGCCCTGGCTAGCCGCCAGCAGCGCGCGTAAAACACCCACTGTGGCCAGCGCCAACTTGAAATCGGGAACACCCGCAGCAATAAGCGCTTCGGTCATAAGGCCAATCACTTCCGCATCAGCCGCGGCGCCTTTTTGCCCAATGCACTCGATGCCTATCTGGGTCATCTCGCGCGTTACAGCCTGCAAGCGCGTATCGGCCTCGCGAAATACGCGCTGTGTATAACGGAAACGCAGCGGCGCCGTACAGCCTGCGTAACGAGTCGAGCACATGCGCGCGACCTGCATGGTCACATCGGGACGCATGGCTAAAAGCTCACCTTGCGAGTCGAACAGCTTGAACGGCGATGCCGGCACGTGCCCGCCTGCCTCCAGAACATCCATGATTTCAAGCGTGGGCGTCTCAATAGGCGTGTAGCCGCTTTTCGCAAAGAGCTGCTGCACGTTGTATGTTATTTCCTCGCGAAGAGCGGCCTCTTCGGCAGAGAAATCGCGAAAACCCGCTGGTGTTACATAGTTCATCGTCGTTCCTGTTTCATATCGTTCCGGTTTAATTGTTTTAACCGCAAGTGTTCCTATTATTCCTGCTTTGTTTTGCATCTTTGTTTCGGGCAGCATTATCGGCTGCGCTTTTCGTGCTGTGTCTTGCGCTGCATTTCGCCGGCCGTGTCTTGCGCCACGCTTCGTCGGCCGCATCTTGCGCGGCATTTTACCGGCTGTGTCTTACGCTGCATTTCGCCAATCGCGTCTTGTCCTGTGTTTCGCCGGCTGCAGCTTACAGGGCACTTCGACGGCTGCGTCTTGCACCACGTTTCTTTCACCGCGCGGCGTGCTGCTTTTTGTCAACCCAACCGCCTGCCGTTAACCGCATTCTGTGCAAAAACTGTTCGTCTTCTTATCTTCTTGTCTTCTCGTCTTCTTATTTTCTCGTCTTCTCTTTACTTTATTTCTTTCCTTTGCTCCATCTCTTTTTTTCATTTCGTCCTTTTCTTTGCGTTACTTTATCACAGTAG
>CAKTXN010000095.1 GCA_934630905.1 uncultured Eggerthellaceae bacterium
GCAGCGTTCCCGGCGCAAAAACCGTCAGCAGCTCCCAGCCAATAAGACACGAGAAGCCAACAACGGCCAGCCAGTGCATCACAACGATGTCTGAAAGGTCTTTATCGTTTTGAACTGCGATTTTACTCACGCTCCCCCTTTATATCAACCTCTAAGCATGATGCAAAACTAGTCAAAAATGAACGAAATCAATATTAACACCTGTCGTATTAGATTCGCGCGGGAAAGATAATCGTCTTACACCTTGGAAGATTGCGCCTTGCTTCCAGGACGCACCGATCGCACGACTCTAATTCGCCATCGATGACAACCAAAAGAAGGCGAAGAAGAAGAGAAGGAGGATAGGATGAGTAAAGATGTAAAGGGGAAAACCATTATCAAGGGCATTGGCTTTGACAGCTTTGGTCTGGGTGCTAATGCCTGCATGGTCGATATCGACGAGGAGAACGACAAGATTCTCAGAATCCGCCCGTTCCACTTCGATGACCATCAGACTCCCGAAGAGCTCAACGCCTGGAGGATCGAGGCAAGGGGGAAGGTTCTCGAGCCGGGCTTTAAGACAATGATGTCTCCGCTTTCACTTTGCTACAAGAAGAGAATCTATTCCAAGAACCGCATTCCCTATCCCTTGAAGCGCGTTGACTGGGATCCTAACGGCGAGCGTAACCCGCAGAACCGTGGTACCAGCGGATACGAGCGCGTGAGCTGGGATGAAGCGGCCGAAATCGTGGCGAACGAAATTAAGCGCATCCACGACGCCTATGGTCCGACCGCAATTCTGTGCGAGATCGACGGCCACGGCGAAACCGCAATCGTGCACGCAAGCCACGGCTGCATCACTCAGCTTCTTGACCTGTGCGGCGGCTTCACGCTGCAGGCTCGCCAGCCCGACAGCTGGGAAGGCTGGTACTGGGGCGCCAAGCACATTTGGGGCATGGACCCGCTGGGACAGCAGAACAAGCAGAACAACGTTATCAAGGACATCTCCGAAAACGGCGACGCTATTCTGTTCTGGGGCGCCGACCCCGAGACCACGCCTTTGGGCTGGGGCGGCTACATGGCTTCCAAGCTGTGCTACTGGTTCACCGAAATCGGCGTAAAGCAGATCCACATTGCTCCTGACGTAAACTACGCAAACGCTGTTCACGCAGACAAGTGGGTTCCCGTTCTTCCGAACACCGACGCTGCCCTGCAGCTCGCTATTGCCTACACCTGGCTCAAGGAAGACACCTACGATAAGGAATACCTGGCCACGCATGCAGTTGGCTTCGAGAACTTCGCTTACTACGTAATGGGCGGCGAAGACGGCGTGCCTAAGACCCCGAAATGGGCCGAGAAGATCTGCGGCGTTCCTTCCTACACCATTAAGGCTATCGCTCGTTACTGGGCCAAGTCCGCTGTCTCCATTGCTCACTGCAACGGCGGCTCCTTCATCAGGTCTTGCTTCGCTCACGAGCCGGCTCGCCTGGAAGCTGCACTTCTGGGTATGCAGGGCTTCGGCAAGCCGGGTGCAAACCAGTTCAAGTTCATGGAGTGGACGCTGTTCGGCATTCCGACGCTTGATCCTCTGCCGCCTTCGGTGCATATCCCCAGCTTGGGCGCAGCTTATCGCGGCTATGTAACGGGCACGAAGGAAAGCTTCATCCCCAAGACCATGATCCCCGAAGCAATTATGAACCCGCCCGTTCAGTGGTACGGTCACATTGCTGCTGGCTTCCCGCGCGCTGACCAGTTCAACGGCCCCTACACCTTCCCCTGCGAAGGCGGCAGCCGTATTCATATGATCTGGTCTGACTCTCCGTGCTGGGAGACCTGCTGGAACGGCGGCTTCAAGATGCAAGACGCTCTTCGCGACGAATCCATTGAGTTCGTTGTGATCCAGCATCCTTGGATGGAAAACGACACCATGTTCGGCGACATCATTCTTCCTTCGAACACCAAGTTCGAATGCGAAGACATTGGCACCGACTGCGACTCCGGCCAGTGGAACGTTGTGTACTACGAGCAGCGCGCCATCAAGCCGATTGGCGAGTCCAAGTCCGATAAGGAAGTTGTTGGCGAAGTTGCCAAGAAGCTCGAGAAGTTTGGCGGCATCTACGAGGACATCTACAACAAGTATAACGGCGGCAAGACCGACGATGAGTGGATCCGCGTGGGCTTTGACACCAGTGGCGCTCCCGAGGACCTGACGTTCGAGGAATTCAAGGAGAAGCAGTCCTACGTATTCCCCACCAGGGAAGACTGGAAGGACATTCCCGCTGGCATGCGCGAATTCCACGATGACCCCGAGGGTCACCCGCTGCAGACGCCTTCTGGAAAGATGGAATACTACTCCACCACGCTGGCGCATCACTTCCCCGATGACAAGATCCGTGGACCTATCCCCCACTGGATTGACGAGGGCGACGGCCATCAGGAGCGTCAGTACCTGGAGCGCGGTCGCAAGTACCCGTTCTTGATCGTGTCCAACCACCCGCACTTCCGCGTGCATGCTCAGCACGACGACGTGACCTGGTTCCGCGAGATCGAGACCTGCAAGGTAACCGGCCCCGACGGCTACAAGTACGAGCCTGTTTGGGTGAACCCGAAGGACGCGGGCATGCTTGGCCTGAAGGATGGCGACATTGTTAAGGTCTACAACGAGCGCGGTGCCGTTCTGGGTGGCGTTATGGTGACCGAGCGCATTATGCCGGGCGTTGTTCTGCAGGACCACGGCGCACGTTGCGACACCATTGTTTTGGGCGAAGGCGGCCTTGACCGCGGCGGCGCAAACAACCTGATTGCCCCCACGGCGACCACTTCCAAGAACGCTCACGGCGAAGTGACCAGCGGCTTCTTGGTAAACATTGAGAAGGTTGACGTGTTCGCACTTGCTCAGCAGTACCCCGAGGCGTTCGGCCGTACCTACGAGCCGGATTGCGGCCTTGTTGCTGAAGCCCGCATTGTCAAAGGAGAGTAATTATGGCAAAAGTGTTTATTTTTGATTCCGCAAAATGCAACGGCTGCCGCAACTGCCAACTCGCCTGCAAAGACGAGCACGTTGACAACGAGTGGCTGCCCTATGCAATGCCCCAGCCCGATACCGGTCAATTCTGGACCAGCATTGAGGAAAAAGTTCGCGGCCAGGTGCCTAAGGTTAAGCTGTCCTACATTGCCAAGCGCTGCCAGCACTGCGACGACGCTCCCTGCATGAAGGTTGCTCCCGAAGCAGTTTACAAGCGCGAAGACGGCCTGGTCATCATTGACCCCGAAAAGGCAAAGGGCAAAAAAGAACTCGTGGACGCTTGCCCCTACAACGCCATCTTCTGGAACTACGAGCTTGAGATTCCCCAGAAGTGCACGGGCTGCGCTCACTTGGTTGACGCAGGCGAGCTGCCTCACTGCGTAGACGTGTGCCCCCATCAGGCACTTCGTTTCGGCGACGAGGAAGAGTTCGCAGAAGAGATCGCGCAGGCAGAGGCATTCTTGCCCGAGCGTGCCGAACTGGACAAGCCGCGTACGTACTACCTCAACATGCCCAAGCGCTTTGTGGCCGGCATTGTTATTGACCCCGAGCAGGACGAAGTTTTGATTGGCGCGAAAATGACCCTGCAAAACGTTGAGACCGAAGAAGTCTACACGACGCAGACCGACGATTTTGGCGACTTCTGGTTCCATCAGGTTCCTGCGGGCAAGTATCGCGTATACGCAGAAGCTGAAGGCTACCTCAATCGCATGATCGAAGTTGACGCAACCGATATCGACGTGAACGTTGGTCCTATCGAGCTGTACGTTAACAACTTCGCATAAGGCATTAACTGATTGATGTGCGCTGTTTTCCTTCCTCCCAGCAGCACACATCAAAAAGGCGCAAGAAAAGAAGCCCTGCTCGATGAGCGGGGCTTCTTTGTTGTGGAGATACGGGCGCACAAAGCGGTAGAACACGGAGCAGCAAGGAATCCGGGGGACGGCGCGCAGCAACAGGCGCCCTGCCCGCAAAAAAGGCGTTGACCTGCGTCAACGCCTTACGATATCGCACTTTACTGTTTCCGTTCGCCGCAACTCATTCATTGCGATCGCATGGACGCATCTTCTTTCGCTTCATGACTTCTTCGGCATGTTCTTCCAGCTTATCCACGAAGTAACGCATTTCCTCGCGATCATCGTATTCATTGACCAGCGCATATGCATGCGTGAAATAGCGCGTATCCGCCCTGATTTCCTTCGCAACCGTGTGCTGCTTGATAACGCCCGCCAAAAGCGGACGATACTCTCGGTCAACGCGCGACAGCAAGTGCATGCTATCGCCCGGATCGGACGAGAAAAACTCCAGGTGATCCGTAGCGGGAATCAAGCTGATATCAGGATAAAAACCCCTGGTCCCACAAATGTCGATAAAGTCTTTACGGAAATTGTCGCCGTACATATCTGCTTCCATAATGAAGTGGAACGGCTTCATATCATCAAGACTGAAGCTTTCCTCTTCGGCATACTTGGAGTTTTTCGACACGCCCAGCACCAACTCGCCATAAAACTCCGGAATGGGAATCGCACGAATGTAATCGGGATATTCCGGCGGCGTGAAATCACCTTCAGGACGAATGCACATGTCAAACGACACATCGACTTTTTCCATTTCGACCATCTGAGCTGCGTTAAGACCAAAATGATCCATGTTGACGAACTCAAAACGCAAGTCGGCAAAATGGGCTTTTGCATCGGGAATGATTTCGTTGATGCCAATGTAGAGCGTATTCACGTGCAGCAAATTCAAGATTCTGATGCGTGGATTCTTCGTTGACTTCAGCTTTTGCAGCGAAGCGCGCAGGTTCTGCTCGTCGGAGATGATCTTGCTGGCAAAACGCAGCGTTTGCTCTCCCGCAACCGTTAGCGTCAGAGGTCGCGTATCGTAAAAGAGTTGGCATTTCAGTTCTTTGCTCAGGGCATTCATGTGCCGGCTGAGTGTAGGCTGAGACATGTTCAAATCGCGTGCTGCGGCGGAATAATTCCTGTGCGACGCCAGAGTTACGAACTCGTGATACAACGAGATATCCATTGGATCCCCTGCCTTAAACTCCCCCTTGCATTTGCACAATTATACGCCTTACTATACAAAACTTGAATAATGCGTCTTAATCATTTGCATAATAAGCTATATAGAAATTGAATAAGAGCAGTTCAGAACGTTGCGTATTTTTATGATTTTCGGATCACTCGAAAAAAGCAGGATTGACGAATTTTTACCTTTGAAAACAGGGCCGCACCATCCCCTGAAACACGCGCGAGACAGCCCTCTTTTGAACAATAGGAACCCCTTCTGCACACACCTTCAAAGGACGCATTTTCCGCGCTTTTCGCCTTATGTATTTCCCGTATAGTGCAAATACAATTGTTGTATAGAGTCTTATGAATGAGCGAAAAGTTGCCATACGTATTAAGCATTTGTACTGTTCGGGCCCCACTCTGTACAATGAAGATACTTGGGAAGGGGAAGGGAAAATATAAGCCATCCCAAGTCAAATGGTTCAGCGAATAGCGCAAAAAATCACCACGATAATCACCTGATAATCATATAAACGATTTTCGCGCACGGGGCTTTGCATAGGGGAATGCAAAGGTTTGCTGGACTAGAAATCTATCTTTTTCAAAGGAGGAAAAATGGAAGAAAAGAAATCCTTCGGTTACGGATGGTTTCTAACCGTTCTGTGCGGCATGTTCTACTTCATGTCCTCTGGCTTTATCGTAGCCAGTGCGCAGATTCTTAATCCTGCAATGATGGCCGACATCGGCATCAGCGCAACTGTTCTGGGTCTTGGCTTCACCATCTTCGTTTGGTGCTCTGGCCTGCCCGCACCGCTGGTTGGTATCCTTATTGACAAGATTGGCACCCGCTGGTCTATCGCTATCGGCGGTTTGATCATGACTGTTGGCGCCATCTGCATGACCACCATTGTCCACAGCGCCGTTGGCTACATCATCTTCTTCGGCATCTTCATGGCTTTGGGTAACATTATGGCTGGTCAGGTTTCCATCCAGTCCACCATTGGCTTCTGGTTCCAGAAGCGCCGCGGCAAGGCTATGTCCATTGCAATGGGCATTGGCGGCCTGGGTTCCTTTGTTGCTCCTTTGGCGGTAAGCAACTTGATCAAAGACGGCTCATGGCAAAATGGCTGGATCCTGCTTGCGGTATTCGGCATTGTTATCGCAATTCTGTCCATCCTGTTCGTACGCACCCATCCGGAAGAGAAGGGTCTCGAGGTTGACGGCGGCGAGACAACGGTTGAAACCAAAGCGCAGAAGGCAAGCAAGGCTTTCAAGAACTCCGAGAAGCTTACTGCGAAGCAGATTCTTCACATGCCGAGCTTCTGGCTGTTGGCAATGCTGGGCTCCGGCGGCTTCTCCGCTTTCGCCCTGCAGAGCTCCATGGGTGTTTTGAACTTCAAGACCTTGGGCTTTGACCCAGCGTTCATCGCAAGCGTTGCTGCAATCTACGGCATTATCGCTTTGATCTTCAAGACCGTTTCTGGCTTCATTGCCGACTACATTGATGGTCGCCAGCTCATGAT
>CAKTXN010000096.1 GCA_934630905.1 uncultured Eggerthellaceae bacterium
TGCGACAAGCGCGGATGCGACCTGTCCGATTTGACGTTGGATGATTTCAAGGCGGAAAGCGACCTTTTCGAGGCCGACATCGCAGGTGCGCTTGATCTGCCCAGCATCGTTGCCGCCCGTACCACGTATGGCGGAACCGGCAACGAAGCGGTGAAGGCTCAGCTTGCTGAAGCTCAGGACGCGTTTGCAGCCGACAGTGCCGCGCTGCAGGCGGCTCTGGGGGCGTAGCATGCGGAAGGTGCCGGGTGCGCTGGCGGCATGCAGTGTCATCCATCGGTGACGTTGGGGGTGTGCATGCAGCGCGTCGGGGCGCTTTGCACACCGGCGCATCGGGTATGCAGTGCCAAGGCGAGAAGCGCATCGGAGCGGCCCCGAACCTTCGCCATCGTCGAAAAATCGCTAAATACTGGCAAAAGATGGGTTTGTATCAGGCGGCTTGCTTTCAAAGCAGGCCGCCTTTTTGATACAATGTATTCTTACTGATGAAGGGAGGCCTATGGCAAAACATGTGCGTCCAATCCACCATGGTGAATCATTCGATCCTGGGGCGCCTGGCTTCGCTATGCCCGCCTCCGGAGATTCTCTGCCTCAAAAGTCCGCAAAACCCAAGAAACCCAAAAAGAAGCATCGCGTGCTCAAGGTGCTGCTGGGCGTGATTCTTGTCTGCGTTGTTGCCGTGGGTGCCTTGTGCGCGTACTGGTTGCGCGACATGCCCGACTGCTCCGCTGCCGAGGACTTCAATCGCGCGCGCGATACAGAAGTGTACGCGAACGACCACACCACGCTTCTTGCGCGTTTCCAAATGGAATATCGTATTCCGCTGGATTCGCTTGATGATGTTGCCGATTACGTTGAGCAAGGCGCCATTGCCGTGGAGGACCAGCGCTTTTACACGCATGGCGGCGTTGATCCCATAAGCATTGTGCGCGCTGTGATGGGCAACCTTACGGGGAAGGGCTTTTCGGGTGCGTCCACTATCACCCAGCAGCTGGTGCGCAACACTGTTTTGGCTGACGAGATGACTGATATGACCATCAAGCGCAAGGTGCGCGAGGCGTATGCCGCGTTCAAGATGGAAGGCCTGTTCACGAAAGACGAAATTCTGCTGCTGTATTTGAACACCATCAACTACGGGCAGGGCGCAAATGGTATCGAGGCCGCTTCGCAGCGTTACTTTTCCAAATCGGCCAGCGAGCTTACGCTGGATCAGGCCGCGCTTTTGGCGGGTATTCCGCAGTCGCCTGTGTACAACAATCCCATCGATTACCCCGAGCACGCGCTCGCTCGCCGCAATGTGGTGCTCGATCGTATGGCGGAATGCAACTACATCACGCAAGAGCAGGCCGACGAAGCGAAGGCTCAACCCATTGAGCTTGAAGTCTCGTGGAACTCCCAGCAAGGCATGGAGAAATACCCGTATTTCGCCAGCTACGTGCGCCAGCAGCTCTACGATTCTTACGACCTGTCTACTGCTGATATTTTCCAGGGCGGCATGACCGTGTATACCACGCTTGACCCCGAGATTCAGGAATATGCGGAAGCTGCTGCCGCGGCAAAGGAAAGCCAGGTCTCTGACGTATTCTCGGTGGCACTGGTTGCCATCGATCCAAGCACCGGCTACGTAAAAGCGCTGGTGGGCGGCAAGGATTACAGCGAAAACCAATATAACTTGGCCACGCAGGGCGCGCGCCAAGCAGGTTCGTCGTTCAAGACGTTCACGCTGGT
Source organism: uncultured Eggerthellaceae bacterium (assembly GCA_934630905.1). Lineage (GTDB taxonomy): Bacteria > Actinomycetota > Coriobacteriia > Coriobacteriales > Eggerthellaceae > CAKUOV01. The sequence goes on from CAKTXN010000096.1 coordinate 1,726, forward strand.
TTCGGCGCTTGAACAGGGTATTAGTCCCGAGACCACCATTCGCTGCACGTCTCACGTGAAAATCAAGGACTGGAGCGTAGAGAATATCTACGGCATCAATTACGGCGATCGTTCGATTGCGCGTGCCTTCGCCGTGTCATCAAACACAGGTTTTGCGCGCCTGATCAGCGCAATCGGACCCGAAAAAGTGGTGGAGCTGGCGCATCGCTTGGGTATTACGTCGCAGCTTTCGGCGGTGCCGGCGCTTACGCTGGGCACCAGTTCGGTGACTCCGCTTGAAATGGCCAGCGCATATGCCACCATTGCGAGTGGCGGCATCTATTACGAGCCGGTTTGCATTCAAGAGGCCTACGATTACAAGGGCAACTTGGTGATTGACAACACAAACCCCCAGGGTACGCGCGTGCTTAAGCAGGAAATCGCCGCCGCAGCGATTGATGTTATGCGTCTGGTGGTTGAAAGCTACGAAGGCACAGGCCGCGATGCTGCGCTTTCCAGCGGTCAAGTTGTCGCCGGCAAAACAGGTACGTCCGAGAACTACAAGGACAGCTGGTTCTGCGGTATTACGCCCCAGATGTCAGTGGCTCTTTGGATGGGCGACCCTTCGAACGTAGCGCAAATCCCCAGTTCAATATCGGTTTGCAGTGCCTTCGCCACGTTTATGAACGCTTATATGGAAGGCCGCTCGGTTCAGGAATTCCCCAAGGTGGCGGCGCCTACGTATACGAAGAAGTTCAAGAATGCTGACCTTGACCTTACGCTGACCAGCTCGCTTCCCGAGCCAGAAGATACCACGGGCATGACCGAGGAAGAGGCGCGCGCGCTGCTTTCGGGGCACACGGTGGTGTATCGCGAGGCATATAGCGACACGGTGCCTGCAGGGTCGGTGATTAGCCAATCCTCGGAAGACGGCATGGTTGTGGTGGTGATTTCGAAGGGTCCCGAGAAGGGGAAAGCCGACCCCGCAAAGCCGGGCACGACTGGCCCCTCAAAGCCCGACCCGGGGGCGACTGATCCGGTAGAACCCACGCCCGATCCAGGTTCTGGCACGGACCCCACGCCCACTCCTGAACCGGGTGGGTCGGGCTCGGGCGAGCCCAGCGGTCAAGACGACGAAGGCGGCGCACCCGTGGCCGATGACCCCAGCGATGATGACGGGGAAGGCGTAGCGGTTGCTGGATAAGTGATTGCAGGTTTGTTTGCGTTGCGTGTACGCGCCATGCGGCGGCTGGTGCGTTGGCGTCTTGCTGCCCCGTTCGCGCCGTCTGCGCGGTAAAGGAAACGCTTTGGTGATGATTCCGCGATGCGCCTGTGGGCAGTGCAGAGTTTGTTCTAAAATGCACCAAAACGTTTAAAAGGAGACCATACAGCTATGAATATGAGAAAAGGCGCATGCATTATTTGCGGACTTGCATTGACGGGCGTACTTGCCACGGGGTGCATGCCCGCGTCTTCGCAGACGGATTCTTCGGCAACATCGTCCGCCACGCCTGCGCGCACGTATATTACTTCGGTTCATCAGGCGTTTTCCACGATTGACGTGCAAATGGAAGACATGAGGAAGGCCGCCGAGGCAGCGGATACGGCCGCAGTCTATGCGGCACTTGATAAAGTGGACGCCCAGGTGGCCGAGATTGAGAAGCTCACCGTTCCCGAGGGGCTTGAAGAAGTGCAAGCGAAATACGCAGGCGCCTCAAAGAATCTGGCAGAAACGTTGCGCGCTTATGCTGCGTATCGGCTCGATGGGGGAGCAAATGCGTCCGATGCAGCCACGAAACTCGCTGCTATTCAGGCCGATTACAAAGAAGGCATTGAAGCCCTGCGCGCTGCCGATGAAATTGCCAAAGGCCTCTAACGTGCCTTGTTGACAAATTACCCCACCTTTTGTCAACAAAAAATCCGAGGGAACAGGGGACGGAGGTTTGTTCCAACCCGCCCGGCTGGCAACCCCCCCTTCCGTCAATAAAAACCCAAGGTGCCCTTTTGTTGTGTCATGTTGCGGTGTGCTGGGGTTTCAACGCGACCGACGCCGCTGGGGCAAGTTCGCTGCGGGCTCATCCCGACCCGCCGGCGGCATGTTGTCGTTTTTCTCGCTCGAATGTGCAAAATATTTCTGTTCGGGGCACCTTGGGGAGCGATTGCAGACCAGATAGCGTTGTTTGAGACGAAGTGAACCCGCAAAAGCCCAGGTCGTGACTTGGAGGCAAGGGATGAATGAGAGTTGGCGTCCCTTCAACCTGCCCCGAACAGGAATATTTTGCGCATCTGCGTTCGTTTTCCGACGAGATGGTCGCAGCAAGCCTGGGGCGACGGGGCTCGAACCTGCGAATGCGTCCTTGAAAGGTTGCTAGTCGGTTGCAATGTGAAAAAGACCCCGTCACTTTTTAACATCCGGGCAGGCTCACGACCCCCTGGCAGATACGCTAAACCCAACCGCGCCTTGTTGACAAAAGGTGGGGTAATTTGTCAACAAAAAAGCAGGTTCGCGTGAACGAACCTGCTTGCAGAAACTGCGATAAAAGTTTTTTCGCGACGCGGATTTCCGGCTTCTGCAGCTCGCTACGACTCCGGCTTCGACGGCTCGGGCGTTGTTGTGCCACCGCCGCCTGTCGAGCCACCACCTTCGGTGCCGCCGCCTTCGGTGCCGCCCGTCGTGCCGCCCGTTGTGCCTCCCGACGTGTCGCCGCCTTCGGTGCCGCCAGTTGCATCACCATCGCCGCCACCCGTCGTGCCGCCGCTCTCAGTACCCTCGGTGCCTTCCGTCTTGTCTTTATTCTTCTCGTCTGCCTCGTCGTCTTCAGTGCTCTTCGCGCTCAAGCCAGCGTTCCACTTGTTGTTGTACTCGGGATCCTTGTACGTGGGGAAGGAGTGCATCGGTGTGGAGGCAAGCGCTGCGTCCATGAACTCCTTGAACATGGCGTTGCAACTCAAATCCTCGGAGGTAATCTGCGCGAAGCGATCGCCAATCCAGCAGGCGCACGCCAGATCAGGCGTGTAGCCGATCAGCGTGTGATCGTGGAAATCGCTGGTCGTACCGGTTTTGCCGGCAACTTCACGTCCGCCTTCCAAACGTGCCGATGCAGCAGTACCGTCGCTTTGCGTGAACACCGTTTGCAGCACGGACGTCACGGCGCCGCAGACCGACTCGCTCAAAACGCGCTCGCCTTCCTGCTTGTTCTCATAGACCGTTTCACCTTTGCTGTTGGAAATCTTGCTGACCACCACGGGGTCGTAATGGATGCCGCCTGCCGCCAGTGTTGCGTATGCGCTTGCCATCTCCAGCGGCGTGATGTCGAAAACGCCCAAGGTCAGCGTGTCCACGTTCATCAGGTCGCTTGTGTCAACGCCCATGCGCTTGCACACGTCGATAATCGCTTGGCCGCCCAGGTATTCCTGCAGCTGCACGTACGCAGTGTTCGAAGAAACCGCGGTGGCCGACTGCAGCGAGCGCGTGCCGTAATTGATGCCGCCGTAGTTCTCTACGGTGCCCAGGCCGCTTTTCAGCTTGTATGGGGAAGAGCAATCGACCAGCGTTGTGGGGTTGATTCCTGCCTCAATCGCAGCGATAAGCGTGAACACCTTGAACGATGAACCCGTGGGACGTCCGCCCTGAGCTGCAATGTTGAACTGGTTCTCGCGGTAGTCTTCGCCACCCACCATGGCAACAACATGTCCGTTCGAGGGGTCAACGGCAACCAGGGCTGACTCCAAGCCGTCTTCCATGCGCTCGGCCTGGTCCGCAACGGTTTGCTCGGCGATTTCCTGTTTCTCCACGTCAAGCGTGGTATATACCTTCAAACCGCCGGCGAAGATGTCGTTCATGGAATACTCGTTCAGAAGCCACGTGCGCACGTACGACGTAAAATACGGGTACCGGTAAATGCCGTCTTCTTGGCTTTCGTCCTCAAGGTTCAGATTCAAGTCGCTGCTGGCCGCTTCGGCGTATTGCGCCTGGGTGATATGCCCTGCGGTCAGCATGCGCGAAAGCACCACGTTGCGGCGGTCTTTGCAACCTTCGGGGTTGTAAACGGGGTTCCAGTTCGACGGTGACTGCGGAATGCCCGCCAGCGTTGCAGCCTCTACCAGTGTTAACTCGGAAGCATGCTTGCTGAAGTAATGCAGCGATGCGGCTTCAATACCGTATGCGCCATCACCATAATTAATGGTGTTCAGGTACATCAGCAAAATCTCGTCTTTCGAGTAGTATTTCTCCATCTCCAGGGCAAGCTCTGCTTCGCGAATCTTACGCTCAAGTGAGATAGTGGTCATCTCGTCGGACAGAATGGTGTTACGCACGAGCTGCTGGGTAATGGTCGAGGCACCTTCCAGGCTTCCGCCCATAAGGTTGTTCACCACGGCGCGCGTGATGCCAATAAGGTCCACGCCGTTGTGCTCGTAGAAGCGGTTGTCCTCGGTGTCCACCGTTGCATTGACCAGAAGCTCGGAAACATCGCTCAAATTCGTAAGCGGCTCGCGGTTCTCCAGACGGAATTCCGCTAGAACCGTTTTGCCATCGGCGGCGTACACCGTCGATTTCTCCGAATAGTTGAACGCATCCGATTCAACGACGCTGGGCAAATCTTCGGTCCAGCCTGCGGTCACGCTCAAAACGCTGCGTACAGCAACGACCCCCACAAAACAAATGGCGGCAACAATGAACAAAAGGACCCAAGCCGGTGCATGTGTGCGCGATTCGCGCTGTTTTCTTCGTGTATTCATAATAGGGTATACCCCGACTTTTGCAGCCAAAGAGGGTCGTTCTCCTACGTTGAGCTGGGAGAACGGCCCTCTTTCTTGTGACTTTTT
>CAKTXN010000097.1 GCA_934630905.1 uncultured Eggerthellaceae bacterium
GAGCATGGGCGGCTTGCCCGCCCATGCTTCATTTTGTACATATAGAGGTGATCCCGTTGGCAGAAAGGTACTCCAAATCCAGTCGACAGGTGTCAGATGAAATCGTGATGGAAGCGAGCGGCATCTGCAAGAGCTTTCCGGGCGTAAAAGCACTGAGTGATGTGGATATTAAAATCCGGCGCGGCGAGGTCGTGGCGCTGCTGGGCGAAAATGGCGCTGGAAAATCGACGCTGATAAAGATCCTGTCCGGCGTATATCAGCCGGACGCCGGAGAAATCCGGATGGGCGACAGGAAGGTACATTTCGCGTTGCCCGTCGAGGCCAAGCTCGCCGGCATCGGCGTTATCCATCAGGAACTGAATTATGTATCCTCCGTATCCGTTGCAGAGAATATATTTATTGGCAATATTCCTAAAAAGCATGGGCTTGTGGATTACAAAACCATGTATGCTGAATCCAGAAAGATCATGGCCGAGGTGGGGCTGGATCTGGATCCAAAGCTGCCCATTGGCAGCTGCTCGGTTGCGCAGAAGCAGCTGATTGAGCTTGCCAAGGTCATTTCCAACGATATCAAGGTGCTGATCATGGACGAACCCACAAGCGCGCTGAATGATGTTGAAACAGAGCATCTGTTCCAGTTCATTCATCGCGCGGCGGCGCAGGGCGTTTCGATTATTTATATATCTCACAAGCTGGATGAGCTGTTTGAGGTCGCGGATCGCGTGGTTGTTATTCGAGATGGCTGCGTGACCGGTGAAATTGATATGGCGCAGGCAACCAAACCGCTGCTGATCTCTCGAATGGTCGGACGCGATCTGAAGGACATGTATGAGCGCAGCCGCATAGCGCCCGGTGAAACGGTGCTGAAGGTCAGTCACCTCAGCAGCGACGCTATCCGAGACGTCTCCTTTGAAGCGCGGCGCGGCGAGCTTTTTGGCATTTACGGCCTGATGGGCTCGGGTCATGAAAAGATCGGCTCGGCACTGTTTGGCCAGGACATTCTGCTTGGCGGCGAGATACAGGTAAACGGCGTCCCTGTGCGCATCCGTACGCCGCGAGATGCCATTGCTGCAGGCATAGCCTATGTTCCTGCAGAGCGCAAAACGGAGGGCCTCGTCCTCAACCAGAGCGTTGCGGTCAATACCATGACGGCGCTGTATTCAAAGGAGCAGCCGCTGCTGATCAACAGAAAGCGGGATCGCATGGTCAGCGAAAAGTGGATCCAGTCGTTGTCTACGAAAACGCCGTCCTCCGATACCATTGTCGAAAGTCTGTCCGGCGGCAACCAGCAGAAGGTCGTAATCGCGAAGTGGCTCGAGCTGGTTCCAGATGTGCTGATTTTGAATGAGCCGACGCGCGGCATTGATGTAGGCGCCAAGGCAGAGATCTATAAAATTCTGGACAACCTGGTGAACCAGGGGAAGTGCGTTATTATCATCACCTCCGAAATGCCGGAGCTTTTGGCAATGTCGGACAGAATCATGGTGATGCACGAGGGTCACGTTTCCGGTATGATCGACGCCGCAGACGCGACTCAGGAGCTGGTCGTACAATACGCGATTGGAGGCTGACATAAAAATGAACAGGAAAACATCATTAAAAAAACGCCTGGGCGACTTTTCGTCACTGCTTACGGTTATACTGGCGCTGCTGATCGAGATTATCTTCTTTTCAATCATGAAGAAGAATTTCCTGACGCTGAAGAACTTTCTGAACATCGGCCTCTATGCCGCTATCGTGGGCTGCGTTTCCTGCAGTGTGACCTTCATTAATATCTCGGGCATGATCGATATTTCCGTGGGTTCGCAGGTTGCCGTGGTTGGCATGGTCGCAGCGGCGGTCAGCAATCTTGGTGGAAACTGGATCGTTGTCGTGCTGTGTGCGCTGGCGGCAGGCGTGCTTTGCGGCGCGTTCAACGGCTTCCTGGTAACGGTATTCAAGCTGAACGCCTTTATTACGACCATTGCCACCATGCAGTCGCTGCGCGGCATTGCCTACCTGATCTCCGACGGCATGTCGCTCACCATTTCGGATTCTGCGTATAAGTTTATCGGCCGCGGCTATGTGGCAGGCATTCCGATGTCGCTGATCATCATGGTGCTGTCGTTCCTGATCTTCCACTTCATTTCGAAGTACACGGTATTTGGCCGCAATGTATACATGATCGGCGGCAATCCACAGGCGAGCTTCCTGGCAGGCATTCCCGTCAACCGGCTGCGTTTTGAGCTGTACCTGCTCAATGGTCTGATGGCGGGTGTTTCCGGCGTTTTGATGAGCGCGCAGACGGGCGCAGGCATTCCCTCTGCGGCCGCGAATTACAATATGACTGCGCTGTCCGCCGTTATTCTCGGCGGCGCTGCGCTGACCGGCGGCAAGGGCACGATACTGGGCACCTTCCTGGGCTCCATGGTCATCGCGATACTGCAGAACGGTATGAATATGATGAGCGTCGGTTCCTATTATCAGGACATCATTATTGGTCTGGTTCTGATCGTTGCCGTTTCGATTGACGCCATTAAGGGCGGTTCGCTGAAGCGCAAGATCTGATCGGCGGCGGTTTCTTTGCAATTGAGTTCGAAAGGATAATTCCATGGAGGAAATGTTCTATCTTCATCCGCCGGTCAACGATGCTGCGCTGCCTGAAAAGGTATATGTGGAGCCTACGTCCATGTGTAATTTGAGCTGCTCCATCTGCTTTCGCCATGGATGGTTTGACGAGCGGCTGGGACGAATGGATACAGCATTGTTCCGTGAGCTCGCAGGGCAGATCTCCGATATATCTGCCGTCAACGAAGTTTTCTTTGGCGGCATGGGGGAGCCGCTCTTTCATCCGGATATTGGTGAAATGCTCTCGCGCGTTCCGCAGCGCTGCAAAAAATCGCTGCTGACCAACGGAACGCTGCTCACGGAGCGTCGCTGCGTTGAACTGATCGAGGCGGGGCTTGATGAATTGTGGATCTCGATGGACGGCTTTTCCAGGGAAAGCTATGAGGCTATTCATCTGGGAAGCAGGTATCAGCAGCTTCTGGAGAATATCAATGCCTTTAATACCATTCGGAAAAACAGCGGTGTGCGCCTGTGCGTGACTTTCGTCGTGACACCGGAAAACCTCGGTCAGCTGGAATACATTAATGCCTTTGCAGATGAACATGGCGTCGATGGTATCAATATCAGCCATGAGATCCCCGGCCGCCCGATGCCGCAGGAGGCGTTGCTGCACGGCTCCGCGGATATCGCCGTCGGAAAGATGCGGCGCTATGCGCCTGCTGAAACGCTGCCTGAGCCACATGTGTGCCCATTTGTCAGCAGCAACAGCGTCTTTGTCAGGTGGGATGGCGATGTGGTTCCATGTATGCAGCTGCTGCACAATACCTGTACCTATCTGTATGAACAGCGCCGGAAGATTACGCGCTTTTCATATGGGAATATTGCCGAGCAATCGCTTCTGTCCTGCTGGAACCGGCAGGATTATCGCGAATTCCGGCATCGTGTCAATACGTTCTACTTTCCGTTTTGTACATCCTGTTGGGGCTGTGAGGATCGGGAGGAGAATTTGCACGACTGCTTTCTGGGTGAGGCGCCAACCTGCGGCGGCTGTCTCTGGTCTACGGGACGGGTGTTTTGCCCGTAGTGCGAAAAAACTGAAGAAATCTGCTGTGTACCCCCGATGCTGTGTGTGCAAACCGGTATCGGGGGTATTTATAATTCAATGAACAAAGGTGGAATTCTTTACCGTATGCGTGTATGCTGAAGAAAAAAGAGCAGGTGGGTAGTTTATGTTCAAAAGGCTGACGGCGGCGCTGCTGGCGCTGGCGATGCTGTTGCTGCTTGCGGGCTGCGGCAAAGCGCTCAGGGCGCAGCTGCCCGAGGCGCGGGCGACAAATGCCGCCGAGACGGTCATAAATGAGGATGGAAGCTACAGCGGCAGAGATGAGGTCGCCCTGTATATTCACACCTACGGCCATCTTCCGGAGAATTACATTACCAAGAAGCAGGCACAGGCGCTTGGGTGGTCAGGCGGTTCGCTGGAGCCCTACGCGCCGGGGAAATGTATCGGCGGCGATCGCTTCGGCAATTACGAGGGGCTCTTGCCGAAGCAGAGCGGCCGCAGCTATATCGAATGCGATATTGACACGCTTGGCGCGTCCAGCCGCGGCGCAAAGCGCATCGTGTTTTCAAACGATGGCCTGATTTATTATACGGCGGATCATTATCAGAGCTTCGAGCTTTTATACGGGGAGGGATAGCCGTGCGCTTTGTACTGGATGCTTCCAAAGTCGCAGACCGGCAGGCGCTGCACCGCGCGCTGGCAGAGGGACTGCGCTTTCCCGCCTGGTATGGCGGCAATCTGGACGCGCTCTATGACTGCCTTACAGACATTTCAGAGCCCGTCGAGCTGGAAATTTGCCACGGCGCGGCGCTGGAGGCGGCGCTGGGCAGCTATGCGGAGGCGTTTCGAAGCACGCTTGAGGACAGTGCGGCGGAAAACCCGAACCTGAAGCTGATCTGGGAATAAACGGCGGAAATTGGAGCTGGAGATGTTTCAATGAAGAATAGTAATGCGGGCGATTTTTCGCAGGGCAGCGTTTCGCGCGCGATCCTGCGCATCGGTCTGCCGATCATGGCGGCGGAGCTGGTGCACGTTTTATACAATCTGGTGGATCGCATGTTTATCAGCCATATGCCGGAGGTGGGCACGCTGGCGCTGACGGGCGTGGGCGTGGCGTTTCCGCTGATTACCATCATATCGGCGTTCGCCAATCTGTGCGGCACGGGCGGCGCTTCGCTTACGAGCATTGCGCGCGGCGAGGGCGATGTGGAACGCGCGCGGCTGATTGAAGAAACCGCGTTTACGATGCTGATCATCATGGGCGGCGTGCTGACGATCGTGATGTATGCGTTTGCGCCCGCGCTGCTGGAGGTGCTGGGCGGCGATGCCAAAACGCTTCCCTACGCGGTGGAATATTTCCGCATCTATGTGCTCGGCTCCATTCCGGTGCTGATCAGCCTGGGCATGAATCCGTTCATCAACGCGCAGGGCTTTGCCGGTACGGGCATGCTCACGGTGGTCATCGGCGCGGTGCTGAATACGATACTCGATCCCATCATGATCTACGCGATGAACATGGGCGTTCGCGGCGCAGCGCTGGCGACGATCATTTCGCAGGCGGTCAGTGCGCTGTGGGTAACGACGTTTTTGTGCGGCAAAAGGCCGATCCTGCCGATACGCCGCCTGCGCATTCATATGCCGTCCATGCGCGCTATTTTAAAGCTGGGCGCGACGGGTTTTACCTTCAAATGCACCAACAGCCTTACGCAGGCAATCGTGAACATGACGCTCAAGAGCTTCGGCGGCACGATGAGCACGCTGTATGTGGGCACAATGTCGGTCATCAATTCGCTGCGCGAGGTCGCTCAGCTGCCCACGACGGGCATTACCAACGGTGCGGCGCCTGTAATGAGCTTCAACTATGGCGCGGGTAAGCCGAAGCGCGTTTCGCGGGCGATCTCCTTTATGCTGATGGGCACGCTGGCCATGAACTGCGCCGTGTGGGCGCTCGTGATGTTGATCCCCGAGTGCGTTATCGGCATTATGACGCCAGATCCGGAGATCATTCGCCTGGGTGCGCGCTGCGCGCGGGTATACTTCGGCGCGTTTCCGTTTATGTCCCTGCAAATGACGGGTCAAAATACCTTCGTGGCGCTGAATCACCCCAGGTACGCGCTGTTCTTTTCATTGTTCAGGAAATTTATGCTGGTCACGTCGCTCACGCTGCTGCTGCCGAGGATCGGCTTCGGCGCGGAGGGCGTGTTCTGGGCGGAATTCGTTTCGCAGGTGATGGGTGCGAGCGCCTGCATGTTGACCATGTATCGCTCGATCTGGAGCAGGCTGCGCGCGGCCGCCGATGGTTGAAGCCGTGCAGGCATGCTTCTGAAGCCGTGCAGGCATGCTTCTGCCTTGACTTTTTGCCGGAACGTTGGTATCATATGAGTGAAAAGCAGAATTGCCGCATGTGCATCGGCGCGCGTCGGGATTGATCCCGAACAGAAGAAAGGCCGCCAAGCCGCAAAGCAGCGGCTTTTCGCAAGGACGCTGGTTAGCCACATCTAACTAAAAAACCGAGCGGGAGAATCGGGAAATGTCTGAAGGGCGGGGGAAAAGCGATATGATAACGGACATGAGGGCGTACCGCCGAAGCTGTTTATTGGGCGCATTGGGAGCGCTGCTGATGCTGGTCGGGGATCTTTGCCTGAGCGTGATCCCTGCGAATACGGGCGACAGCGGACTGTTTGCGCGGGAGGCGTATTTAAGCGGCGGCTTT
>CAKTXN010000098.1 GCA_934630905.1 uncultured Eggerthellaceae bacterium
GCGCAAGATTGACCACAATTTTATCACCCGGCATGGAAAATCCACTGCTCCGCAAAGCAGCACGCACCCGTTCGCGCGCCTCTTGAATGGCAGCATCTGTCATGCCAACGATAGTAAAGCCTGGCAAACCCTGAGATATAACGACCTCGACCTCAACGGGCAATGCCTCAACGCCAACGATGGTCGCGGAATGGACGCTGCATTGGCAAATCATGACTAGTCTACCCCGAACGCATTGATGTGATGGCGCAGCGTTGCTTTATTCTTGCCCAGAACAAGAATGCCAATCACGTCAAAGCGAAAACGCATTTCTCCGCAATCTGAATCGCGCAGATAATATGCGGATATCTTTTCGTATCGATCGCGCTTTTCCTTGGTGATTGCTTCTTCGGGAAATCCTTTATCTATGTCAGAACGGGTTTTGACCTCGACAAACACCAGCATGTCTTCGTCAAATGCAATGATGTCAGCCTCGCCTGCGGGGCAATGCCAATTTCGCTCGATGATTTGATAGCCATGCCGCTCGAGAAATTTCGCTGCAGCATCCTCGCCTTTTTTGCCCAGCTCAATGCGCTCGTCCTTTTCCTGATCAACAGCGGTTTCAAGTTCTTCCATAATCCTTCTCCTTTCGACAGGAGAAGATTACGAAAGCGCGTTGACAAAAACCTATCAAGGCGGAGCATTTCGCTATCAAAAAGCTATCAAATCAGAGTAAAACGATGACAAAAAGCTACAAAATAATGACAGGGGCGCATAAAAAAGCAGAGCGCGTCAAAATCAGTCAAATAGAACAACCCGCACACGCGCGTTATACTCGCAGCGTCACACGAACTAATAAACGCAAGACACGGGGAGCGCACGGGCGTTAGAACAACGTTTCCTGCAGGAAAGAATGGCAGAAACTCACACGATGATAGGGCGTCAATCCGTACGCGCGAATCGCCTCGATATGGGCGGCACTCGCATAACCTTTGCACTGTTCCCAGCCGTATTGCGGGTATTCCTGCGCAAGGGAAACCATAAGCGCGTCACGCTCAACTTTCGCAACAACGCTCGCGGCGGCAATGCTTGCACATTTTGCATCGCCCTTTACAATATTGCGTTCACGTTTATCGAAATGCAGCGGATTGCCGTCAAGCAAAAGAAGATCAACGTCAAACCCTTGCTGTTCAATGGCCGCAACCGCTTTCGAAAAGGCGCAGATAAGCGATGCCGTCATGCCTTGCGCATCGATCTCATGGGGCTGCACATACTGCACCGTCCACGCAAGAGCAACTTCTTTGATCTGGCGCGCCACCTCTTCGCGCTGCGCAGCATCAAGCTGTTTCGAGTCATTCAGCATTGCAATATGCGGTTCGTCAGGCAAAATAACGGCACCAACCGCCAAAGGACCTGCAACTGAGCCGCGCCCTACCTCGTCAAGTCCAACGAATACCGAAGCTTCGCATTCATCAGCAAATGAACGCTGGAACGCATACAGGCCCTCTAAGCGCTTTTGCTCCGCTGCTTCTTTTTCAATACGCTTGCGAGCAGTATTCAATGCAGACACAACGCCTTTGCGCGTGTCCGCCTTAAGAGATCGCTCCAAAGAAGGAAAGGTGGATGCATTGGCGCACGCCAACATCGCGCGAATCTCTTCGACTGTTTGCGCATGACCAGTTGCACTTTGTCCTACACCGCGAATTGCGCGTGCCATGTTCACCGATTCCTTCCCGTAAAAAACAATGCCCGCACGTTGCGCGGGCATTGAAGCGTGTGAAAAAAAGCGGTCCAAGTTCCCATCCGAGACCATGAACCGCTCTTGCGCACGTTGTGCGAGCATAGAAGCGTGCGTAAAAAGGCTTACTTAAATGCCTTTTCCTTAATTTTAGCAGCCTTGCCAACCTTCTTACGGATGTAGTACAGCTTAGCACGACGAACCTGACCACGACGAGCAATCTCGATGCGCTCGATCTTCGGAGAATGAACCGGGAAGGTACGCTCAACACCAACGTTGAAGCTAATCTTACGAACCGTGAAGGTCTCACGAGCACCAGCGCCCTGGCGACGAATGACATCGCCCTGGAACACCTGGATACGTTCGCGGTTACCTTCGGTAATGCGATAGTGAACCTTAACGTTGTCGCCAACGACGAAATCAGGAATGTCCTGCTTGATCTGCTGTTGCTCGATTGCGCGAATGATATCCATTTTCTAATCCCTCTATATCTATTTCTTAGCCATTAGCTATTTCATTACAGACACGATTGGAAATTATATCGCGTCACCTGGCTCAACGCAAGAAAAACTATCTGCTTTTTTCAAAAGATGCAAGTTTCGTAATTATTCGGCAATCCACGATGTCTATCTGCGGAAACAGATTGCCGAATTCTGTATCTTCTTAGTCTACCACGCCATCCTGCGTACGAATCTGCTTGCGTTTAATTTTACCACCCACCGTTTTAGGCAACTCATCAACAAACTCAACAATACGCGGATACTTATACGGAGCCGTTGTGTGCTTCACGTGGTTCTGAAGCTCTTTCACGAGCTCATCGGACGGTTCATAGCCTTTCGCAAGCACAATGGTCGCTTTGACCACTTTGCCGCGAATAGGATCAGGCGCCGCAGTAACAGCGCACTCCACAACCGCGGGATGCGCAACCAAAGCGCTTTCAACCTCGAAAGGCCCAATGCGGTATCCAGAGCATTTAATCACGTCGTCGTTTCGGCCCACGAAGAAGCAATACCCATCGGAGTCGCGCCATGCCATATCGTGAAGGTTATAGTACTCGCCGCCCACTGCTTCGGCTGTTTTTTCCGGATTATGATAATACCCAACAAACAATCCCGGAGGATACGCCTCTTTCAGACCCGTAACGCAAATAGCGCCTTCTTCACCGTCTTCAACTTCGCAGCCGTTATCATCAAGCAGCTTGGTGTTCAAAAGCGGAGAAGGCTTGCCCATCGAGCCAGGTCGAGGCTCAATCCACGGATACGTTGCCAAAAGCACGGGTCCTTCGGTCTGGCCGAAGCCTTCGCGAATCTTTTTGCCCGTCAGGCGCTCCCACTGAATAGTTACCTCGGCATTAAGCGGCTCGCCTGCCGTGGCGAAGTTCTGAATGCTTGAAAGATCATATGACGCAACGTCTTCTTGCAGCATGAAGCGATACATAGTAGGCGGCGCGCAAAACGTGGTGAGCTGGTAATCCTGCATGTGTTGCAACAGCTTTGCCGGAATGAATTTATCCATGTCGTAGCAGAAAACCGTAGCACCGGCAATCCACTGGCCGTAAATCTTGCCCCAGCCAAACTTTGCCCAACCGGAATCAGTCACAGACATATGCAGCTTATTTTCCTGAACTTGCTGCCAATACTTGGCGGTAAGAATGTGGCCCAAGGGATGTGCGAAATTATGCATAACGGCCTTGGGGTTGCCCGTGGTGCCGCTCGTGAAATAAATGAGCATGATATCTTTGCTGGTCACGCCCGCGTCACCCGTGGGACGCTCGAACGATTCGCTTTCGTTTTCAATCAGCGAATCGAAGGAAATCCAGCCCTCACGCTGACCATCAACAAGAATCGTGTTCTTGATAGAAGGAGCTTCGACCAGCGCCTCTTCTGTCTGTTCAACAACGTAAGGATCGTTCACGCACACCATTGCTTTTACATCGGCGCTGTTGGCACGATAGGAAATATCCTTCTTCGTGAGCTGCAATGTTGCAGGGATAATAGTCGCTCCCAGCTTGCACAACGCCGTAGCAACAATCCAGTACTCCCAGCGGCGGCGCAAAATGCACAGCACAACATCACCCTTGCCAATGCCCAACCCGCGAAAAGCGTTTGCTGCCTTATTCGACAAACGCGCGATATCGGTAAACGTGAACGTACGCTCCTCGCCTGCATCGTTGCACCACAAAAGCGCCTTCTTATGAGGTTCGACAGCTGCCCATTCGTCAACAACGTCAAAACCGAAATTGAACGCCTCGGGCACATTTATCTTGAAATTCTCGTAGAAATCCTCGTAGGAATCAAAATCAATTCGGGGACAGTACTTCTTAAGGATGTGATCCATTGATAAAACCTTTCAGGGCAAGCCTTCGTGCTAAAAACTTGCTATATCGTTTCAGCTATTCAGCGATAAACGTCACGAAGCGCGCTTCTTCATCACCGCCGCAACGCTGACCGTGGGGATACGTAGGGTTGAAATAGATGCAATCTCCTTCGTTTAAGACGAATTCCTTATCACACCAGTTCACGATAACCGTTCCCTTGACTACCAAGTTAAATTCCTGACCGCTGTGCGTTACCAGCTTTGCCGGTTCATCGGAAGGATGCAGAACAACCAACAGCGGCTGCATGATCTTTCCGGTGTAACGCCAGGCCAGATCCTCGTAATAGTACCCAGGATAGCGATCGACTTCCTTGCCCTGTCCCTTGCGGACAATCTGATACGTATCAAGCTTCGCAGCAGTGCCCGTAAGGATCTCGGTAAATTCAATGTTGAACTTACGCGCAAGATGATAAATCGCCGAAATGGGCACGTCTTCACCCGTTTCTTCCCACTTACGATAGGTTTCAACGGGAACACCGAGTTCAGCAGCCATGTCCTCTACGGACACATCGCAGGACTCGCGAAGACCCTCAATACGAAGACCAATTTCGCGCATCTCTGTGACGTCGGACATAATCATCTCCTTTTCTCACGGGCACCGCTCGCGAGCGCCCTGTTTTTACCTTTATCTCCAGGCTTGAACCTGAAATCCCTCTTATGCTTGGATTCCCAGTTCAAGTGCCTTTTTGTTCAAAGCAACCATTGCCTGCTTCTTAGCGGGAACCACGTGGTCGATAGCCGCATCAAGGGACTCGCGTGCGCAGAAGTTCGTAAGCGCCCACAGCTTGCCCACCAATACAATGTTGGCAAGACCCTTTAGACCCTCTTTTTCCGCCATTTCAGTAGCGGGAAGCGCAACTACGGTGATATCAGCGCATTCTTTCATATTCAGAACCAACGTCGAATCGACAACCACAATGCCACCGGGAGCAACCGTGTCGATGAACTTATCGTAAGACGGCTGATTCATGACAATCAGCGCATTTGGATCCATAACCAATGGCGAGCCAATGGGTTCATCGGAAAGCGTAACCGAGCAGCTTGCCGTACCGCCACGCATTTCGGGACCGTACGATGGAAGCCACGAAAGCTCGCGATCTTCCACCAAACCTGCGGAAGCAATCACTTTGCCTGCGAACAAAATACCCTGACCGCCGAAACCGGCCAGAATCGATCTGATCTCGCGCATTATGCCTTACCTCCTTGAGAAGCAATGGGGCAATCCTTCGCACGCGCCGCCGCAGCTTCAGCGGCATTGACAAAGCCATCGGCAACGACATCGCGATAAACGCCCAGCGGATAATACGGAAGCATGTTCTCGCGCAGCCACTCGAAAGCTTTTTGCGGCGTCATGCCCCAGTTCGTCGGGCACGTTGCCACAACTTCCACGAAGGAGTAGCCAATGCCGTCCACCTGGTATTGGAACGCTTTCTTGATAGCTTTCTTAGCCTTGCGAATATTCTTGGGGCTGTCTACCGTCACGCGTTCGATATACGCCGGACCATCCAGCGAGCTCAGCAGCTCGCAGACGCGCACCGGATAGCCCGCCGTGGAAACGTCGCGCCCGTAAGGAGACGTCTGCGTTACCTGATTCGGCAAGCTGGTAGGAGCCATTTGGCCACCAGTCATGCCGTAAATGGCATTGTTGATGAAGATGATAGTGATATGCTCGCCACGCGTGGCAGCATGGATGGTCTCTGCCATGCCGATAGAAGCTAAGTCGCCATCACCTTGATAAGAAAACACAATGTTATCGGGGCAAACGCGCTTGATACCCGTTGCCACCGCCGGCGCGCGACCATGAGCTGCTTCGGCCATATCGCATCCGAAGAAGTTATACGCCATAACAGAGCAGCCAACGGGAGCAACGCCTACGGTGCGCCCCTCAATACCCAGCTCATCAATGGTTTCGGCAACAAGCCTGTTCACAATACCATGGACGCAACCCGGGCAATAATTCGTTACAACGGGAAGCAGCGCGTGAGGACGCTGGAAAACAATCTTCTCTTCAGCCATGTTATTCACCCGCCTCTTCGTTCAACTCAACGATCTTTGCCAGAACCTCTGCCGGCGTAGGAATAATGCCACCCGTGCGTCCATAGAACGAAACAGGCACGCGACCAGCAGAAACAAGACGAATATCGTCAATCATCTGGCCCATGTTCATCTCAACGGAAAGGAAGCGCTTAACGTGGTTTGCGGCGGCATCAACAACTTTCTCGGGGAA
>CAKTXN010000099.1 GCA_934630905.1 uncultured Eggerthellaceae bacterium
TGTACGATATTCATGATAAGGGCGATTACGAAGTTGCGTCTTGGGTATCTGCTGCCACCATTCCTCCGTCGGTGTCTGAAATCGATTGGCAGCATCTTCAGCCTGGTGTTGACTATAAGGATAAAAGCATGATTCTGACGTTTGCGCCGAATCTTTCGCTTTCTTTGGCGCGCTACTACATCGGTCGGCAAGGATGGACAGAGGATAAGCTTATTGCCTGGAATGAAGATGCTGGTTGGAAATGCATGTCTGTCACAATAGCCGATTCGCAATCTCTGCAGGAAGAAATGACGTCTGCATGTGCGTTGTGGTGGGTCTGGTATGCGGAGCTAAACCATATTTCAGCGTGCCCCATTGATGAAGAAGTCTCTGATCTTCCCGATGAATCGATAGAAGCGCCCTTACGGCAATGGCCTTTTGACAATCAAGATACTAATCTCATTAATCCGTTTGAAAACTATTCCGAAAAAGAGCTCTATCTTGCATTTGAACCCGATGTTTCGCTTGAAGCAGCGCTCGACACCGTTTTTTCCATGGAAGGTTGGAGCGTTGGTTGTTATCAGGGAACAACTTACAGTGAAAGCAGCTGGTTTTACGATCACGAGCTCTTGGTCACCATTCCTTCAGGAATGACGGTAATCGATGCTAAAAAGATTGCGAAGCAGCAAGCTGGGATTGCTGATTTGGAGCTTGTTTATTACCTCACAACGGGTCCTGTTTATGAAGAGAAGCCCAATATTGTCATAACGTTCGATGCAGGCGTTGACTACAATCAAGTAAAGAAGGCAATTCTTGGTTTGGGCTGGCCCTATGGGGACGCAACGAAGCTGGCAGATACAGGACAGTTGAGGGTTGAGGCATTTTATCCGAAAAACCTTGCGAGTGAACTTGCTATCTCCAAAGCGTATTCTTTGGAAGGCGTTGTCCATGTTGAATTGATTGAGCCGTCTGGCTCCGGCGGTGAAGATGGTAGTCAGTCGCCGAGCGAAGGTGATGATTCTTCCGGTATCAATATAGGCGACCAGTGGTATCTTGATTACCTGGGCATTGTTGATGCATGGAATCAGGCGCAATGCAACGGTACCGTTTCTGTGGCCGTTCTTGATACGGGTGTTTGGGCTGTTCCCGATTTGCAAGCAAACCTTGACCTTGATAATGCGTGGGATGCGGTCTCGGAGTCTCCTCTGTCGGCAGACCCCATACATCCTCATGGAACGTGGGTTGCTGGCGTTATTTCGGCTCAGGCCGATGATGGCCAAGGCGTAAGTGGCGTTTCGCATAATGCAAAAATCGTTCCCGTGAACATTGCTTCTTCCGTTAAAGATGGCGTGGCTTACGCAACGGACGATGATATTGCGTGTGCTATAAATCATGTTGTCGAGTCAGACAATATTGATAATCTGCGCGTGATCAACATGAGCTTTGGTTGTCCAGGAGAGGCAAAAGGAAGCCTTCAGACGGCGATTAATCATGCGGCGGATGAGAATATTTCTATCGTGTGCAGCGCGGGGGACGAAAACGCGGATGCTGCATATAAACCTTCTGATTCCGATAACGTGATTGGTGTCATTACAACAAAAATTACCGAACGTTGGGTTGATCCTTCGGATCAAAGTAAAGGGTCGTGCTATGGTCCCGCAAAGGATATAGCTGCACCCGGATATTGCATCAAAACCGTATCGACCGATATGGATACATATGGAATAACCTATTGTACCGGCACATCTTTTTCGGCTCCCCTTGTGTCAGGTGTGCTTGCTTTGATGTATGCGGCCAATCCTAATCTTACTGCGGCCGATGCCGAGCGCTATCTTGAGAATACGGCAACTGATTTGGGTGCGCCCGGGTTCGATAACGAATTCGCCAATGGTTTAGTGAACGCGAAAGCTGCCGTTTTATCGGTGGCTTCGGAAGATGCTTTGTTTACCCGTCTTGCGGGGGATTATGCGGTAAACACTATGGATGCCATTATTTCTGAAGGCTTCCTTGATGGCGCTTACGAAGGTGCGACCAGGTCGGATACCGTTATCGTGGCCACCATGGATTCGTACTACGATGCTTTGACGGCGGCAAGCCTTGCGGGTATCAAGAATTGCCCCATTCTTTTGACCGATCCTGAGACGCTCAGCCCCGAAACGGCATCGCTTATTGGACGGTTGGGAGCATCGAAAGCTTACATTGTTGGTGGCCCATCGGCGGTGAGCCCGAGTGTTGAGCAGCAAGTATCGGATCTTTCCGGCGTGAACGAGGTTGAGCGCCTGTGGGGAGACTATGCGCGCGATACCGCCATGGCAATTTATAGGGAAGGAACGCGCGAGGGCGCCTGGGGCGATACCGCCATTGTATGCACCGTGAATTCTTATCTGGATGGCTTGGCGGCTTCTCCGTATTCGTTTGCGAAAGGAGCCCCCATTTTTCTGGTGAATTCCGACTTGGTTCTTGAAAACGATGCTCTTTCTGCCATAGCAAACGGCGGATTCAAGAAAGTCATTGTTATGGGCGGTACTTCTGCGGTGAGTTCGGCCATAGGCACGCAGCTCTTTGGCGTGGTGAACAATATATCCCGTATGGCGGGCGATGATGCTTATGAGACCGCGCGCCTGTTCGCCAACCGTTGTTTAGAAGACGGCATGCAGATGAATGGAGCGGCTGTGACCACGGCGCAATCGTACTACGATGCGTTGTGCGCGGGACCATTGTGTGGCAGGGCGAATGCGCCTATCTTGTATGCGGATGAAGAGTATATAGAATCGGCGGAAACGTTTTTCACGACTTATGCACCATTCTTTAATCGGGGATATGTGCTGGGAGGTTACTCGGCCGTTCCGAAGAGCGTGGTTCAGGAGCTGAAAGCCGCTATTGCTGCAGCGTTGTAGCTGCTGGTACCGTGTTGCGGTGCTCTAGCAAGAGCGTGTTGCGTTTTTAGCGGTACGACAATCGGGGGATGGGCCAGAAGTGGCTCGTCCCCCGAGTTTTTTGCGACCAAGGTTGGGTGTTGCTTTGCGGATAAGCTGCTGCTTTCCGGCGCCACCGTCGCTCGTGACTTTTTATTGCGTTTTGCGGGTGCCGCTTGTGAGAGCTATCCTTCGCTCGGCTTATCTTCGGCGTTTTCGCTGGTCAGGAAACGGCGCTCGATGTAGATGGGGCGGTTTTTGCCCTCGATGTAGGCACGGGAAAGGTATTCGCCAATGAACCCCAGAGCTAAAAGCTGCACGCCACCCAAAAGCAGGATCAGCGCCACAATGGTGGCGTAGCCAGGGATATCAACGCCAAATGCAAGACGTTGCACAATCACGATAATCAAGTAGATGAACGCCGCCGCCGAAACAAACACGCCAGAGGTGGTAATGGTGCGCAGCGGCGCCACCGAAAACGAGAGCAGCCCATTGAAGGCGTAGCGCAAAAGCCCCCAAAACGACCACGTGCTTTCGCCTGCATGACGTTTGCTGGGCGTGTATGGATAAGCGTACGTTTTGAAGCCCACCCACGAGAACAGGCCCTTCGAAAAGCGCTGATAGTCGCCCATGGATAAAAGCGCCTCTGCCACGCAGCGGCGGAACACGCGAAAATCGCTGGCATCTTGGATTACTTCCATGTTGGAAGATGAGGCAAGAACTTTATAGAACTCGTGAGAGAGCGATGCGGTAAGCCCCTTTTTCCGGTTCACTTGGCATGCCGCCACGCAATCAAGGTCGTCGTCGTTTTCCAGAATGCGCACCATTTCAAGCAGCGTTGCGGGTTCTTGTTGCAGATCGGCGTCAATGAACGCAATCAAGTCGCCTTGCGCGTGCTTGAGGCCCGCGAACAGCGCTGCTTCTTTTCCGAAATTGCGAGAAAACGATACGGCGCAGACTGAGATTCGCTGTTCGTTGCGGGCGATATCAACAAGCTTGCGCAGTTCATCGTATGTTTTATCCTTGCTGCCATCGTCGATGAAGATGATTTCGCAAGTTAGGTTTGTTTCACCGAAAACGCGTACGGCTTCATCGTAGAAGGGACGAACGTTGGCCTCTTCGTTGTATGCAGGCACTATCATAGATAGTTTCATAAGGCGTCTTTCATGTTCGGTAATAAACAAAAAGTCGCTTTTTCAAGCGACTTTCGTAATCAAAATGGTCGGGTTGACAGGATTTGAACCTGCGACCTCTGCGTCCCGAACGCAGCGCTCTACCAAGCTGAGCCACAACCCGCTGTAAAAGACAGCTTAAGCATGATAGCACATTGTTTCGATTAGTGCGAGAAAAATGTGAAAAGATATCTTCTCCTGCCGCTTCTTTTCTTCAACCAGAGCGCGAATGTGATAACATAGCAAGGCTACAGAGAAGCCCGCAGTGAACGGATGAGCTGGCGGGTTTCAGATTTTGAAAAATAATAACGAGGACGATCCACAGATTGGCGGAAAAATGGCTGAAGGCAACTTGATTACCCAAGAAGGCAAAGATCAGCTTGAAGCAGAGCTGCATTACCTGGAAACTGAAAAGCGCGCCGAGATTGGCGAGCGCATTAAGGTTGCCCGCGAGTTCGGCGATATCTCTGAAAACTCCGAATACGATGACGCTAAGAACGAGCAGGCTCAGGTTGAGGCGCGCATTGCGCAGATTAACCGCATTTTGGCAGATGCCGTGGTGGTGAGCGCCAATAAGCGCTCCACGAAAATCAACATTGGCAGCACGGTAACGCTGGACCTTAATGGCGTTGAGCGCGTGTTCACCATTGTTGGTGCGGCTGAAAGCAATGTGAAGGGTGGCAAGATTTCCAACGAATCCCCTGTTGGCGCTGCTATTTTGGGCCACAAGAAGGGTGACGAGATCGAAGCTGTAGGCCCGACTGGTCGTCCGCTGACGATTGTCATCAAGAAAATCGAACGCTAATCATTAACGGGCAGCGCGCCTTCCTTCGCTTGCTTTTGCGCGAAAGGGGTGCGCTGTAATTATATGCGCCTGCGCTGGCGTTGTATTGAACGGATGCAGCGAAGCGGGCGCGCATGCCGTGCGAAGCGGGCAAGGCTGCGGTCGGGGTTGGCGTTGCGCGAGTTCGAACGCAAAACGGAACGAAAAACCGAACGCAAAACCGGCTTGGTCTTTGCCGGCATTTCCCTGAAGGAGAATTTCTATGAGCGAGAACAACGCAAAGCAGCAGATGGTTGAAGACGATCCCATTGAGGTTCGCAAGGCCAAGCGTGCTGCGCTGATTGCGGCGGGCGAGGACCCTTACGGTCACGCTTTCGACTACACCCATCATGTAACCGACCTAGATGCGGCTTACGCCAATCTTGCCGATGGCGAGTCCACGGAAGATGCCGTTGCGGTTGCCGGCCGCGTTATGTCCAAGCGCGTGCAGGGCAAGTGCGCGTTCTTCGGTCTGCGTGACACTACAGGCGACATTCAGCTGTTCTTCCAGATCAACAACTTGGGCGAGGATCTGTACAAGCGCGCAAAGGACCTGGACGTGGGCGACTGGATTGGCGTTCACGGCACCATGATGCGCACGAAGCGTGGTCAGCTTTCTGTTGCTGCGCGCAGCTTTGAGCTTTTGTCGAAGAGCCTGCGTCCGCTGCCGGAAAAGTTCCATGGCTTGGCTGACAAAGAGTTGCGTTATCGTCAGCGCTATGTTGACCTTATTGCAAACCCCGAGGTCAAGGGCACATTTGTCAAGCGTAGCCAGATCGTTTCCGCAATCCGCCGCTACATGGACGGCCAGGACTTCTTCGAAGTGGAAACGCCGTTTTTGCACTCCATTATGGGTGGCGCAAACGCCAAGCCCTTCGTGACGCATTTCAACGCGCTTGACCGCGATTACTTCCTGCGCATTGCTACCGAGTTGCCGCTGAAGCGCTTGCTGGTGGGCGGCTTTGAACGCGTGTACGAGATTGGTCGTCAGTTCCGCAACGAGGGCATGGACCCCTTCCACAACCCCGAGTTCACCACCATGGAAGCCTATCAGGCGTTCACCGACCTTTCTGGCATGATGAAGCTTACGCAGGGCGCCATTCAGGCCGCTGCGCAGGCGGCGTGCGGCACCATGACCGTTGAGTATCAGGGTAACACCATTGAGCTGGGCGGCGATTGGCGCGTTGCCACCATGTCCGAGCTGGCAAGCGAAGGCGCGGGCGAGGAAGTTTCCTTCGCGCGTACGCATAAAGAGCTGGCGGCAATTCTTGAGCGCAACGGCGGCCATGCCGATACCGCGTGGGGCAAGGGCAAGCTCATCTCCGAGATTTTCGAAGCCGTTG
>CAKTXN010000100.1 GCA_934630905.1 uncultured Eggerthellaceae bacterium
CCCCAACACCGCTCGATTAGCGCGAAGGAGCGAAAACACCTGGTCATCACCGTTGTTCTGCGCACCATCAAGCAAGTTACCGTTTGCGTCCAAAACGCCACGTGCGCCCTTCCACCGCGCATCAGCCGCGCTACCGCCGTGCGCCAACTCGCCCGGTGCGGCAGTCGCATCCTGCGCGTCCGCCACAGCCGCAGCTCCCGATGCCGCCGACGCATCCACCACAGCCGCAGCCCCCGATGCCGCCGCTGCCACCGACGCATCCGCCACGCCGCCTTCCGATGCCGCATGCATCGGCCATGGCTTGAGCAGGCGCTTAAATGCCGCCGCCAGGCGCTCAGCAGGACCATCGACCTCGCCCGACGCGCCCTGACCTGCGGCGCGCGAAACGGAAGCGTCTTCCGCAACTTCCCTTCCCAGCGCAGCCGCCCCACCCGTCAAGACCGCCCCGCCTGCTTCCGCGTTGCGCGCCCCTTCGCCCGCACGATCTTCCCTACAAGCCTGACCGTCCAAAATACGCTGGACATCATGCGCAAGATGCGCGCACGTCTGATAGCGCGCTACCCGATCAAGCTGCGTGCATCGCTGAATGAGCGCATCGCACGCTTCGCTGACCTGCGGATTCACCGTACGAACCGATGGCAAGGGAAACTCCATGGGTGGCGGACACCCCGCCAACAAGTGCCACAACGTGCAACCCAGCGCATAAATGTCGGAGCGTGCATCGGTTTGCGCGCAGCCGTATTGCTCGGGCGGCGCATAGCCCTGCGTGCCGAACGCGACCGTATCTTTACGCTGGTCGTCGGCCGCTTTGAACTCGCGCGCAATCCCTAAATCGACCACGTTCAGCGCACCGGCGTCATCCAGAAGCACGTTGCTCGGCTTCATGTCGCGATACACCACGGCAGGCTCAAGCCCATGCAAGTACCCCAAAATATCGCACAGCTCGCGCGCGTACTCCAACGCCTGCCGCTCGGGAAGTGCGCCACTTGTCGCAACAATGCTTTGCAGCGAACGACCCGCCACATACTCGAACACAAAATAGAACGACCCATTCCACAAAAACGCATCCAGCAGCTTTGCAATATGAGGGTGATTAACGCGTTTCATGAGCTTCATCTGGGACGATATCCCCTGCGCCACCAGCTGGCCTGAACTCAGGCGCACCGTAGGCGGCAGCTCTTTTATTGCAACTGCAACGTTCGGCTGCTCTTGAACGTGTGCACGATATACGCATCCCATGCCGCCCTTGCCCAGCAGCGCGTCAATAACGTAATCACCCGCCAGCACCTCGCCGCGCCCTAGCATGACCAGCACCTTTCGGATTCATTGCAGCCAGAAGAAGAAACGGAAGGCGCCGCCCCTGAAGTCACGGCAACAACCGTCGCGTTATCGCGCTGGCCGCGGGCGAACACCACATCCATAAGCTGGCGCAAGTATGCTTTCAAGCGTTCATCGGGGGATGTGCCAAGGAAAGAAGCCGTTGCGGCGCCCGCAGCCGTGCCATCGGCATCCGCACCCGCATCCCGCGTTGCCGCCGCGCCAACACCCTCACCGCGCGCCGATGCACCACGCGCGCGAAGCACCGATGCATTAAGCGCTTGATGTAATTCCGCATCCGTCAACGACCTGCGAAAACCATCGCTGCACACAAGATAAGAGCATCGCTTGTCAAACGGCCCCTGAGAAAAAACGGGTGTCAAATCATGCGAGGCGCCCACGCATTGCAACAACGAATTACGTAAAGGATGCCGCTCGATCTCGTTGCTGGTCATGTGCCCCGCAGCAATTTCGCGCGCCGCGAACGTCTGATCGCGCGTTATCTGGCAAACTGCCCGATCATCTAAACAGTACAGGCGTGTATCGCCCACCTGCATCACGTAATACGTCTCAGCCGCCACCAGAAACACCGTGCACGCGGCGCCCATCGAAACGCCTTCATGCAAGCCGCGTTTCAAAAGCGAGAGATTAACTTCCTGCAACAGATTTGCCCATTGCACCTGCACCGCCCGCGCGAAGGCGGCGCCCGAAAACCCCAACGACTCCCCCGCAAGCGGAAGATCGCGCTGGAACCATTCGTCGAAGGCACGTACGATCGCACCCGACGCCACCTGGCCGCGCTGCAGGCCGCTCATACCGTCTGCAACAACCGCCAAAGCAACATCGCCCGCGGAAGTTTGAGCGCGTTTCACCAGATAGGCGTCTTGATTCACCGATTTAACCGGCCCTTTTTCAGACACTCCCGCGCACAACAGCACGAGGCACACCCCTTCCTTTGCGCCGCTTGGTCCTAGCCGATGATAAGCAGGCGCTCGACGTTTTGCAGCGAAACGAACCAATAACGCACATGCCCCGCCAACACCAGGCAGTCGCCAAACGCCAAGGGGAAGCACTCCGTTTCCGTTGACGTGCCAGCAGCTCCGGTGACGCATTCGCCGGTGCCCCCACCTGCGCCAACAGCGCCGGTGCCTCCACCTGCAATGTCCGCACCCGCCGCACCACCACCTTCGCCCGCCGCAGCAGCGCCCTTCCCGCTGCTCCACACGGTGCGACCACCGCGATGCACCGCTGTGCCGTACCGCGACCCCTCGTCGCGCACGTACCAAACATCATGCTCGCGGAAAATGCTGCAATGACGGCGCGACACCAAACCGTTTGTCTCCACTGCGTCGCAGTCCACGTAACGGCCGATAAGGAACGGACCGCCCTGATTAATGGCCCACATGTTTTCAATGGAAGCAGGGTTGTCATCAACCGCACGCAAGATGCACGCGCGCGACGATTCGCTATACGAAATATCGTCATCGCAGGTCAACATAGCAGTTGGGCTCTCGTCAACCAGCCCGTTTGCGAACTGCTCCTCCAAGTGCCCAAACGTCATCAGATAGAAAAACGAGCAGAGAACCGCATGCAGACAAGCATCGGCATCAATCGCGATTTGCTCACGCGCCCACGCACGCAACAGCTCGATTTCGCCATCAAGACGCGCTGTGCTGACATCAATGCGCCCCTGGGGAATTTCCGCGATAAGCCCCGCGCGCAGCTGCTCGTAGCCCGTCTCCAACAAATCCGCCACTAAACGCGCCTGATCACCATTGGTTTCCCGCAGCAAATCCTGTGCTAAACACGATGCCGCCTGCTGGAAAAGATCAGGGTTCTGACGCAAGCTTTCCTGAAAATCGGAAGCATAACGCGAGGAATGAAGCAGGCGCGACAGTCCACTTGCGCTGCGTTTTCGCAGCTCGGGGTTCTGGTTATTCACATATCGGCCGTTCAAGCCCACGTATGCATACAGCGTTTTATGGTTGAGCGCACCATTTGTCAGCAAGCGAAGGTACTCCGCATACCGGTAAAACGCGGTATACCATCCCTGGTTTTTCATTGGTTCTTCGCAGTTCACTGCTTCGCCCACGTTCGCCTCCCCCTTCTCCCGCCGCATAATTCACGATGCGTCCCCTCATTGTAGATGCTTTTTTGCCGCACAGGTGTTGCGCAACACCTTGACATGCGATTTTTTTTCGAAAAGGGGCAAAATCAGCCGTTTTTCGAGCGCGGCACGCTACTATGGTGTGACTGATTACGCAAAAGGAGTTTTCATCGCATGAGTCTGCATCGCGCCACTTTCAACTCGAATTCGTCCGCAACACCGCACGTTTTTTCCACGCGCAGATCGCACGAAAGCGCCCGTGCCCTTGCTGTGATCGTGGCAATTATGTTGTGCATGAGCGCGGCGCTTCTTTCAGGGTGCAACAAGACATCATCGGAAAGCAGCAGCTCTGAACAGGTACAATACCAGGGAACTTCAGTCACGCTGGGAAATTTGAGCATGATTCTTTACAACCAGGAAATCGTGAGCAACACTTCGGGAAAAGACTGCCTTGCCCTGTACTTGCACGTCACAAACCGCGGAACATCTGCCGAATCTGTTATGGGCTCGTACAACGTCAGCCGCAACCAGGGCGCGGGAACGCACCTGAAGGTCGCGGTGGCATACGACACAAACGGCAACGCGCTGCACACAGGCGAAAAACGCATTCAGCCTGGTGAATCGGCCGATATCGCGCTGTGCTTCGTTTTGGTGAACGACAAGCCGGTAACCATTACGTTCGGAAACGAAGAGCGCGGCGTGGCAGAAACCACCCTCACGCTTCCCTTGCCCGAAGCCGAAGAATAATCTGCTGCGGCGACGCAGAAGGTGCAGTTGTACACACCCACGTGCGTGCGCATGAGACGAAGCACCAGACACAACACAGCCGCATCTTCTTCTGCGCGACCTGCTATGTTCCGTGGCCCGTGCGTACCTTACGCGGCTTCGTCCTTCGCAACTTGCCCCTGCTGCGGGCGCTTCGCCTTTGCCGCATATATAAGAAGCGCTATTCCTATGATGATCAGGGGAAACGATAGCACCATACCCATCGTCAGCCAATCACCGAACAGATATCCCAGCTGAGCATCGGGCTGGCGGACAAACTCAATCGCCACGCGCGCCAGACCATATCCCACCAAAAAGACGCCCAGAAACGTTCCCTGAGGACGTGGCGGTACCTTGCGCGAAAGCGCATACAGCACAGCAAACAGCACGATTCCTTCCAGAACCGCTTCGTAGAGCTGGGACGGATGACGCGGCAGCATGCCTGCACTGCCACCGAACACAACGCCCCAGGGAGCATCGGTAACGGCACCCCACAGCTCGCCGTTCACGAAATTGGCGCAGCGGCCGAACAGCAAACCCAGCGGTGCGCCCACCACCGCCATATCGGCAAGCGTAAGATACGGTACCCCTACCATACGCGCTGTGACCAGGCCCGATAGAAGAGCGCCAACTAAACCGCCATGGAAACTCATACCGCCTTGCGAGAGAGCGAAGATCTCCAGCGGATGTCTGAAGTAGTAGCCATCGCCGTAGAACAGACAATAGAACAGACGCGCACCCACGATAACGCCAAAAATCACGCCTAAAAGAACGGTCAGCAACGAATCGGTATCAAGCGAGATCTTCCACCGCTTTGCCGTGCGCGCAATGATGAGCGCAGCACAGGCGAAACCCAAAATATAGGCAATGCCGTACCAGCGCACCGAAAACGGCCCTATCGAGAACGCGACCGGGTCAAGCATTTGATAGATTTGGTTGAGCATGAGTTCTTCTGCTTTCGCTTTCCGTTCGATGAGCGTCGTTCGAGCGGCGCACAATTTATCGCGCTCATTTTAGCAAAGTACCCCTACGCCGCCCGCCACGGACCTCGATTGTTGACAAAATACCCCACCTTTTGTCAACAATTTCACCCCGAACGCCGGACGAAAAGATGAACGTCATTTGTTGACAAAAGGTGGGGTAATTTGTCAACAGCGGTAACCGGCAGCATGCACAATTTCTAGCCCTTGAGCTGCCGAAAGACCCTTCCACTCTTCCTCGGAAAACTCCGTATCGCGCGGAATGGCTCCACGCTCAACCGAGAAGCAGTTGGCACCCAGCTCAAGACCCAGCACCTCATCGGGGTGCATGCTCACATATTTCACGTGGCTGCCCGCGCACAGGCGCAACACCGCCAGCTGCTGGCGCATAACCGCGCGGCCCAGCATGGGCAAATGTCCCAGCGGCGTGCCTGGAACGGGAATGCGCGGCATAATGCCCACCGCATACGGCTCGCGCGACAGCACATACGCCATACGCTGCGCAATCTGCTCGTTCGTATGCTCGACACCAATAGGCTCGATGCACGAAGAGAACTTCAGCGGCGAAGCGCAAATTGCATCGATGCTGCGGCAGCGCACCCCGGGATCGAAAGGCGTGTCCACGCCCTCGCCCATACGCAGCACATGATATGCACTGTTTGCACCCGCTTGCCAGCAAGCATATGCCATGGCCGCAGAAAGCTCGCCTACGTTCAGGCAAATTTCGTAGTCACCAGGCACTTCGGCACGAATGCGCGCAACCATATCTGCGATTTCATTCAAGTCGTAAAATTCTGTGGACCGCAGCGTAACTTGCGTAATACCCGCCTCAACATAGCTTCGCGCCATAGAAACTACCTGGTCAGCGGTAAGAATGCGCTCTTCACGCACCAAACCCCATTTTTCGCCGAACGAGCAGAATGCGCAATTCATCTTGCACGGATGAAGATCCAGGCCAATGGCGCCCGC
>CAKTXN010000101.1 GCA_934630905.1 uncultured Eggerthellaceae bacterium
CGCAGAATCTCAAGGATCATCAGGGGCACCATCTTCTTGGGAAGCCCCGGCATGCTCTGGCTCATCCTAAGCTCCTTCCTTCGTTTGCTGATTGAAGGATACCTTCCATGATGGGTTGATTTCAACCCATCACCCATGCAATCTACACCGCTATCCTTGCCACTTTTCCCCAAGGAGGCTCTGCGTGCTCGTTGTTGAGCAGCCACAGCACAGGAATCCCCAAGGCAAGTTGTTCCTGCGGAAAGGGAGCGTAGCCATCGGTAAGGATAATAATGCTGGCTAGAGGCTTGTCGGCCATGTGCTTGGCCACATATTCGAAGATGATCTGAAAATCGGTACCGCCTCCGCCCGCGGGCTTTATCACCTTAAAGCTCTCCTCGTCTTCGAATGGCTTCGGTTCTATAATAGCTGCGTCAAAAAACCCAAGCCACCCCTTCAGCTTACCATCGAACTGATCGATAGCACCCTTCACCTCGGAATACGCTGCAGTTATCATATCGTCCGACATGGATCCAGACGTATCTATCATGAACAGGATATCTTCCACCTTATCCTCCGTGCCGTTAAAGTCCGGCAGGAAGAAAGGACCGTCTCCGAAACGCCGATCAGGCGGAGTGAACGAATAATCCACCACCTCTTCCTGGACGAAGTCGTTGAGGATGGTGCGCCAATCCGTTTGCGGCTTGCGTAACTCCTTGAGCAGACGCTTTGCAAAAGCAGGCAAAAGACCCCGACCGGTAGCGGCCTCGCGAACCTCAATCGCCTCGCAAGCATCCTCAAACCGCTTCGCCCACACGTCTCGCAACGCGGCATCCTCCTCGAACGCACTCCAATGGCTATGGTCATCCCATCGCTGGCTTTCCTCGGCACCGCCGCCCTTTGCCGTCTTCTTTCCAGCGCGCCCCTTCGCGAATCCCCCCACCTGAAAAGAAGTCGAAACCCCTAGCATCGGCGGCAACATGGCATAGACCTCTTCGACCGCATAGGCATAGCCTTCCCTTCCATTAGGCGCAAGATGTATAGACGGTTCGCCTCTAAGAAAGATGCTCGCCGAATCCATGCTGTTCTCAAGCAGGATGTTCGAATTGACGACGATATCCGCGGCAATATTGTACTGCTCGTGCTCGAACCCCTCTCCCCTTGCGCAATGTTGTAGCACCACATGCATAACTTCGTGCATCATGACGAAATCGAGCTCCGAGTCGCTTAAAGATTCAAGAAACTTCGGACCAAAGGCAATGCGCGTACCATCGGTGTAAGCCGTGGGCGCATTCGGATCTATCGAATAGGTCATGTGAAGCAACAGAAGCCCGTAGAAGCCATGGCTGACAAGCATACGCATGCGCGATAGATAGAGCCGCCTCACGTACTCGCGGATTCTTTCATCAGACAGCCCCATTGACCATCGCTCCCTTCGTCCGCAACCAATGTGTGAACTCGGGAACCGCAAGAAGCTTCTCACGATAGTCCTTCTCGATGCACATGAGATCCTTCATGTAGACAACCGAAAAGTCGGGGGGCATCCGCTCGGCATAGCGGATGGAGTTCGCAATACACCCCATATCGTCTCTATGCTCACGCGCGTAGGCAATCATCGACGAAGCAAGCGCATAGAGAGCATCTGTGTTGCACGGCACGTCGGACGCCTTGCCGCTAAACACGTCTTCGATGGACGGCAGGTCCTTATACACACGCGACCAGGTTCGCATCTCCACGGCAACACCTGCGCCCACAAGCCCAGAAATCATGGGATACATCTCGTCAAGATCATCGCTCACGCTGTTCAGAAGGTTGCTCACCATTTCCCACGAACGCGGCGTCGGAAAGGCAAGGTCATCGGACGAGGAGTCGAAGCCCATCGGGTAGTTTTGTCTGAAGGAAAGAAAGGCCACCACCTTGGAATTCACCCCCGCGCGCAAAGCCCACTTCTTCCAGGCCCCGAAACTGCCCTCCACCTGAATATGCAGCAAACGATTGGCAAGCGCCTTGGGCGTTTTGAAGGCCACCGATTTGTCGGTGACGCGATTACCTGCAGCAATAACAATGCAGTTCTCGGGCAGCTTGTGCTCGCCAACCACACGATCAAGCGTTATTTGGTACGCAGCCGCCTGCACCGACTGCGGAGCGGCGGAAATCTCGTCAAGAAACAGGATGTTCGCCACATCGGAAGACTCATCCATTTGAAAAATTTGGGGCTTCAGCCACACTGCAAGCGTCTTGTCTGCGTTTGCGGTGGGAATGCCACGCAGGTCAATAGGGTTAAACAGCAAAAGACGAACATCAGTAACATGCGTGCGCTTGCCCGTACGGCTCTCAATCTCGCATGCAAGTTGACGTACCGCTTGACTCTTACCCACGCCGGGGGAACCCCAGAGCATCACAGATGGAACCGTGCGCAGCGGCAACCCGTTCTCGATAACGGCGCAGTACGCCTTAGCCAACGTGTCCACCAGCTTACCCACCTCCATCGATGGAATATTCGACAGTTTGATTTCGCTCATTTCTTACCCGCCTCCAGTTTCTCATCCAGATTACGCAGGATTTCTTGCCACTCGACCACCTGCTCCGCATAGCATTTGTTCTTGGCAAGCTCCTGCTCTATCGCCCTCTTTCGTTCGCCCATTTTGGCCAACCCATTGTTAAATTCCTTTGCGCGCCTGGCGAAACCGTCGATGCAGTTATCCAAACGGATAAGATAACCTGCTTCGACATCCCCCAGTTCCACGCGCCACTTGCCTGAGTGCTTCACCCATAGATAGGGTTGAAGTGGATCCATGTTCGCTGGCAGCACCACTTCAAATCCGCGATACACCACGAGCTGTCGCTCCTTGCAAACGAACTTGTTATTCGCAAGCTCGCGCCCAATCATCTGGCGAATAGATAGCCTCTGCTTACGACCATCTGGATCATCAGGATTGATGCGCTCGCCCTTAGATGACTGCGCGAATATCCCATCTTCCCTTGCAAAAGCGATAAGATCCTCTAAATGTGCCATCTTGCCAGGCAGGCTTATGAGTTCCTGCTCCATTCGCTGACGACCCTCTGCCACCTTGCGCTGCAAAGCGCGATAGCGAGCGAGCTCGTTGGCGGCCTCCACGCGTTTCTTTACCAGCGGATTTCCCACCGCTAGCGCTTTTACCTCGGCGTAGTCAAGCACCGTATCATCCAAGTCGGCACCGTTTCGTTCCTCAAGCGAACCTGAAAGCAGCTCAGAGATGAAACGCTGCTTGGTCTCTAGCAGTTGCCATGAATACGCATCGAAGCTTCCTTCGGTGATATAACGGAAAATCTTTACCTTGGGATTCATGTTGCCCCGCCGCAAAATGCGACCCTCGCGCTGCGTCATGTCTGCTGGCCGCCACGGTACATCCAAATGGTGCAGGGCGATAAGGCGGTCCTGCACATTTACGCCCAGACCCAGCTTGAAGGTCGATCCCACCAGAATGCGTACATCGCCGGCTCGCACGCAAGCGAACAATTTCGAGCGTTCCTGCTCGGTTTCGGCATCGTGGACAAACGCAATCTCATCTTGGTTGACGCCCATGCTGACAAGAATGTCTTTCAGCTCATCGTAGAGATTGAAGCCGTCTTTCGGAGTCGATACGTCGCAGAAGACAAGCTGGGCCAAGCGCTTGGCGCCCGTTTTCATGTAGATGTCGAATACGTTCTCTGCGCAGCGGGCTACCTTGCTTTGGCATGAGAATGCAGCCGCAGAATCCACAAGCCGCATGTCAAGAGCGGCCTTGCGCCCGTCGGAAGTAATTTTAAGCATATTGTCATTACGCCGGCTCACGCTGCCATTATGAACAAGATCAGCACGTCGCGAGATATCCTCAAGGAAGCTCTCAAAATCGATGGTCTTACCGATAAGCGCGTTGATTGTCTTCTCACTAGGAACGCCAGCCCTACTATCCACCTGGTGAAAGTCTGCCACCGAAGCCAAAAGCGAAGTAAGCTCAGGCAGATTATGGAACTTCGAAAAGCGCGTAGCCATTCGAAAAGATGACGCATCTGCGCCAATCTCAAACTCCATGGTCTGCTCAGCGAACATGCCCACCCAGCTGTCGAAGCACTGCAAATCAAGCATTGCCAATTCACCAGGCTGAAGATACTGTTGAATCACAAAAACCTCGGCAATCGAGTTCGCAATGGGCGTTCCAGTTGCTAGAACCACACCACCGCCTTTGTTGTTGCGCTGCACGCAGCGCACCTTGTCAAGCATATCCTGGCAGCGCTTCGCACCCTTGGAAGAAATCCCCAGTACGTTCCTCATCTTGGTCTCAAGCGGCACATTCTTGAAATTATGCGCTTCATCAACAAAAAGCCGCGTGATTCCGAGTTCGTCAAAATAGACACCATCATATAAATCGTCCAGACACTTATCCAGCTCATCAAGTGTCTGCTGGATTTTCTCCTCCTTCTTCTTAAGCCGCGATGTCGCTTTGCTCGAGTTGCTAGTGGCCGCAAGAATCGCCTGTTTCTTGGTCTCAAGTTCGGCGACGTAGCAATCCTTCGACAGAGGTATCTGTTCGAAGCAGCTATACGCCATAATGATGCCGTCGTAGCTGTTGTCGCGCAGGTTCTCGAGCGTCGCCTCCCTCTTGTTGGGTCTAAAAGTGCGCGGCTCCACAATAAGCAAGTTCGCTTGAGGATAGAGCCCCAGGAACACGTCGCGCCATTGCCCAACAATGTTGTTGGGAACTACATAGAGGTTCTTGGTCGACAGTCCCATTCGTTTGAGCTCCATCCCAGCTGCCACCATCTCGTAAGTCTTGCCGCTGCCCACGTCGTGCGCAAGCAACGTGTTGGGCGTGAAGAGGATACGGGCTACGGCATCTTTCTGGTAGGGATAGAGCGCGGCAGTCGGCGACATAGTAGGGAACGTAAGAAACTGTCCGTCAAAACGCCGACCGCGAACACAACCATACTTGTTCTCAAAGATGATTTGCAGCCGTTCCGCCCGTTGCAAATCAGACCAAACCCAATGCTGGAATTCGCTAACAAGTTTCTTCTGCTTCTCTCGAGCGGTTGCCGTTTCAGACTGATTCACCACGCGTTTCTTGCCCGAAACATTCGTGTAGCTCGTAGCTTCATCCGTTACGGTAACGGCCTGCAAGTTCAATGTGCGCTCAAGAATCTGCAGCGCCTCGATGCGCTGGGTACCGTAGGTTTCCGTCACGCCAACGCTATGATGGTAGCGACCCTTCTCGGGAATCTCCCAGGTACCAGTAATTTCGTCGTGCCTGGTGCGAGCTCGGTCCCTCAACGTAATGGCTTTGTCGGTATCCGTGTCGAAAGAATGTATCTTTTCGCGATACGCCTCATCCTTCATATCCCAATAGAACCATTCGCTCACCAGCCCAAAGAGATGCTCAATGAAGTCATCGATTATATCCGCAGGCACCCAGGGACTCCCCAATGTTACATAGATGTCTTCTGAAGCGACGGGTTCGGGCATGGCTTTCTCAAGCGCGCACATTGGCCTCAAAATAGCCCGAATACTTCTTGTTGGCCTCCTTAGCAGCTTTCCATTTGGGCATCAAGTGGCCCGAAAGGTACTCCTCGGCGGTCTCCCAGCCCTTGTAGAAGCATTCGTCCCATGTATCGGGATTCTGGTACAGGGAACCACGCAGGGTCTGAATTACTGCCCTGGGATCCGAATCCGCAATTGCAGCAATGTACTCGATATCGACTTTCCCCAGATTGGCTAACGACAGCACAAGCCCGTCGGAGATGCTCTCAGCATGGACTTCCGCCGCCCGAACATCGCCGTAAAACGCATTCTCCCAATCCATGGAAAGGTCCATAGAGGTTACCTCCGCCACATGGGCTTCGCGCGCCTCTTGCTTTTCCCGCTCCCTGCGTTCGCGCTCCTCAGCAGCCCTGTGCTCGGCTTCTTTTTTCTCACGCTTCTCTGCCTTGTTTAGCTCTCTTGAAAGACGTTTTATTGCCTTTTCGAAATCGGCAGCTGCCAGATTGCCAATGTGGTCAACATTGACTCCCGCCAACTCAAAAACAGAAGTTTGAGCATTAATGGTAATGGAGCCACCCATCGAATCTT
>CAKTXN010000102.1 GCA_934630905.1 uncultured Eggerthellaceae bacterium
GCATTGACGAACCGCTGTTCTTGAACACAAAAGACCAGGTGGCAGAGGGGGCAACAAGCAATATCTTCGCTGTGATTCAAGGCGAAGTGGTCACGCCGCCCGTGTCGTGCGGGCTGCTCCCCGGTGTCATGCGTGACTTCGTGCTGCGCGTTACGGGAGCGAAAGAGCGTCCTCTTTTGCCTGAAGAACTCATGCAGGCAGACGAAGTGTTTTTGACAAACTCCCTGATGGGAGCAATGCCAGTGCGCAGCATTGATGACCAGGGCATTGCATGCGGCAATGGTTGCGCGGATGTGCGGCAGAAGGCGCAACGTGCGGCGCAGCAGGAAGCACAACGTGCGGCGCAATGCGTAACGCGCCAGGTAAACAAGGCGTATCGGAGAGAAGTACGTGCGATGTGCGTGCGCTGGAAGCAGGAGGAAGATCCATGGGGTCAACTGTTTGGGAAGTAAGCGGCTATAAGCCGTTGAGCGCTGTTTTCGAATTGCTGAAGGATAATGATCAAGTTGCGTTCTTGGATTCATCGGAGCAGGGTGAACAGGGGAAATTCTCGATTGTTGGGTGCAAGCCGTTTCTTGCCATTGAGCAGGTTGACGGCCGGTGTTTGGTGAACGGCGCGCCGCGAAACGCCGCTTTCTTCGATGTGCTGGATGACGCGCTGCGCACGCATCAAGAGCCCAATGAAACGCACCTTCCCCTGATAGGGGGCGCGTTGGGATACCTCGGTTATGATTTCGGCCGTGCGTTGAACGGGGTGCCAACCCGTCATGCGCCGTTCGGTGTGTCGGGTGCTTGCGGGGCGGGGGGTGCTCTTGGCGTCGACAAGGTTTCTGCTGCTGAGGCTTCGGATGCATCGGGCTGTGCAGTCCCTTGCGCACCCGCCATGCCTGAAGCACAGATGGTGTTCTACGACGTGCTGCTCATCGAGGATCACGAACAGCAGAAGCTCTATGCCAGCGCGCAGGGTCAGACCATTTCCGCTGATGAGATGCGTGCGTGGGTGGAATCCCTGGTTGCTTCCGCGCCGCCTGCCCCCGTGCCTTCGCGTGGCTCAACGCTGGCAAGCTTCACGTCGCGCTTCACCGAGCGGGATTATCAGCGGGCGCTTGACCGTATGGTGGAGTACATGCTGGATGGTCACATTTACGTGGCGAACATGACGCAGCAGCTCGCCATGGACGCTCCGCAGCCGCCTTACGATTTGTACCGCTACCTGCGCACTTTCAATCCTGCGCCGTTTTCGGCGTATCTGCGCGGGCCTGGGTTTGATGTGTGCTGCTCAAGCATGGAGCGGTTCCTGTTCGTGCGCGACGGCCATGCGGTAACGCGGCCGATCAAAGGCACGCGGCCGCGCGGGAAGACGCCCGATGAAGATGCGCGCAACCGCGATGAGCTCTTCGCCAGCCCGAAAGACAACAGCGAGCTTCTGATGATTGTGGATTTGGAGCGAAACGATCTGTCGCTTTCATGCAAGCCGGGCACGGTGTATACGCATCCCGAGTTTACCGTGGAAACGTATCCAACGGTGTTTCACCTGGTCGCAACAGTGGAAGGACGGCTTCGCGAAAATGCGACGGCGCTCGATGTGGTGCGTAACGCTTTTCCCGGCGGTTCGATTACCGGCGCGCCGAAGATTCGTGCGATGGAAATTATCGACGAGCTGGAGCGTTTCGCGCGCGGCTTGTATACCGGAAGCATCGGCTATTTTTCGAATGCGGGCGACTGCGATTTGAACGTGGTTATTCGCACGCTGGTCTGTCGCGATGGCGTGGCCGCGTTGGGTGTGGGCGGCGGCATTACCGCTGAATCGGATTTCGATTTCGAGTACCAGGAAACGCTGCAGAAGGCGTATGCATTGCGCGAAGCGGTGGGATCTGTGGAGGTCACGCAGGATTAACGCATGAAGCTGGAATGCCGGAAGGCTTGCGCTGGATGAGCTGATTTACGTGTGAGTCCTGCTGGGTGTGCGGTTGCCCCAATTCGGTGCAACCGCACAAAATGCCAGGTTGAAGCGCTGCTTGCTAACGCACAATCAGCACGGGGCAGCTGGCAGCTTCGCTTACTTCGCGTCCAACGCTGCCCAGCATGATTTCCTTGATGCCGCTCAAGCCGCGTGAGCCCATGACAATCAAGTCGGCATCGCTGTCGCGCGCTTCGCTGATGATTTCGGCCGCCGGCTCGCCGCAGCGAACCTTGCTCTTGGCACTCCATCCCAGGCGCTGCAGTGTTGCGGCGCCTTCTTCGCTGGTCTCTTGTGCACGACGTTCGCCCAGCTCATTGCCTGCTGCGGAAACGCTCAACACGGTCGTGTCGGTCACGCCGCTCTTGTCCAGCGCCGCGGCGGCGAACTCAAGCGCATCGGCGGCGCAGGGCGAGCCATCGGTGGCGAAAAGCACGCACTTCGGCGCTTTCGTCTGCGTGAGTTCCGCTTCAATGGCGTCCTCAACTACGGCTTGATTGATGCGCGCAGCGTCCAGCGCGCGGTTGCGGAAGTAAACGCCCCAGTTCACGCCCAGGCAAATCAGGTTCACGAAGTACACGATAAGCACCCAGCTCAGCGTGCCCGAGCAGAATTTTGCCGCAATACCGGCGAAGTAGCCCACGGTGATAAGCGCCAGGAATTGCCAGCTGGTGCCCGCGGCAGTGCGTGCGTGGTAGCTCTTCAGTGCGTTTGTGGGCCATGAAAGGCCGAAGCAGACAAGCATGGCGGCTTCAAGTATTTCGGTAAGCATGTGATTTTCTCGATTCTTCTTTTTCGGCGCAGCGTGCGATTTGCGTCTTGCGCAGGGAGGATTGAATGTCTCTATGCATCCTTTGCGCAGGTCAAACCGCAGAGTGCTTCTGCTTTGTTTATTTATCCTGTTGAGTGTAGGTCTCTTTGCTATGCAATTCAAATATTAAAACACGATAATTTAATGCTTATTTGTTATGAATTTATGATGCAATTGCGTGCTTCGCGCTGGCGGCGGGTGACGCACGCGTACCATGGAAGCATGGACAGAAACCAGATGGAATATTTTTTGGATATCGCGGAGACGCAGCACATGACAAGAAGTGCGCAGCGGCTTCACGTGGCGCAGCCTGCGCTCAGCCGGTCAATGGCAAAACTTGAAGATGAGCTGGGAGTACAGCTCTTTCGCCGTGTGGGTCGCGGGCTTTCGCTGACCGATGAGGGACGGTTGCTGAAAAAGCAGCTGGCGCCCATTGTGCGTGACATCCACCGCACGGAGTGTATGTTCGATGATATTCGCCGCACGCGGGCAAGTGAGATTCGCGTTCGCGTGGAGGCTGGGTCGCGTATTGCATCGCAGGCGCTGGCGCTGTGGATGACCGAGAATCCGCAGAGTCGTTTGGCGCTGGCGCAGAATTCGCTTTTTCAGGATGACGCGCATGTGGTTATTGCATCGGAGCCGCTTGAAGACTGCGCTTCGAACAGGTGTTATACCGAACATGTCATGCTAGCTGCGCCTGCATCGGTAACATTTAGCGCGAACGCGGTGAAACTTTCGGAACTTGAGCGGCTTTCGTTTGTGTCATTGCCTTCGACCACGGGGTTCAGTCGATTCGTGTCGGAGATGTGTGCCCGCGCAAAGTTCCAACCACGCGTTGCATTGGAAAGCGATAACCCCAGCGTGGTGCGCGAGATGATCGGGCTAGGACTGGGCGTGGGCTTTTGGCCCGAGAAAAGCTGGGGTCCGCTTGAGGGGGAGGCAGTGACGCTGCATCCTCTTGCGAACGGCGCCGCGCGCAGCGTATACGTGAGTTTGTCGGAGCTGGGCGCCATGAATAACCAGGCTGTTGTGCTGTTCGAGCATCTCTGTCGCTTTTTTCAGGAAGCGTTTGGCGCGTAGGCGCGTTGCAATGGTGGTTGTGGCGCCGACCAGGGCGACATCTGCAGCGGCGGGGCCGGTTGTGACGTTTTGTGCCGTGGTGATTTTCTCTGCTTTCCCTGGCGGTTGGGCTGCAAGTCAATCGTTGTTGGTCGGTCTTGACGGCGCATTTTGCAGCGGTTTCGCTTTTTTTTCGAACAAGCTTGTTGCAAAATCGCCTTCGATTTCGGGCAAATGCACGATAATCGGTGGTTGAGTTGCGTTCCAAAGCGGGATTTTAAGTTTATTAAGAGGCTTGCTCGCTGAAGCAAAATAATTCAATGTAATAACCCCAGTTCAGAAGCTTGCACTAAAATTGATAGATAATCTATTCTTTTCTCGACCACCGATTATCGTCGATTAGCCCGAATTCAACCCCGTTTTTTCAACGACAGGTCATTGCGTATTGAATGACAGCGCGCTGATTGCTTCGAGCAGCGATGCAAAAGGCGAAGGGGTCGGAAGAGCTCGGCACTTGGCGACACATGTGCTCTTTCGCGCCGCGCGCTTGGTGGATGGCGAGGGGTGTCGTACAATAGCAGACACACTCTAAGGGTTTGAAAGCGGAAGGTGGCGATGCGAAGGCGCAAGGCGTCGGGGCGCGCGGCGATGCGGGCGCGTACCATGCTGGAACGCAGGGTGCTTAGAGACGCGCAGGGCGTCGGAGCGTGCGGCGATGCATCGCCGCTCCGTTGCTTCGCATTTCCGCATATGAGAGGGAACTATGGAAGAAATTGAACAGCAAATTCAGCACTGGAACGAAGAACGCCGTGAAAGTAACACGGTGAGCTATCGCATGACGCATTCGCCGGAGCGTTGTGTGAAATGCGGTCTGTGCATTGCGTTTTGCCCCTGTGACGTGCTGGAAGAAGACGAAAACGGCTATCCGGTGGCGGCGCATCCCGAGCTGTGCGTGGGTTGCACCACGTGCGCGGGAAATTGCCCCACGCGTTCGCTGACCATCGATGCGCTGGGCGACGCCACGTTCGACGCGACCTTTGCCAACGAACCGCGCGCGGAACAGATTTGCAACGACCTGCACCAACAATACGTCGAATGGCAGCGCATTTGCATGGAGAAGCTGGGCCTGCGCTGGCAGCCGGTGGCGGTGAGCCTTATCGATAAAGACGAGCTTCTGCCCGATGCCCCCATGCCGACCGAGAACCTGCGCTTCTGCCAGGCGATGATGGCGGCGCGTCGTGGCGCGTCGATTCTTATGCCGCCGTTCAAGCATTCCTGCCCCGATGGCACGTCTATTTTTGGCATGACGGGCGTTCCCGAAAAGCTGGCAACGGGCGAGATTTACGTGCTGTTCCATAAGTTGGTGAACGCCGAAGCCGCAGCTCAGATGGTGCGCGAGCGCCCCACGCTGCCTGCTCACAGCAAGCGCGCGACATATGTGGCTCCGCTGAATAAAACGGTGCGCGAGCCCGAAGTCGTAGTGTTCACCGGCACGCCCGAGCACATGATGTGGCTGTGCATGTCCATGGCGTACTACACCGGCCATCGCTTCGACTTCAAGGCGAGCGGCTACAACTCCATGTGCGTCGAGGCCGTTTTGTACCCCTGGCTTGAGCAGCAGCCCAACATCACATTCGGTTGCTACGGCTGTCGCGCCGCCACCGACCTGGGCGAAGACATGATGTTCATGGGTGTGCCCGTAAGCGCCATGCCTACCATTGTGAAGGGTCTAACGGAGCTGGCGAAGAAGAGCATCCCCGACTCGCGCAACAAGATTTACGTGCCGCCTATCATGTAGGCTGGCTTGGTGAAGGTACGTGGCGAAGGTGCGCGGTGGCTCCTTCTCCGGTTTGTTGCGCCCGAAGCGAATAACGAGATCGATAGAGAAAGGCCTGTTCATGGCTGATTTATTCACGTTGCGTCCTGCGCGCGAGGAAGATGCGGATACGGTTAACGCATATGCCTCGTGGGAAGGCATGGACGATATGCCGTCCATGGAAAACATTACCGTTGCCCAGAGCGCGGCCGGCGATATTGTGGGCTTTTTGCGCGTGGCACATGGTGCAAACGGCGTGGTGCACGTGAATCCGGTTGTCACGGTGTCCACGTGGCGCGGGTATGGCGTGGGGCGCGCGCTTATGGACGATGCGCTGCAACG
>CAKTXN010000103.1 GCA_934630905.1 uncultured Eggerthellaceae bacterium
GGTCAGTGCGATGAAATGCCATGAACATGGACCCTAGGGGCATCAGAATGCAAGCAAGCAAGAACAGCGCGCCCTTTGCTGCCAGCAAAACGAAGTACAACGCAAACGCCATGATGAACGCTTCGGGCACGGTACGCTCAAGGCGTGCGACCTCGAATCCGCTTAAGCAGCGTCCCCAGATGACAGCCATAATGGCCAAGCCGACACCTGCTAGCAATCCGCCCGTGGTTGAAAGGGCAACGTTCCAGGTAGTGCCCGCAAAGGCAAGCCAAATACAGCACGATCCCACGGCACCGCACAGTGCGCCCACAACGCCTGCCGACTTCGAAAACGCAAGGGTGGATTTACGCAGCGTGCGCAGCAGGGCAATAATCAACGCGCTGGCGGCCATGCCTACGCCGACCCACTGCCAGACGTGTTCCGATGAGCGCAGAATAATGATATGGGGAACAAGCCCGCACGAGAAAAACGCGCAGTACATCCAACCAAGCAGCAGGCCAAGTCCGCCCGAGCGGCGGCACGTATCAAGAAACGCCGTGACTAACTTCATAGTGCTTTTCCGTCCCCTCGTATTCCCTTGGGTAAAGTCTACCGTAGCAAAGATAAAAAGTCAGCTACTCGTAAAACTCAGAGGAGCCCTAAAAAGAAAATAGTCATATCACCATTAGGCGCGACCTGGGCTTTTGCAGCGCGCCTTGAGAAATCATCGTAGCACCGTGATGTGTTGCGCGCGCTGATTATGCATCATGAAGCCAAGACGTTCGCCTTGCAAAAGGAAGGCAAACGAAGAGAAGCGGGAAAGAAAGAAGAAGCGATAGGAGGGGAAGATGAAACCACTCAACCTTGATCGACGCACCTTTATGAAGGCCGCTGGAAGCTTGGGAGCACTCTCGGTCGCGGGTGCGACATTCGGCATGGCAGGGGGCGCCGACCACGCTTTCGCTGCCGATGTGGAGTATCCCGAGCAGCGTCACGGCAAGCCCATTGAGGCACGCGTTGATCCGAAAACGGGAGAGGTTACCGTAAACCAGGATGTGATCATCCGCTACGGTGCCTGCCTTGCGTGCTACAGCAGCTGTGGCAATCGCGTGAAGCTCGACCGCGCTACGGGGCGCGTTTTGAGCGTAGGCGGCAATCCCTACAACCCGAATAATGCCTACCCGTATCTGAATTTCACTCAGCCGCTTGCCGATGCGTATCGCTCCATGAGCCAAGCGCCTGGGTGCGGCAACATCACGCGTGGCACGTTGTGCGGGCGCGGCCTTGGTTCGTGGGATGGATACAACCAGCCCGACCGTATTGTGGCTCCGCTCAAGCGCGCTGGCAAACGCGGCGAGGGCAAGTGGAAGACCATCACGTGGGATCAGCTTATTAAGGAAGTCACCGAAGGCGGCAAGCTGTTCGCTGAAATTGGCGAAGATACCGAAATCGAAGGCTTCTTGGCGCTTCATGACACCGTAACGCCGCTTGATCCTGCGTCTCCCGAGCTGGGCCCCATCTCTAACCAGCTTGTTGAACTGGGTGGACGCGGCGATGGCCGTTCCGTTATCAACAGTCGTTTTGTCAACGCGTTCGGCTCTATCAACGTGCACAGCCACGGCTCGTCTTGCGGCGGCGCGAAGAACACGAACGTGTATAAGACGGGCGCACGCGACCTGCGAAGCGATATCGAAGAAGCTGAGTACATTTTGTGGATTGGCTGCTTCCCCGGGTCTAACGGCAAAAGCTATCAGGGCATTGCGCGCCGCACGGTTGAGGCGTTGTCTTCGGGTCGCTGCAAGATGGACGTTGTTGATCCCGTTTTGGGCAATGGCTGCGTTACTCCTGCTCAGAAAGGCATTACGTGGCGTCCCATTAAGACGGCCACCAACACGGCGTTTGCGCTGGGCATGATCCGCTGGATGATGGACAACGCCGCGCACAACGCCGAATAC
This sequence comes from uncultured Eggerthellaceae bacterium, assembly GCA_934630905.1. Lineage (GTDB taxonomy): Bacteria > Actinomycetota > Coriobacteriia > Coriobacteriales > Eggerthellaceae > CAKUOV01. The sequence continues at coordinate 1,935 of CAKTXN010000103.1, forward strand.
CTGGCACTTCCGAGCTATGCTGCAGCGCTTGCGGCGGGGTATGCGTCGTTTAGCAACGCAAGCCATCTGGTTATTGTGGACGAAACCCACGCGAACAAGGGAAAGCTCATGCGCGCCGCCGATGCCGGCATTACGCCTCCGTCCGTGGAAAGCGCCACCGCCGTTGAGCATTACGTGGTTATTGACGCCGAAACGGGCGAGCCCGCTGCAAACCGCGCTTGTTCAAAGGCCGCCATTGAATTCGAAGGCGAAGTCAATGGCGTGAAAGTGCGTTCAGTCTATATGTTCCTGAAGGACGCCGCATACGAGCATACCGTTGCCGAATGGGCTGCCATCTGTGACGTTGAGGAAAGCGTTGTGACGGATATCGCTCGCGAATTCACCTCGCACGGCACGAAGGCTTCCGCTACAGGCTTGGGCTCCACAGCAACCATCAACGGCCTGGACTCCGCGTGCATCTACCACGTTCTTGACGCCATGATCGGCTCCGACCAGATGAAAGGCGGCCAGACGCCGCGTCGTGTAAGCGCGAAAACCACCACCGACGGTGACCGCTACAAGCTGGGTACGGTCAAGGGCAAGCCGGACACGTCCACGAAGACATGCACGTACATCTCTCGCACAAGCCGCGGATGGGAAACCACCTCTGAGTACAAACGCCGCGTTGCGGCCGGCGAAGTGAACCCTCAGCCGAAGCTGCCGTGGTACGCGCTGCCGACGAACTCCGATAACCAGGCGCTTGTGTCCATTGCCCATTGTTACCCCTATCAGGCGAAAATCCTGATTTCCTGGATGGTGAACACGCTGCAGGCAACGCCGGGCGCCATGCGCGATGAGATCATCGACCGCCTGAAGGACCCCGCCGTGGTGCCGCTGCACATTGCATGCGACGTTGTTCTGGGCGAGCATGCCAACTTGGCCGACTACGTGATTCCCGACACGAATCCCTTCGAGAGCTTTGGCGTGGTTACGAACGAAGGTTACTGGTGCGGCAAGGGCAACACGGTGCGCTGGCCCACAACCACTCCGCAAGTGCCGAAGCTGGCCGATGGTCGCTACATGAGCTACGAGGCGTTCTGCGCCGATGTTGCGAAGATCTGCGGTCTGCCCGGTTGGGGCGACAACGCCATCGAAGCGGCCGACGGCACCATGTGGCCGCTCAATGACGCCTGCGATTTCTTCTTGAAGGCTGTTGCGAATCTGGCTTACGACACCACGCCCGTGGAAGATGTTTCCGCCGAAGACGTGAAACTGCAAGCGCTTGACGAGCTGCCTGCGTCTTGGAAGGCCGCGCTGAGCGAAGAAGAGTGGCCGAAGGTGCTCAACGTGCTTTCTCGCGGTGGTCGCTTCTGGCCCATTGAGATGGCCTACGACGGCGAGCGCAGCAGGTTTGCCTCGGAGTTCATGGTCAATATCTACTTCGAGAAGCGCGCCCTGGCAAAAAGCTCGGCAACGGGCGAGAACTGGTGCGGCACCATGCATTGGACGCCCGAGCTGTTCGATGACAAGACGCCGCTAGAAAGCCGTTACGACACCAAGGAATACTCTTTCAAGTCCACGAACTACAAGCCGCGCTTCCGCTCTACCACCATGCTGGCGAACAGCCCCATTATGCGCGATCTTTGCAAGGAGAACTATCTGGAAATCAACATCGATGACGCGAAGGCGCGCGGCATTTCCGATGGCGATAAGGTTCGTATCACGTCCAGCGAAGGCGATGTCATGGAGGGCAAAGCCATGGTTCGCGGCGGCATTGCAAAGGGAACGTTTGGCGTGGCCTGGGGTTATGGCCATATCGCGTACGGCGCGCAGTCGGTGACCATCGATGATAAGACTACGCCGGGCAATCCCGACATTGGCGCGGGCGTTCACTTGAAGAACATTTTGGACCCTACGGTCAAAGATGCGGTCTATCCCATTTCCGACCCCGAAGCGGCTAGCCCCGGACGTTGCGGCGGATTCTACAAGATCGAGAAAGCATAAGGGAGGTGCTGACAAATGAGCGAGAAACGATATGGCATGTTGATTGATTTGTCGGCATGCATCGGATGCAGCGCTTGCGCCGTTGCTTGCAAGCAGGAAAACGACATTCCCCTGGGATGCTTCAATACCTGGGTGGAAAGCTGGGATGCGGGCGTTTATCCCAACGTGACGCGCGCCAATATGCCCAAGCAATGCAACCATTGCGCCGATGCCCCTTGCGTGAAGGTGTGCCCGACAGGCGCCAGCTATCGCACGGAAGATGGCGTGGTACTGGTTGACGCCGACAAGTGCATTGGATGCAAGTACTGCATGGCTGCCTGCCCCTACCAGGTGCGTTGGGTGAACGAAGCGGGCGAAGTGGACAAGTGCACGTTCTGCTACCACCGTATCACGAACGGCTTGCTGCCTGCTTGCGTGAGCACCTGCGTGACTAATGCGCGCTTCTTCGGCGACCTGAACGACCCGAACAGCGATATTTCCAAGAAGATTGCGCAGTTGGGAAGCGAAGGCCTCTATGCCGACCTGGGGTTGAATCCGTCGCTGACCTACGTTGGCCTGGCGGCTACGCTTGAAGCTCCGGTGGCTTCCGCGGTTCATCGTGGTGGCAACGTTCTTAAGCCGTTTAAGGGGTGATCGTAATGATTTGGAATTGGATGGTAGCGCTGTACCTGTTCTTGGCGGGCTTGGGCGCGGGCGCTTTTGTTCTTGCGGTCATCGCGGGATGGAAATGCCCCAATGGCGCAAAGCTGAAGTTCACCGGCTTGCTTATCGCCCTGCTTGCCGTTGCCATAGGTACGCTCATGCTTATGGTTGATGCACGCGCGGGCCTTATGCATCCGCTGCGTTTCTTCGGCCTGCTGAACAACCCGGGCTCTATCATGATGTGGGGCGTCGTTCTGCTCACAGTGTTCTTGCTGGTCACATTTGTGGCACTGCTGATTCAGGCGAAGAAGAAGGTCACGCCGAAGGCTCTGGATATCGTGGGTATGGTTTTAGCTCTTGGCGTTGCGGGTTATACCGGTATGTTGCTGGGTGATGCAAGCGTTGCGTTCCCGCTGTGGAATCCGTTCTTGCTGCCGGTGTTGTTCATTGTTTCTGCTGCATCTGCTGGTTTTGCGGCGGTTATCTTGGCGGGGCATATCATGCATGCTCCCGAGCTTGAGAATCTTGCGTTCACGCATAAGACCAGCTTGGTGCTTCCCGTTCTTGAAGCGGTTCTTATTGCGGTGCTGCTTATGGTGACGCAAAGCGTTGCCGGCTCTGCGGCAGCGGCGGCTGCAGCTTCGGTTGCGGCGCTGATAAGCGGTGCGTATGCGGCGGCGTTCTGGGTGGGACTTATCGCCATCGGCCTGGTGGTGCCGTTCGTTCTTGAGATCGCCATGCGCAAGAACCCGGCGCTGGCCTCCGGACCTGCGGCAATGGCTGCTGAGTGCTGTGTTCTGATCGGCGGTTTCATGCTTCGCTTCCTGGTTATTTACGCGGCGGTGGCGGTAGCTGCAGCGTAGTGCAGCGGAGGTTGTTGGCAGCGGGGCTCAAGGTATTGTTTGTTTCAGGGAATCCACGGGAAGGTGTGTTAGTTATGAACAGGGAAGATGCCATTCAAGCACAGGCGGCAGCGCAGGTGTATTGTGTTCTTGCCCGGGTATTTGCAGCCGAGCCTACCGAACGGGCATTTGAAGAGCTTGTTCAAACGGCACACCTTCTTGGATGCGATGAGTTTACGGCGCCATGGCCCGGCGCGGCGGATGCAAGCGCTGTTTTCTGCGAGCGATTTGTTGTTCCCAGTGGCAGGATGTACGTTCCCTTATCTGAAAATTGCATAACCGCAGCATGCAAGGACGATTCTGCGGATCAAGGCGATGCGTTCAGGTGGGGTGCCTGTTCGGGTCCGTGCACCATCCACGTTGCGGAGTGCTATCGCGCTGCAGGATTTAACCCTGGGCAAGTGCGTGAGATGGCGCCATCTGCCGCGG